>JAADHC010000043.1 GCA_013152085.1 Chlorobiota bacterium
GTAGAAGGAATTTATTCACCCCCTTCGGGGATGATGACTTTCTTTGTTGTTACCGCTGATTGGCATCAGCGGTTATTCATATTCAGCCCTTCCGGGGTTGTTGCTGATTGTACAGAACTTCATTTGAAGTCCTGCTGTACCTGCACCGGTGTCCCGGCGGGCAGATAAGGATGTGATATTTACAAGAATTCTTTTTTCGGGTTTTGTTTCATTATCTCACGGAACGCTTATTTTTGTATGATAATGCATGAACAGGAGAAAATAAGTCAGCCGGAAAAACATCCGTTGAAACCCTGGCGGGAAAACAGCGTTTTCCTGCTTTATCTGGTTCTGGTTATCATTGCCATGGTCATCCTCGGTTTTTACGGGAAAGCGGATACACATCTGTTCATTAATCGCTGGCATTCGCCCTTTTTCGACCGTTTTTTTATCGCCGTTACAGAGCTGGGAAACGGCTGGATGGTAGCTGCGGTATTGATTCCGCTGCTTTTCATAAGATACGGTTATGCGTTGCTTCATGCAGTCAATCATTTGGTAATTACCCTGATTGTGCAGCTTCTGAAACATGTGATTTTCCCCGGGGTCTTGCGGCCTTCGGCCTTTTTTCGGGATGATCCGTCCTTATACATGATCAAAGATTATCCTCTTCATCATTACAACAGCTTCCCGTCCGGGCATGCAGCTACGGCATTTGGTATTTTCATGTTGCTGGTGATCCTTGCCCGCAGGCCTGCCTTTAAGATGGTGTGGTTTCTGCTGGCTGTCATTACGGCATGGTCAAGGGTGTACCTTTCGCAGCATTTTCTGCAGGATATTGTTGCCGGTTCGTTTATCGGTACGGGTTCAACTTTTCTGTTGTTTTATTTGTATCAAAAATGGGATCCTGCCATACTGCGCGGTTCAATCCTACGGAAAAGAGAGTTAAGAAGATGAAGATCAGCGAACGATATTACCCGGCTCTGATCATTGCAGGTGCGCTGTTGTTGTATCTGCCCCGGCTGGGGAGTGTGAATCTTTTTGACTGGGACGAGATCAATTTTGCCGAAGCGGCGCGAGAGATGATCGCTACCGGCGATTACCTGACGGTACGGATCAACTATCTGCCTTTCTGGGAAAAACCGCCCCTTTTTATCTGGATGCAGGTGTTTTCGATGAAAATTTTCGGGATCACGGCTTTTGCCGCACGGTTCCCCAATGCGATTGGAGGTGTCGTAACCCTGCTGGTACTTTTTTATGCCGGGAAACGGGTTAGCGGTTTGCGTCTGGCAGGATGGTGGGTAGCTTTTTACGGTTTGTCGATTCTTCCTTTTTTCTATTTCAAGTCCGGGATCATTGATCCGTGGTTTAACCTTTTTATTTTCCTTGCCGTTTTCAAACTCTGGCGTTATGTTTCGGAAAGGTTGTGGCGGCATGTTGTATTGTCCGCCGTTTTTGCCGGACTGGCGGTATTAACCAAAGGGCCGGTAGCGCTGCTGATCATCGGGCTTACCGCCCTGGTATGGATGATCGTGACCCGGCGATGGCAGGTCTTCCTTGCTCCCCGGTTTCTGCCGGTTTATATTTTTGTTACGGCCATTACCGGCGGATCGTGGTTCCTTATGCAAATCCTCGGTGGCCGGGGTTACCTGGTGGGCGATTTTATACGTTACCAGCTACGTTTGTTTACACAGGAAGATGCGGGCCACGGCGGGTTTCTGTTTTATCATTTTGTCGTGCTCTTTTTCGGGGTTTTCCCGGCCTCGGTGGTTGCCCTGCCGGCCTTCCGGAAATTTGCTGTAATGGATGATAGAACCACTTCGTTCCGTCAGTGGATGCTTATCCTCTTCTGGGTTGTGCTGATCCTTTTTACCGTGGTGAACACGAAGATCATACACTATTCTTCGATGTGCTATTTTTCGCTCACCTTCCTGGCCGCCCTGACGGCAAAGCACTATATGGAAACGAAGGATAACCTGCCACGATGGAACCGCGGGCTGATCCTTGGCCTGGCGGTCTTTACCGGACTTATTCCGGTACTCCTGCAATTGTTTGTCCGTTATAAGGATGTGATCCTGTCACGTGGCTGGATACGTGATCCCTTTGCCGCCGGCAACCTGCAGGCGGAGGTGCACTGGTCGGAATGGGAATTCCTTACAGGTGTGGTGTTGATTGCAGGAGTAATTTTTGCATTGTTGTATTTCAGAAATCAACCCGGAAAACAGCTTGCCGGTGTGCTGGTAGCGACGATGCTGTTTGTCAGCAGCACGCTGGTAGTGATTGTTCCCAGGGTGGAGCAGTATTCCCAGCATGCGGCCATTGAGTTTTACCATTCGCTTGCTGGGGAAAAAGTGTATGTGGATACCTGGGGATTCAAGAGTTATGCCCAGTATTTTTATGCCGCCAAGCCGCCGCCGGTTGCCGGAGAGGCGGCGGGCTACGACGACCTTTTTACGAAGAGTGTTGACCGTCCGGTGTATATCGTAACAAAAAACACGCGGGCAGCCGAATTTGAAAAATATTACCCTGCTTTCCGGCGTATCGGAGAAAAAAACGGATTTGTCTTTTTCCGGAAAGATCCCGGAGGGGGCACCAAAAACGAAAACCATGATCGCTGATAAGAAAATCATTGTTGTCCTGCCGGCATACAATGCGGCACAGACCCTGGAGCAGACTTTTAGTGAGATTCCTCATGATATTGTTGACGAGGTGGTACTCACCGATGACAAGAGTAATGATGATACGGTATCCGTAGCCCGCCGCCTCGGTATCCGCCATATCATTGAGCATGATTTTAACCGCGGATACGGAGGGAATCAGAAAACCTGTTATGATAAAGCGCTCGGACTGGGCGGGGATATCATCGTTATGCTTCATCCCGATTACCAGTATACCCCGAGGCTGATCCGCTCCATGTGTTATCTTATTGCCGATGGTGTATATCCTGTTGTGATCGGTTCGCGGATACTCGGCAAAGGGGCTATACGGGGAGGGATGCCGGTTTACAAGTATTTCTCCAACCGGATGCTGACATTTATGCAGAATTTTCTTATGAATCAGAAACTCTCGGAATACCATACCGGTTTCCGGGCTTTTTCGGCCGAAGTGCTCAGAAAAATTCCCTATCATCTCAATTCGGATGATTTTATTTTTGATAACCAGATGATCGCACAGATCTTCATGGCCGGTTATGAGATTGCCGAGATTACATGTCCCACAAAATATTTTGAAGAGGCTTCTTCGATCAATTTTTCACGAAGCCTGAAATACGGACTGGGTGTTGCCTGGGTATCGCTGGCTTATCTTTTGCAGAAACTGCACCTGGCAAAATTCAGTTTTCTTACCTTTGATGAAAAATTGTAAAATATACAATCACACCGGGAATACCGGTATATATCATTTAAAATATATTCAGAATCTGTTTCGGATATGAACATCATCAAATACAACCGGAATTTCAGGAATCATATCATTCGTAGTCTTGTACTTGCTGCAATTTTACTGCTTGTCTTTTCCTGCAGGAAAGAAGATTTTCCTCCCGGCGGGATGGCTGAAAGAGGGGATATTATCAGTGAAAGGGTGATCGATTCGTGGGATACGTCAACCATTCATACCCTTGTTAATGCTCTGGCAGTAGAATTACCCATACCGTTGCAGTCCGGCGTAACGGTATATTCCATTACCTATTATACCCTGAATCCGAAGGGTGATCTTGTTCCGGCAACCGGCGCACTGTTTATTCCGGAGGTTGACGATGCGATGCCTGTCATGAGCATCCAGCATGGCACCGAAACGAAAAAGAGCATGGTCTCTTCGGTCAACCCGCTGATTACAACCGGTGAAGGGATGGTCGGACTGGTAACCGGTTCACTGGGTTATATCACCTGCATCCCCGACTATCTTGGACTGGGAGGTTCTTCAGGCCTGCATCCTTATCTGCATGCTGCGACACTATCGGCCAATGTGGTTGATTTTCTTGTAGCAGCAAGGGAATCGCTGCAGGAAAAGTCGGTAGCTACAACGGGAGAATTGTATCTTACCGGATATTCCGAAGGCGGGTATGTTACGATGGCAGCACACCGGGAACTGCAAAACCATTATCCGGCTGAGTTTCCCGTAACGGCTTCCGTACCCATGGCCGGCCCGTACGATCTGAAAGGAACCATTGATACCGTGTTATCCCGTCCCGGGTATCCCAATCCCGCTTTTATTGCCTATTTTCTGCTGGCGTATAACCAGATTTACCGGTGGAACCGTCTTGGAGATATTTTTAAAAGCCCCTATGAAACCCTGGTCCCTCAGTTATTTGACGGGAATCATACTTCGGGGCAGATTGCCGATGCTTTGCCAAACACTCTCAGTGAACTGATACAGGATGATTTCATTGCCGGTTATCTCGACGGTTCGGATCAGGAACTTATGGAGGCGGTTAAGGAAAACACACTGCTGGGATGGGCCCCGCTTGCGCCGGTGCTTATGATCCACGGTACGGAAGATGAGATTGTCCCGTATCAGAACATGATCACGGCGAGGGATGATATGTTAAAGAACGGTGCTGCTCATGTTGAAACACGGGAAATACCCGGAGGATCACACGGCAGTTCGGCCCTTCCTGCTTTTACCCGTATGCTGATGTGGGTGGATTCGCTTCATCAGCTACAATATTAATCTATATTTCATTATACACACCACAAAGATATCAGGCTTTAGTAGCAATAAATTTTTATCACATGTTTAAGAAAATCAGTTTACTCAAACCCCTTCCGGTCGCTGTGATGCTTCTGTTTACTCTGAATGCCTGCGAGACACCTGATCAGGATTGGACTTCTTTACTGGATAAAAACCTGTCGCAATGGGAAATGTACCTCAGCTACAGCCATAAACCCGGTTATCACGGGAAAATGCCTTTGGACGAGAACGGGGATACGATCCCTCCCATAGGGTATAACAGGAATGTAAATAATGTTTTTTCGGTCATTGAAGAAAACGGCGGGCCGGTGTTGCGTATCAGCGGTGAAATATACGGATGTGTTTTTACCCGCAGGGAGTATGACAATTATGACCTGAAACTCAAAGTCAGATGGGGGAATAAAAAATGGGATCCCAGGAAGGATAAACTGATGGATTCCGGCATCCTGTACCATTCCATTGGCGAATGTGGCCTTGATTACTGGCGTTCATGGATGCGTTCGCAGGAATTCCAGGTCATGGAAGGGCATATGGGAGACTATTGGAGTGGCAGGAATACGGCTATGGATATACGGGCATTTATTCCGGAGGGGATTATGAATCCGGTTGCCAGTGAGAAACAGCCTTTTATTTCGCTGGGTACAGGAACACAATATGATGGTTTCTGCCTGCGCAGCGAAGATCACGAAAGCCCGGATGGTGAATGGACGGAACTGGAACTGATCTGTTTCAACGGGAAAAGCCTGCATATTGTCAACGGCAGGGTTGTGATGGTACTGCAGGATTCCCGTTATCTTGAAAACGGCAAAACCATCCCGCTCACCAAAGGGAAAATACAGTTACAGAGCGAAGCCGCCGAGGTGTTTTACAAGGATATACGGATACGGCCCATCGAGTCGCTTCCGGCTCAGTTTAAGACATATTTTGAATAACCGGTTGCAGTTTTTCGTGTATGCAGGATTTCGGCATTTGCAGTTTTTCGGTACCAGGAACCAAGGACCAAGAACGTCCAATTTCAACTTTATGTTGTGTCTGTTAATGGATGAGTTCAAATAAAAGAAAAAATATAATTTTCAATACGGCTAATTAGGGGAAGGTTTCATTTAGAAATAAGAGATGTTTAAATATATGCAATATATTCTTTCTCATTTTTCAGGAAAGACGATTATTTTTGTCGTTTTTTTACCAATATTGTTTATTAATGTAAAGAACAGCCATAATTGGGGCGGAGACTTTGCGCAATATATTAACCAGGCAAAATGTATTGCAGAGGGAAAATCACAGTCTGAAACCGGTTATATTTTTAATGAGCTGAATCCATATCTCGGTCCACCTGCCTACCCTGTCGGATTTCCGATGCTGTTGGCACCTGTTTACTCTTTTTTTGGTAATAATATTTTGGCTTTTTCATATTTGATTTCCGTAGTTCTTTTCATATTATCATTACTTCTTGTAAAATTATACAGAAATTATTTCCCATATTTTCTTTCTGCTGTCATTACCGTTGCATTTATTTATAATCCATGGGTTATACGTTTTAAGGCATCTGTTTTGTCTGACATCCCTTTCACTCTGTTTATTATTTTACCTGTATGGTTTTACCTGAGTCATCCGTTTAAGGAGAAATTGCTTGTAAAGAATTCAATCCTTCTCGGAATGATTATTGGTTTTTCTATGTTAATAAGAAGTATGGGGATTGTGATTTTGCTTGGTCTTCTTATTGATTATATAATCCTGTTTATAACAAACAGACGACAACACAGGAAAAATGAGGTCGTGATATTTTATAACGCTGGTATCGTAATACTGACTATCGCTTTATCATATACATTGGTAACCTGTATGATTTTCCCTTCCGGAACTGAACAATATTCTTTTTTCCCAAAACTATTTCAGCTTAAAAATATTGGTGTAACCTTAAAGCAATCTTTGCATTATTATCCGGAACTCATTGGAAACTTTTTCTCGGATAATGTCATTATCAGTTTCTTAACACTTGTTTTATTTTTAATCGGTTTCATAAGAAAAGTATTTAGCAGAATTGATATCATTGATTATATTTTCATATTATATGTGGCAGTTCTCTTTATTTTTCCGGCTTTCCAGGGATTCAGATACCTTTTGCCGGTTTATCCGTTTGTTATACTCTATATTATTTACGGAATACAATTCAGTAAACTGAATGTTAAAATCATGAAAATTTATATACCGGTTATACTGGCGGTTTTATTGTTTTTTCTTTATTATGATGGAATTTCTTCGGTGATTAAATCACAAAAGGTTACCTATGCCGGGCCTCAGTCCGAATATTCCATAGAGGCTTTCGATTTTATTCGGGACCATACTGATGATGATGCAGTATTTGCGTTTATTAAACCTAGGGTTTTGGCCCTTTATACTTGCCGGCCGTCAATTGGATTTGGAATCGTAGATGATATTGAAGATAATGAACGAAAGTTTTCGGAGGTAGGGGTTGACTATATTATGACAGTTAAGGATATAAGTAATCCGGTGATTCAGGATTATATTGAACGTTACAGAAATCGTTTATTATTAATCTGGGAGAATGACAGGATAAAAATTTATAAAAGAGAACAGACCGATTAGTTGACTTTAAATGACATTAATGAGAATAAGTATGATCATTCAAATTCATAATCGATACTTAATCTCGCAGGTGCAGCCTGTTCATTACTAATTGATTTCCAATAATTCAGTATATTTGGTTTAAGTTAAAAGGATTAATTCACATCTGTAAAACCATTGATCATGGACATGTACGGACAATATGACAAAAGCATTGCACAGAAAACCATCATCGTAGTTCTGGAGATTATCCTGTTATGGCTTTCATGGCGGATTCTGTTTCAACATGGCGGGGATGCCATTTTAGGGTGGTTCGGTTCGGAAAATGTTAACGGAGGAATTGAAAGGAGGATCATTGTCTTTTCATTTTCGGTAATCGTCTTTTTACGTATTACCTTTGCGATGTTCTTTTTCGTTAGAAGAAAAATCCCGTGGGAGGAGAGCATGAGTATTCCGTTTGCGTTTGCCCTGTATTATATCGGGTTTGCATTGTTTGTATTAACAGCAGGAAGACCTCCTGACCTGATTGATTATGCGGGTATCCTGATCTTTTTATTTGGGTCATTCCTGAATACCTCTTCAGAACTGCAGCGGCATCGCTGGAAGAAAAATCCGGAGAACAAGGGGAAGCTTTATACAGAGGGTTTGTTCAGATATTCGATGCACATCAATTATTTCGGCGACCTGCTCTGGGTGACCGGTTATGCCATTATCACAAGAAATCTTTTTTCGTTCATAATTCCGGTCTTCCTGTTTTGCTTTTTTGTCTTTTTCAATATCCCCAAGCTGGATGAGCATCTGAAATCGAAGTACGGAGATCAGTTTGAGGAATGGCGTAAGCGGACAAAAAGGTTTATTCCGTTTGTATACTAAGAGGGTTTATATTCCATTCTGGGCCCCCGGGTTTTTCGCATAAGGATCTCCGAATGTCCCCTGATGATATAATCCTTTAGTTCGCCGACGACATTATAACCCAGTCTTTTGTAGAATTCCTGCGCTTTCCGGTTAAAGGAAGAGACACATAAAAAAACATTCGCGTGTACGGAGAATATTTCTTTTTCAATATGACTGATCAGTTTTGTTCCGATATGCTGATTCCGCCATCCTTCTTTTACGGCAATGCATTTCAGATATCCTGCAAATGCCCCCCGGTTCTGTATGACAGCGGTTCCTGTCACTTCTTTCCCGGAAAGTGCCACATAAACGGTATTTAAAGGATCGTTTACGAGTTCCGTCAGGGCATCGAAAGTAAACCCCAGGGTTATCCACGGATCGGTAGCGGCCATAATCGCACATAATCGCAACACATGCTTCTTTTTCTTCAGAACTGATGGCCTGTCTGATAAAAATTTTATTTTTCTTCATGGTAAACAGGTCTTAAATTTTGTGATACATATGATTGGGTTACAAGTTACATAATCCTTTTTTATCTTTGTTTCCGACCGGGACTAAAATATTCTCCTTATGCATATCTTCGTTTCATCCGTCTCTAAAAACCTGCCTGTCACATGAGTCCCATAACTGTTCTGGCAGTGCTTGGCGGATACTTTACCATCCTGATACTGATCTCCCGGATCACATCCCGCCGTATCACATTTGAAACCTATTTTACGGGGAACCGCAGGTCGCCCTGGTATGCAGTGGCTTTCGGAATGATCGGCGCTTCTCTTTCGGGAATTACTTTTATCTCCGTTCCCGGGGAAGTGGGGAACACCCATTTCTATTATTTCCAGCTTGTGCTCGGGTATCTTGTGGGTTATTTTCTCATCGCCGTTGTCCTGTTACCTTTATATTACAAGTTGAAGCTTGTTTCAATCTATACCTATCTGGAACAAAGATTCGGTAAGGTTTCGCACAAAACCGGGGCACTCTTTTTCCTGCTTTCCCAGTCTATCGGTGCTTCACTGAGGTTGTTTGTCGTGGCAGGTGTCCTGCAACTGGCCTTATTCCGCTATTTTCACATGCCTTTTATGGGTACGGTGGTGATCACGATCCTTCTGATATGGATCTATACCAACAAGGCCGGCATCAAGACGATTGTCTGGACCGATACCTTCCAGACCTTTATGATGCTGCTTTCCGTCGGAGTCACGATCATTATTATTGCAAAGTCGTTGCATCTTTCATTCGGCGGGGTGATACATACCATTACCGAAAGCAAATATTCGAGGATCTTTAACTGGGACTGGAATTTCGAAAAGAACTTTTATAAGCAGTTTATTACGGGTATAGTCGTGGCGCTGGCGATGAACGGGCTGGACCAGAATGAGATGCAGAAAAGCCTGACCTGCCGCAACCTGAAAGATGCACAGAAAAACATCTACCTCTACAGTGTGATCCTGGTCATTACCAACCTGGTTTTCCTGTCGCTGGGGGTTCTGTTGTATGCCTATGTTGAGACAACGGGTTATACAATGGCAGTGGATAATGCAGGACATTTCCTGAAAACCGACCTGCTGTTTCCCGGCCTGGCTTTAAACCGGTTCAGCACGGTTGCCGGTATTATTTTCCTTCTGGGAATTTCGGCTGCGGCTTTTTCTTCAGCCGATTCGGCGCTCACCGCACTTACGACCGCTTTTTATACCGATTTTCTCAACCTCGAGGGCAGGAATGAAACAGAAAAGAAACGGGCCAGGCAGATTGTAAATATCGGTTTCTCCCTGCTTTTGATCATGATCGTGTTCATTTTCAAGGTGGTGAACAATGACAGTGTGATCAATACGGTTTATGCCGTTGCCGGATATACCTACGGGCCTTTGCTGGGACTGTTTGGCTTCGGTCTGATCACCCGGAAAAAGGTGAAAGACAAATGGGTTCCGGTGGTTGTTCTGCTGTCCCCGTTGTTATCATATCTGACAGACCAGCTTTTCATTAAATGGTTTGATTTCCATATCGGCTACACCCTGCTGCTGGTAAACGGGATGATCACCTTTGCCGGCTTGTGGCTGATCAAAAAAGAAGAGATGTAGCCACGAATTCACGAATTGTGGACGAATTACCGGTTAATTTTTTAAGATGCCGTTTTTCGGGAATCAGGTATTTTTCCACAGGTATCTACCCCTCATGGGAATTACCTATTTAATTACCTATTTAAATACCTAATAAAGTGTTCATATAAATCAGAATAACAATTATATAGAAAATATGACTATCTCATCTGTTCCTTCTATAACAGGTCTTTTCTTTTTTTATCACCCGGTCCGGAAGACGAGGCAAAGGAAGATATTTACGCAACATTCATGACAAAGCAACACTACGGCCGGATATTCAAGATTGGTTTTCACTTCGAAATCATTATCCGTATGTGTACCTTTAAACCTTGAAAACAGTTTGCAAATGTTATCGTTTAATTAAAAAAATATTCACATGAGGCCTTATATTCTTGCAGAATCACACTGGTCAACCCTGAAGGAGGTGAAATTTGACCTGGCCGTATTGCCCTGGGGTGCCACCGAAGCGCACAATTTGCATTTGCCTTATTCATCCGATATCCTCGAAGCAGACCTGATTTCGGAAGAAGCTGCGAGGATCGCCTGGGAGAAGGGAGGCAAAGTAATTGTACTCCCTACAATACCTTATGGAGTGAATACCGGTCAGGTGGATATTTATCTGGATATAAATATGAATCCTTCAACGCAGTTTGCTGTTCTGAAAGATGTGGTGGAGGTGCTTCATCGTCAGGAAATCCATAAGCTGATGATTGTGAACAGTCACGGGGGCAATGATTTCAGGCCATTAATACGGGAACTGGGATTGAAGTATCCGCGCATGTTTATCTCTTCGGCCAACTGGTACCAGTCAGTTGACCGGAAAAATTATTTTGAAAATTCCGGGGATCATGCCGAAGAGATGGAAACCAGCCTGATGCTGTACCTGAAACCTGAGCTTGTATTGCCAAAGGAAAAATGGGGCAAAGGGAAGGAAAAGAAGATCAGGATCAAAGCGTTCAGGGAGGGCTGGCTCTGGGCCGAACGGCGTTGGTCAAAGATCAGTGAGGATACCGGAGCCGGTGACCCGCGGAAAGCTTCCCGGGAAAAAGGGGAAAGGTATTTCAGGGATGTGACCCGGAAACTGGGCGAAGCGATGTACGACCTCTGCAAAGCCGATATCGATAACCTGTATGAATAACATCCAAACAAAACCTTGAAATAAACTTGAAATAAAAAGGTCAACGTTATTCAGGCATTATTCCGGCCCTCCGGCACCAGCCCCATGTCCCCTGCACCCCAGAAACTAAGAACTAAGAACTAAGAACTAAGCACCAGGAACCAGTCTCCTCACTCCTTTATCGCATCATACAACACCTGGTGTATGGCCGTACGTATATTAAGGTCGTAGATCCTGCTGTTGTAACGGGTGGGATAGACCCGGTTGGAAAAGAAAATATATAACAGTCCGTTTTCCGGATCGGCCCAGGTAAAGGTACCGGTATAGCCGGAGTGGCCGAAACTGGAAGGGCTGGCGCTCCGTGCCGGATAAACCCGTTCGCTGGTTAGTGTGGCATTCTCGATCAGCGGTTTATCAAAGCCGAGGCCGCGGCGGTTGCCGTTTTCCGGGAACTGGCATCGCGTAAATTCGTGCATGGTGGAATCCGAGATAAAGCGCCTTCCTCCGAATTCCCCCATCTGCAAATACATCTGCATCAGCTTGGCCAGGTCGTTTGCCGTGCCGAAAAGACCGGCATTCCCGGAGATACCCCCCATCATGGCAGCTCCTTCATCATGGACCCAGCCGTGCAACTGTTCCTTTCTGAAGAAGGTGTCGTTCTCCGTCGGGACAATTTCCGGCAGCTTAAAATTTTTGTAGGGATTGAATGTGATCGTGTAAGCTCCCAAAGGCTTGTATATGCTGTCCTTCACATAATCAGGGTAATCATACCCGGTGAGGTTTTTGATGATCTGCGGGTAGAGATAAAAGCTGAGTCCCGAATAGAGATACTTTTTTTCGGGTTCGAGGGGTGATTTTTTGATGGCTTTGTAAATTTTCCTTGTGTAATTTTTATTCAGGAAGATCCGGGGAGCAACATATAATGTGTAACGGCCGGATGAATCCAGTGAGAAGGTGTGCCATTTGAAATGTCCATGACGTACAGTGTTCCGCCAGTAAGGGATCCACGATTTCAGGCGTGCCTGGTGTGCCAGCACATCGCGGACGATCACCTCTTTTTTATTGGAGTGTTTCCATTGCGGCCAGTAGGTGTAAAACGGTACATCCAGTTGGAATTTTCCCTGGTCATGGAGACGCATCAGCGCCGGCAGCGGGCCGGTGACCTTGGTAACCGAGGCAAAGTCATACAGGTCTTCACGCTGTGTCGGCTGCCGTTTTGCGTAGGTGTGGTATCCGTATGTTTTGTGAAAAACCACCGTACCGTGGCGTGCCACCAGCACCTGGCAACCCGGATAGGCTTTGGCGGCGATCCCCGCTTCGGCGATGGAGTCGATCTTACGTTCCAGCAGCCTGCTGTCCATACCTTCGGCTTCGGGGATATCATACCGCAGGCGGTTTACGGCAGCCATGTCCAGTCCGTCGCCCATGGCAAACTCCTCACTGACGGTCACCGGCAGCCGCCCTTTCACCGGGTAAGCGCCGAAGACCATTTGTGCGGCAAGATCCTGCATAATGCCTGTCTCCTGGTAGGTGAGGAGCAGGGCGGCAGACCGCCCGATGCCGGGAATTTTTGCCAGCGCAAAGGGATTGCCGAAAAATACCGTAACGGTAGGATGATTGTCAATAATTTGCTGTGCGGCAGAGATGACGGTTTCCGTAAGCCCGAAATTGCGGTAAGGGCGCTGGCTGAGGTTCTGCAGCCCCAGGATAATAAAATTATAGTTTTGCAATGTATCCATCAGACGGGCGGTCTCCGCTGCCGGCGC
>JAADHC010000026.1 GCA_013152085.1 Chlorobiota bacterium
GTAATATGCTTAATTAATTATCCGAAAATGAAAAGGATCGAAGATTAGCTTCGCCAAACTCGTAAACCCGGTTCCTCGTCGCTTGTTCCAAAGGCCTGCCCGGCTGATAAGCTTTAGCCGTTCGGACGGGGATCACTTTGTGGCGGCGGGGAGCTTCAATTAAACCTTGCGGGGCCGGATCTTTATTGGGATTATGCTCCATTTGCTTCAATCTGTAAGAATATTTTGTTGTCTTTCTGTATAATATACTGTATCTTTAAATGATTGTTGGTATGAGCAGCAGAATATAAAGTGCCACGAACACATAAAATATCATAAAAGAGTGCTGTGTTGTAATTTTAAACTTAATTATGGAGGGTATCATCATGATTGGAATGAACTTTATTAGCTTTATTATTTTACTGGCAATCAGTATTGTTGTTTCGGCAGTGCTGCATTTTGTTCTTAAGTATCATGTCAGGCCGGGCTGGGTCTCTTTTTTTTCAAAAGTAGTAATTGGATGGATTGGAGCCTGGCTGGGGTCGCCGGTTTTTGGATACTGGTGTGAGGGTGTGAAATATGAAAAAGTATATATTATTCCTGCAATCCTTGGCTCACTGGCATTACTGATTTTAACGATAGATTTTGTTAAGTCTGTTAAAACTACCGTAACAGAATGATCATTATTAACGCATAAGTCAAACCTTTTATTATTATGGCACAGCACTTTACTTTTGAAACAATAAGGATATCAGCAGCAAAATATTTTTTAATTCATCCCGGGTACAATGCATTGAACAAAAAAAATATCTGAATTCGAAAATCCGCACAGTTTTGTTACTTTGCACCTGCAAAGGACAGATGCATGACCGGAACGGACAAATACCTGGAAGAGCTTAAATGGCAGCGTGACGAGATCACAAGGCAACAGCACGAGATCATACAAAGTATCCGTTATGCCAGTCTGATCCAGTCTTCGCTGTTACCACCTGAAAGTTTGATTCAAAAGCTTTTACCGGCAGGGTTTATCCTTTTTAAACCCAGGGATATCGTCAGCGGGGATTTCTACTGGATGGCTGAAAAGGATGAAAAGATCTATCTGGCTGTAGCCGATTGCACCGGTCATGGCGTTCCGGGAGCCCTGATGAGTATTCTCGGTATTTCCTTTCTTAATGAGATCCTGGCGCGCGGGGAAAGCTACCGTGCCAACCGTATCCTCAACCTGTTGCGCGAGATGGTGATGAAATCCCTGCACCAGACCGGCGATGTATCCCAGTCCATGGACGGTATGGATATCGCACTGTGTATCTACGACGCTGCCAACAAAACCATGCAGTATGCCGGTGCCAACAACCCGCTGTTCATGGTACGGAAAGATGTTTTGACCGAATTTAAACCCGACCGTATGCCCATTGGCATCAGCGGCCATGAGGAACACTCATTTAAAAATCATTTCTTCGATGTAAGAAAAGGTGACTGGTTTTATCTTTTTTCCGATGGTTATGTGGACCAGTTTGGCGGCCAGAATGGAAAAAAATTTAAATACGACCCGTTCAAATCGGTACTCCTTGAAATTGCCGGGAAGAAAGCCCCTGATCAGAAAGAGAAACTGGATCATACGCTCGAAAAATGGATGGGAAAATACTCCCAGGTCGATGATATTTTGGTAATGGGTGCAAGATTTGATTAAATTTACATCATGATCCTCAGGTGGATCATTAAGCATTATGAGATTATTGTCTTTTCGCATACAAAACTTCAGGTCGATCGTTGATACGGGATGGAATCAATTGTCATCCGACAACATTACCGGGATTATCGGCCAGAATGAGTCGGGAAAGACCTCTATCCTTGAAGCCCTGAAAAGTTTTTATGACGGCAAGATTTCAGAAGATATCCTTCGCAGTGATCTCTCCATGCCTGTGGTTACCTGTTGTTTTGCAACCGGGGCCGACCAGATATCTGATATACTCAGGGATAAATTGTTGCCTGCGGGGGTTATGCAGCATATTAAAAAAGAGAAGAAAATAATCCTGCAAAGGGCATGGAATGACGATTTGTCCAGCATCATGTTGTTTAACGGAACGGAAGTTGAAAAGCTTTTCACCGATTTTGAAGTTTCACGGGCACTTAAGGAGCATAAAATTGCTGAGAAACTGGATAAGTTGTTGGAGAAAAAAGAAAAAGCGCGTAAGGAATACCAGAAGGCGGATGATGAAATGCATCAGGCAGAAATGATGATGGAAGAAGCAAAGGCCCTGATAAGCGAACGTACGCGTACATTCAGATCGGTAAAGAAAACCGACCAGAAGAAAATGGCCGAAAAACAACTGGCCATTGCAAAGAAGAAGTACGAACAGGCAAGGGAACAGTTTCTCCAAAAACAGAAACTTTCTAAAGAAAAAAACAAAATTTTCGCTGAGGTTAATGATGAAGCCCGTTTTGCGGAACAAAGCAAACAGGCAGCCCTGGAAATGGAAGAAGCAGGAGAAAAACTTCGTGAATCTACCGAAAGGCTTCGAAAATTACAGCAGCTATACGACCATGCTTATTCCGATAAGGAGAGACACGGGATTAGCCTCGAAATGGACAGCGCCAATGAAAAATATCTGAAAACCGTACAGATATACCAGCAGGCCCGCGAAAGGGCCATCATTAAAAAGTACCTGGCATATAAGATCCTTGGCGGACTGAGTCCCGGTGCGGCGGAAAAAGAGATCGAACGGGAAAAACCTCAGTTCAATCCTTATTATTCACGTGAAGAAGCCGGAAATATCCTCGCAGGTCATATTCCCGTTTTCACCATGTTTGAGGATTTTTCAAGTTTGCTGCCAAACCGTATCGACCTGGTAGATATCCTTGACGGAAATCAGAAAACCGAAGGGTTTGCTGCTGCAATGAATTTCCTGCACGTTTCAGGATTAAATGCGGAATTTTTCAGGGAATCCAACAGCCGGATATTGAAGCAAAAAATTGAACGGTTAAACCGGGAACTTACGATAGACTTCCAGGATTTCTGGCGCCAGCGTATCGGGAAGACCAGCAAGATCACGCTGAATTTCGAGCTGGAACACTATGATCATACACATCCTGAAAAAAGCGGATTCCCTTACCTGGAATTCTGGGTGAAAGACCGTAACGAGCGGCTTTATCCCAAACAACGAAGCCGTGGGGTCCGGTGGTTTCTCTCTTTTTATCTTGAACTGAAAGCAGCCATGGTTGCCAATCAGAACAAAGGCAGGGTACTGTTGATTGATGAACCCGGCTTAAGCCTTCATGCCAGGGCACAGGAAGACGTGCTGAAAGTTTTCGAACATATTCGTGAAAAAATACAGGTGATCTATACGACCCACTCTCCACACCTGATTGATATCCGGAAACTGTATCGCCTGTTGGCAGTACAACGGGCTGTGGATGATGACGAAAACAGTGAAACCGTGGTTTTTGATGCAAAATCCCTTACATCGGCAACGACCGATACGCTTAGCCCGATCTATACATTGATGGGCTCCCGTCTCTCGGAACAACAGTTTATACAGAAGAAAAACAACATCATTCTCGAAGATCTGTCGGCATACTATTATCTTTCAACATTCCACCAGCTTCTCGGATATCCCGAAGAAGCCTATTTCCTTCCGGCTACCGATGTTTCCAATGTGCAGACCCTTGTTAACCTTTTAATGGGGTGGGGACTTGATTATATTGTCGTTTTAAAAGGAGATTCGAGTGGTAAACGGATCTTCGGCAAATTGAAAAACAGTATTTTCGGCAACGACGATACCCTGGCATCCGGTAAACTGATCCTGTTGAAAGGGTACCGGGGAATGGAAGATCTTTTTTCTACCCTTGATTTCAAAAAACATGTGCTGCACGAACGTATCGGTATCCCTGAACGAAATTCCGAATTTGTTAAAGAAAATCATCTTTCCGGAACCCTCCTGGCATCCTCTTTTATGAAGCATGCCCAGGGATTGAAGATTACCGATTTCGATGAAGAGACACGTGAAAATATAGAACGGCTTTTCCAGGCAATTACCGATCGGTTAAAGGTGCAGAAATGATGATTCATTTCTTTTTGGTTCCCTGCCTTTCCTCCCCGAAACAATTTATTAACTTTACACATTCATAATTTAAATGAATCTCAAAAAGAAATTTACCGGTAAATGGTTCTGGATCACCGGTGCATCCTCGGGGATTGGGAAAGCTCTGGCATTGGAAGTTGCCCGTTGTGGCGGTTTTCTGGTCCTCTCTGCCCGTAATGAATCAGCCCTGAAAGAGGTATGTAACGATTCCGGCTTGCCTCCGGAGCATTGCCTGGTTTTTCCACTGGATATTTCAGATACCGATGCGGTTAAAGTTACGGCAGAGAAAGTGTTGTCAATCATACCGGAACTTGATTATGTCTTTCATGTTGCCGGTATCAGCCAAAGGTCGCTGATCCATGAAACCAGCCTGGAGGTTGATCACCGGATCATGGACGTTAACTATTTCGGAACCATAGCCCTGACCAAAGCCGTGTTACCGGCCATGAGAAAACAGGGGAGGGGGCATTTCCTGGTTACCAGCAGTGTAGTGGGCAGGTTCGGCTTTCCGGTCCGGTCAGCATATTCGGCCTCAAAACATGCCCTGCATGGATTTTTTGAAACACTGATGTCCGAATATAACAAAGACCGTATTAACGTTACCATAGCAGTGCCGGGGCGCATACAGTCACAGGTATCGGTAAATGCACTTACCGGCGACGGCACTCCTTACGGGGTGATGGATCCGGGCCAGGAAAAAGGCATGACTGCTGAAAAAGCTGCTGTCAGGATGCTCAAAGCAGTAGCCAGACGGAAGAGAGAAGTCCTCGTCGGGAAGGCAGATGCTTACGCGGTACTCCTCCGTAAATACTTTCCGGGAATTTTTTTTAATTTAGCAACCAAAGTCAGCCCTGTTTAATAAGTTATTTGTGATGGAAGGAAAAGTAAAAAATGTAGTGATCAGCGGGATCCAACAGATCGGGATTGGAGTGGCAAACCTTCAGGAGGCCTGGAAATGGTATCGTCAGTTTTTTGGCGTGGATGTGAAGATATTCGAAGAAAAAGCTGCTGCCAAGCTGATGCTTCATTATACCGGCGGAGAACCGAGAAATCGCCATGCGGCACTGGCCATTAACCTGCAGGGTGGTGGTGGTTTTGAAATCTGGCAATATACCGACCGTATCCCCGTACCGGCAAAATTTAATATTTCCCTGGGCGACCTGGGTATCTACGCTGCAAAAATTAAAACCAGAGATGTAACCACTACTTATCATAATTACAGGGCAAAGGGTGCCGAAATCCCCGGAGGGCTTCAGAAAGATCCTGAAGGAAAATACTATTTTTTTATTAAGGATTTATATAACAACCTTTTTCAGGTCGTTTGCGGCAAAAGCATGTTCCGCAACGAAAAGAAACTTACAGGAGCTACCTATGGTGCCATTATCGGGGTTTCCAACATCGAACTGGCCCGGGTACTCTATTCGGGTATCCTCGGCTATGATGTGGTCGTCTATGATAAAACGGGTGTTTTCGAAGATTTTTCTGTCCTTCCCGGTGGAAGCGAACCTGTACGCAGGGTTTTACTCAGACACAGCCAGAGCCGTATGGGTATATTTTCGAAGATTTTCGGCCCCAGCGAGATCGAACTGGTTTCAACGCTGGAAAGAATACCCAACCGTATATTCCAGGGACGTTTCTGGGGTGACCTCGGATTTATCCATCTTTGTTATGATGTGAACGGAATGGATACCCTCAGGGAACAGTGTGCTGCCAGTGGTCTGCCCTTTACGGTGGATAGCCAGAAAACTCAAAACGACGACAGTTTCGATATGGGTGAAGCCGCAGGTCGTTTTGCATACGTGGAAGATCCTGACGGAACTTTAATCGAGTTTGTTGAAACACATAAAATTCCGGTAATCAAAAAACTCGGCTGGTATATTAATCTCCGTAAAAGGGATCCGGAAAAAGCCTTGCCCGACTGGCTGGTGAAAGCGCTACGCTTTAACCGGGTAAAATAAAACGCCGGTTTGCCGGAATGTCGATCGAAAAAGATTTTCATTATCTTTGATTCTGTTAAAGAGAGAGAGACGATGAAAAGTCGCTTGTTTATTCTTACCTTGATACTGGCTTGTACATTCCCTTTACAGGCACAAGTGTTTCATTTTCCACTGGCCCGGCTACTTCCTGCCCCGGGTCCTGAAAAATATTACCTCGACAACAGGGGAAAAGCTACCACAGACAATAACGGACCCGGGATTCAATATCAGATCCTGCTGCAATCCGGATTTTTTGGTAGTCCCGGATACGGTAACGGTTTTTCATATTCTGTTACCCCCACGTTTGGTTATACGGTTTCACCCAGATTCAGACTTTCCGGAGGAATCTCGTATACCGCTTTTTCCGGTGCTGCATTTGAAACGCCCGGAGCTTTTGAAAACCGGGGCATACCACAGAGAATGACCGGAAATACCGTGATATTTGCCCGCGGGACCTACATGGTGCGTCCTAACCTGTTCTTTACGGGAACCATCGTAAAAAATCTCAACAGAAACCGTTCACCGTTTTTGCAAAATCCTTACTACCGGCAGCCTGGCGACAGCTATTCCCTGCAAATGGATTATTTTTTAACCAAATCCATTCGTTTCGGGGCCGAATTCAGGTATGGCAATAATTCTTATCCGGGATTTGGCTATCCGTATGGATATGGTCCTTATCTGCCCTGGTATTAAGCTTTCTTTTTATGAATCTGTTGTTTATCTCTCTTGCTCCGGTATTCATTATTGCTTTTTACGTCTGGTTCCGGGACAAGTATGAAAAAGAACCCATTGGTCTGCTGATCCGGGCACTGTTGATCGGTGCCGTAACCACCATTCCGGTGATATTTATTGAAAGGGGATTGTTCGCCGTAGGGGCCGCTTTCTCTTTTGGTCCGTTCTGGGATGCATTTGCCGTGGCCGGACTGGTGGAGGAGAGTTTTAAGTTTCTTGCTTTCTATCTGTTCATCTGGCGGAATGTAAATTTTAATGAAAAATTTGACGGCATCGTCTATGCTGTTTTTATTGCACTGGGCTTTGCCGGGGTTGAGAATATCCTTTATGTTGCCGAAGGAGGTGTTCAGGTAGCCCTGACACGTGCCATTACGGCTGTTCCCGCACATGCCCTGTTCGGGGTGGTGATGGGTTATCATCTCGGCCTGGCAAAATTCTATCCGAAAATGCGTACTTCCCAGACCTGGCAGGCCTTTATGTGGCCGGTGCTGGCACATGGTTTTTATGATTTCTGCCTCTTGTCAGGAAATGCTTTCCTTCTTTCGGTCTTTGTTCCCTATGTGATCTTTCTCTGGATCAACGGCAGCAGGAAAATGAAAGCACTGTCAGAGCTTTCCCTGTTCAAAAACGATAAATAATGGTAAAAATAATAAGGACGGACAGTTAACCATTTCCTGTTCATTTTCTTTTAAAGGATGTCTTCGCAAAGGTTTTTTAGGGAAAATCCGTATTTTTTCATATTTTTAAAGGAACAACCAACTTGGATTGCGCAATATGACGGAGAATGAGGCGGTTATTGTAATTAACCCGGGATCCACCACCACTAAATTTGCTCTTTTTAACAGATCAGGCTCTGTGTATTCAGATGTTATACAGCATCATCAGGATGTGCTGGATCAGTATGACCTGGTTACCGAACAACTCTACTTCAGGCATGAAATTATTTTTCCGGTGATCAAACGCAAAATTGAAGAACTGGAGCTTAAGATAAAAGGGGTTGTAGGACGCGGCGGTATTGTAAAACCTCTGGAAGGAGGTACCTACCGGGTAAATGAAGATTTTCTCGAAGATGTAAGGTCATGCCGCTATGGTAATCATGCTTCAAACCTGGGAACCCTGCTGGCAAGCCGCATTGCCCGGGAACTCGGGGTTGACCAGGTATTTACGGTTGATCCGGTTACGGTTGACAATATGTGGGATAAAGCACGGATTTCGGGTGTTCCGGGAATTGAAAGGGTATGCCGCGGCCATCCGCTCAATGTAAAGCGAACAGCGCGTGAGGTGGCTAAGAAACAGGGGATAAAGTATACAAAAGCCCGGTATGTGGTGGCACACCTGGGGGGTGGGTTTTCTATTACCGCCCTGAAAGGTGGTAAGATCGTGGATGTTAATGACGGCTTATTGGGAATGGGGCCTTTTTCCCCCAATCGTGCCGGCGCACTGCCCCTGCGGGGGGTGATCAGACTATGTTACGCAAAACCCGAAAATGAGGTGATCCGGCTGTTTTCCAATAACAGCGGACTTAAAGGATATCTGGGAGAAGAAGACCTGAGACGTGTACTCGATCGTGTAAATCAGGGTGAACAACAGGCTACCCATGTTTATCATGCTTTTGTTTACCAGATTGCCAAAGAGATCGGGGCCTGCCATATCGCCCTTCGTTGCCGGATTGACGGGATCATTATCACCGGTGGCATTGCCCATTCCGACCAGTTTATCCGGAACCTGAAATCCTATATCGAACCGCTGGCAACCATATTTGTTATGCCGGGAGAGTTTGAAATGGAAGCACTGGCCGAAGGTGCCTGGCGGGTATTAGATGGCCGGGAAAAAGCAGGAATCTATAAGCGTGAACCATGATAAACTTTGACAATTTTCAACGGTCTCTCGATGAATCCCAGCCAAAATACACATGGCCGGCGCTGCTGAAAGCCCTCTGGTGGGATGCCAAAGGCGACTGGGACAGGGCACACCGTATTGCACGGGATGATCCTACCCCCGACGGAGCCAGGGTGCATGCATATCTGCATCGTAAGGAAGGGGACCTTTGGAATGCCGACTACTGGTATCAGCGGGCCGGAGTAGCCAGACCGGAAGGAACGTCCGATGACGAATGGAAGGAACTAACGGGCTATTTCGGGAAAATCATTCCCGAATGATATAACAAACTGGCACGATTTTCGTTCAGTGTGAAAGTATCGTTTCTTATGGATGTAAAACTAAATCGAAAAGATTATGAAAAAGTATTTTGCATTTTTTCTTGTTCTTATGTTACCCATGATGGCCCATGCCCAGTTCCTTAAGTTTGGTATCCGTGGCGGACTGAATACTTCTCATCTGAATCTTGATAAAAAACTGGTCGTTACTCCCGGAAGTGAGGAATATGTCCTTGAAGGGCTGAAAGACGCAACTTACGGCTTTCACTTCGGTGCATTTATGCGGGTAAAAGTGGCAATGCTCTCCCTTCAGCCCGAACTGATCTTTACCTCAACCGGGGGTGAAGTAAAAGTTACGGATATCAATGGTGTGGAAGATATTAAAAACATGAACTTTAACCGTGTAAACGTACCGTTACTGGTAGGCCTAAATATTGGCCCGCTACGTCTTCACGGGGGACCGGTCGGGACATTTACCATAAGTTCCACTTCCGATCTTTTTAATTATGAAGATAATCTGAAAGCCGCTACTTTCGGCTACCAGGCAGGCATCGGAATCGATTTGTTAAAGAAAATCACTTTTGACGTCAGGCACGAAGGAAACCTTAGTAAACTGGGATCCGGTGTGACAATCGGGGGACAGGATTTTACCCTGGATACCCGTAACCCGCAATGGATATTCAGTCTCGGTCTTTTCTTCTGATGGTTACTAATGAAATGAGAAGCTTCCTCTCTCAGGGCAGCTTCTCTTATTCATACAAATCAATGAATTCGTACGAATTGCCGCAATTTTCAATGAACCGGATAAAATCCGTAAAAGGGATCGCCAGCGTTGCCGTGTTGACATTGGGATGAAAACTGATCTTTTTATAATCCTGCAGGTTTTTATCCAGGAAAAGGCGGACATGGTGTTCCGTGTCATGGATTAACCCGAATGGAGAGACACTGCCCGGTTGTAATCCCATATATCTTGATAACCGTTTTTCCGAGGCCAGGGAAAGTTTCCCCTGACGCAGCCGCTTTTCCAGATCGTGAATCGCCAGTTGACGCGTATGTTCAAGGATGACCAGGTAGTGACGGTTCCCTTTATGATTTCGTAAAAAAAGGTTTTTACATTTAGCAGCATCTATATCCTTCCAGTAAGAGATGGCGGTTTCAACTGTGGGAGCGGGCGGATGCTCATAATAGTCATAGGCTATGTTCAGTTCTTCTAATTTATGATACAAAGCTGGATCTCCGTTCATAGCTTACTGCATTTAAAGGTTTTGACTAACCCAAATATAAAAAACCCTTACGAAACCGGAAATATACATCCCGGAATACATAAGGGTTTCTGAAAAATGAAAAGACCGGTTTGTCAGTATTTTGTGCTGACCGTGATTTATTTCTCTGTTTTTTCCCAGGTAATCATTTCTTTCCATGAAGGATCATCTTTAAGGAAGAGAAGAAAGACGGTCACCACCTTGTCCTTACTGAGATTGGTGGCCTCACTGGCAAAATAACCGGAATTATCACGATATTCCATGAGAAATCCGTCGTCGGTAACAGCAGCCTGTATAAAATCATCACCATGGCTGAGAATGGCATGTTCATTTTCAGCACTGAGATTATCCAGTTCTTTGGAGAGTGTTTTGGTACCCGGATTGTCGAACATATCTCCATTGGCCATTTCAAGTTGATAAATGAGCTCTTCGCTTTCTTCTGCCGTTTGATCCATGGCTTCCTGAACATTCTTACCGGCTTCTTCAGCAACTTTTTCGGCTGATTTGGTATATTCATCAGCCATTTTCTCATATTGAGTGGCAAGCTTATCCAGTTTGTTGCCATAATGTTTTACAGCGCTCCGGGTACCCATACCGATAATCATAAACAGGACGACAAGCGCAGCCAGGACAATGGCCAGAACCTTACTGCTCCCCGGCTTGGCTTTCAGGGATCCATTCAATGCATGATAAAGCATCCAGATACCATATAAATTTACCAGCAGGCCGATAAGAATTCCCAGGATTACACTGATGCCGCTGAAAAAGCCCAGGAATGCATTAATGGGACTAAGCACCATCAAAGCAGCCACAACCCTGACATTGGCTTCGTAATCGGTAGACCCGCTGCAAATAGCCGAAATAACCAGAATAATTACACCACCGATAAACAGGCCGATCAGTGCGCTGATAACGGACCAGATAAAGGCCATGACTCCGACGGCGCTTCCAATCCCCAGAAAAGCTCCGCCGGTACTACTTAAATGCAGCAGGCTCCAGAGCAGGATGAATATTCCGGCAACGGTACCGTAAATCAACGCCTTAATGACGGGTTCGCCAAGCCCGCCTGAAACGGGCATGGAAGCAAAATACTCTCTGGGTCTGACAAGAGCATTTTTTGAATCTTCAATGAATTTTGAGAAGTTGAATCCTTGGTCAGTCATAATATGTAATGTTTAGGTTTGAAATGAATTATATGGATGAATACATTTTTTTATTTCTTAAAAGTATAAAAAATAAATCCGGAAATCTTTGCCTTCGGGTAAATATTATGAGTAAAAGCCTAAATATGTTGATGAAACATACTTATTTTTGTATCTTAAAACACTATTATAATCCGAGCAACCATGATCCTGGCCATCAACTGGAGTATTATCTGGAGTCACATCGCGTGGATTATCTTTGCCGTTTATCTGTTCACGATTTTGTTTACGGTTATGATAGTGATCCTGGAAAACCGTGACCCGGCCAAAACCATCTCCTGGGGATTGTTCATTATCACCATACCTGTTTTCGGAATTCTGGGATATCTGCTGTTTGGCCAGAATTTCCGCAAGCAGAAAATATTTTCACGTAAAGGCCTGCGTGACCTTGCCCGTTTGCAACATCTGAGTATCTCACAGATTAAGGATATTGACGAAAAGGAATTGATCGAAAATCCCATGATCAGGAAGAAACGCAGCATTATCCGTTTGTTGTTGCTTAATTCCAAAGCATTGCTTACCAGGGTTAACCGGGTAACCATCCTTCAGAATGGCCGGGAAACATTCGATTCCATACTTTGCGGCCTGGAAAAGGCAGAAGATCATATCCATATGGAATTCTACCGGTGGGAATCGGATCAGATCGGTGGAAAGATCCGCGATCTGCTTATCGAAAAAGCCAGAAAAGGCGTTAAGATACGTTTGATTTATGATGATGTCGGAAGCTGGAAGATACGCCGGAATTATATTGGAGCCCTCCGAAAAGAAGGCGTGGAGATCCTGCCTTTTATGCCGGTCAGATTTCCCTATTTTACAAGTAAGGTGAACTATCGCAACCACCGGAAAATTATCGTTATTGATGGTAAAACGGGCTTCCTCGGCGGACTCAACATTGCCGACAAATACATTTACGGATTCGGAAAAATAAAATTCTGGCGTGATACCCACATGAAAATTACCGGTGAAGCTGTACAATCTCTGCAGACGATCTTTCTGGTGGACTGGTATTTTGTCTCCGGACAGATGGTCGAAAACCGGAAACGATATTTTCCGGATCCCGGAATAACAGACAAAACCCTGGTACAGGTGGTCGCCAGCGGTCCCGATTCGGACTGGGCCAGCATAATGCAGGCTTATTTTTATGCTATAGCTACTGCTGAAAAAACCATCTGGCTTTCCACACCCTATTTTTCACCAAACCAGTCCATACTGACAGCCATGAAAACCGCATCCATGAGTGGGGTGGATGTGCGTCTGATCCTGCCGGCCGTTTCCGATTCCACAGTGGCTTACTGGAATTCGTTTTCCTATGTCCGTGAGCTTCTCGATGCCGGTGTCAGAATCTTTCTGTATAAGCAGGGATTTTATCATGCCAAGCTGCTGATGGTTGACTCTATTTTTGCTTCCGTAGGTACCGCGAACCTGGATAATCGCAGTTTTGACCTGAATTTTGAAGTCAATGCGCTTATCTATAATGAATCATTAACCAGACAACTGGAAGAACAGTTTCTGGTTGACCTGAAAAGCTGCCGTGAAATCAAACCGGGTTCATGGAAAAAACGTCCTGCAGTCCAGAAAGTTAAAGAATCGTTAGCCCGTATCATCGGTCCGCTTTACTGAGAAACAGGCAGGATTTAATCTTTTTTAACATTTTTTTTATTGATTCGTTTTGTTTTACGAAAAGTTTCGTATATATTTGTACGAAACAATTCGTAATTAAAATGAGAAATCCGAATCCTACACCTGCAGAGCTTGAAATTCTTACGGTTCTCTGGCAATACGGTCCGGCTACCGTACGGTTTGTCAATGATGAGCAGAACCGGAAACGCAGGGTAGGCTACACCACAACCCTCAAACTGATGCAGATCATGACGGAAAAAAAACTGTTGGGAAGAAAACGGATCAGCAGAACTCATGAATATACGCCTCTTGTTAAGCAGCGCGATATGCAGCATCTCCTGGTAAATAAGTTGCTTGATTCGGCCTTCCACGGTTCTCCCGGAGAGATGGTGATGGAAATCCTGGGACATTACAGACCCGATGAACAGGAGCGTGAAAGAATACGTGAATATCTGGATGACCTTGAAAACAAACGCCATGAATCCCATTAATTTGCAAGTAGTTTTACATGCCCTTGGCTGGACACTGATCCATGCGGTATGGCAGCTATTTATCCTGGGTATGCTTGTCTGGTTATTACGCAAAATGGCCGGAAACAGGCAACCGGTCTGGCAATACAGAATCACCTTGCTTTTTATGATTTCGGCTGTGGTTGTTTCGGTTTTAACCTTTGCCGCTATGTTGGAAATATCTTCCACGCTGAAAACCGGGAATATTCCTGTTTTGCCCGGAATCAACCCTTTTTCTGACTTCCGGGTTCAAAAAACGCAGGCTTCCGTGTTGGCAGGCCTGTTCTCCTTGCTTGACAGGTGGTCGGTAAAAATTATCTTTTTCTGGAGCCTGGGTGTTGCCTTTTTCGGAATGAAAAACCTTCTGTCCCTGTGGCGCATCCGGATGATCAGAAAATATGCCATACCGGCTGATCAGCAGTGGGTACAGTGTCTGGGGGAACTGGCCCGCAAGGTAGGACTAAAGAGGAATCTTGGCATCATGGTTCATCCGGGTATCCGTATCCCTTTTGTAACCGGTATTTTCAAACCTGTTATTCTTGTTCCTCTTTCGCTCCTGACCGGCTATACTACCGGGCAAATCGAGGCAATCCTTATTCATGAACTGGAGCATATCCGGCGGTTTGATTTGCTTGCACGACAGGTAACCCTTTGGATCAGAACTATCTATTTTTACCA
Source organism: Chlorobiota bacterium (assembly GCA_013152085.1). Lineage (GTDB taxonomy): Bacteria > Bacteroidota > Bacteroidia > Bacteroidales > VadinHA17 > JAADHC01. Next base: position 14,197 of record JAADHC010000026.1, read on the forward strand.
TCCGGTTATCTGGTGGATGGATCGCCTGCTGGAAAACGACAGGGAACTGTGCTGCGACCAGGTTGTGGTCTCCCATACCGGTGCTCCGTTTGTCTATGCCAGGACACTGATGAAAATGAGTTATCATACCGGTAAACTTCCGGTCAGGGAAGTTGCTTTAATGAACAGAAAAAACAAATTGTTTCACCGAATTGAATGGATTATGGAAAAAATGAATCAACATCCGCAGAGACGCCCCATGGGGCTTATTATTCTGGCTGCATTACTGTTGTCAGTATGGTTTACCGTTCAGGGCCGGGCAGGTCTGAAACCCGAATCAGCCCCCGGGCCGGAGAAAATGAATGTAATACAGGACCACAATGGCCTGAATGAACAGTCCCTGTTTGAAAATAGCACAATTGACGCCGTTCCTTTCAACCGGCAGATCACTTCTGACCAACCGCAGCAATCTGTTAAAATGAGACCTGTTACTGCAGAAAGGAAACCACAGGCCCATAAGAAAAATAACCAGGTGGTAGAGATTATGCAAAGTGACACCAAAGAAAAAGAATTCAATGCATCCGGATCAGAGAATGACAGGAAGATCATTTCGCGGGTTCCCCCTGCCGGTTTATCCGGAAAAATAGTACGGACTGAACCTTATGTGTTTCTGGCACAGCAAAGATATTTTATTGCACTGCAGGACACACTTAAGAAACATCCCCCCGGCATTGATGCCATGACCTGGGAAGAAATGCGCCGGGCACAGATCGAATCGATGCAGAACCTGCAGGAAGCTTTGCGCCTGGCTCAGGACAGCCTCCGGGTTTTTAACCGGGAATCGGCTGAAGTGATCCGGCGGGAGATGGAAAAAGCACGACAGGCTTATATGGAGACCCTGGAACATTTTCGTTCGGAAGAGTTCAGGCAGGAAATGGAAAACATGAAGGAACATATTGAAACGTACCGGTTTCCTGCTGACAGCCTTCGCGAAGCCATGCGGAAACAAATGGAAGCCATTCGCCGGATCGACTGGGACAGCATCTACAGACAGATGGAAAAAGCACGGATCGAAATGGGAAAAAACTTTCGCAACCGGAACAAAGGATCACACGAGGCCATGGATGCCTGGCAAAAGGAGATGGAACAGGCGATGAAACATCACGAAGAAGCCCTGAAAAAACAGGAGGAGATTCTTGAACAACTTGAAAAGGAAGATCAACAGCAGCAGGAAAAGAAAGAATCCGGTAAAAAAAAGAAGAAGACCAAGCTTTAACAGGCTTACTCCCTGGCAACCATTTCTTCGAGCTGGGATACGGGACGGATAAATGCGTCCCTGTAGCCCAGCTTTCTGACTTTTTCAAGCGCTTTCAGTGCTACACTCCAACCCTGGTAATTTCCTGCGGTATAACGGACAAAACCGTCATTACACGGCCATATACGGACATCTTTAAGGTTACGGAATGAACCGGCAGAGGGTTTGTTCTTTTTCAAAGCATATATCTGAACCGTATAAAACGGGATTTCCTCCAGCTCCTTCGATCTTCCGATATAGCGTTTGGGTTCCGGCCCGGGCCTTTGCAGAATATCTTCCAGCTCGGGATCATCAAGAATGCGGGCTTCTTTGAAGCCAATACTGTAAAGCCTTCCCAGCATTTCGATGGCATTATTCTTATTTTTAAAACTGCCCAGCGTGTAATAATATTCGCCATTTACTTCATCAACCTTCACGTAATTGAGATCCTCAATATTATACCGGTAAAAATAGTCCGGCGGAAGTTTTTTCTTTAATTTCAGCATCAGGATCGAGTAGGTCAGATGACTGTGTGCCTGCTTGTATTCAGGGACAAACATTTCGGCTTTGTAACGGAAAGTAGTGTCGGAACGCAGTAACCGGATATCCACACGGCGCGGAGACATGCCCCCGGCAACTGCCGGTTTCATCGGTTTTTGTCCCAAAGGTACTACGCCAATGGCTCCGGTAGCACGTACGGTAAACCGGTCTTTGGTAATCCCCTGCGAAGCAAAGAAATCAACGACTTCCATGGCCCTGTGGGCAGCTACCAGATCCTGTCCTGTGGCATTACGGCTCGTATCCGCCATTCCGGCAATCTCAAACTTTAATGCAGGGTATTCTTTCAATAAGGCCACTATTTGGAAAAGTTCTTCTCTCGTTTCCGGATTTAATTGGGATTTATTTTTATCAAAATAGACAGACCGGATAAAAAATACATCACCCTGGCCGGCATCCCTGGCTGACAAATGGGTCTCAAGTGCCAGGTATGGCTGATTAAACTGTTCCGGAATACTGATCTCTTCTGTTTTTTCCTTATAAAGCGGATCACGGAAAGTAATCTTATACCGGCCGGGTGCCAGATCCGCAGTCCAGTTCCCCCCGGCAGAGTCCGGATGCAGGGTGGAAACCACTTCGTTGGTTTTGGTATTTCTGATTTCAATTTCAAGCCCGGGATTCAGTGCCGGCTGCCCGTCAACCGATACTGTTCCTTTTACTTTTACCGAAGCAACATATCCTTCCGGCAGGAATTCGATCCGGTAAATATCTTCCGTACCTGAAAGCTCACCGGTTGATACGATGGTCATTAAAGCGGAATCTCCCGTACCCAATGGAAAATAGAAAAGATTGTCGTCGGTGGTGTTAACCGGGTATCCGATATTTACAGGTTTACTCCACCGGCCGTTCCTTGCTTTTTCGGAGTAAAAAATGTCAAATCCGCCTATGTTATAGTGACCCTGGGAAGCAAAAAAGAGTTTCTTCCCATCGGTGGTTACGAAAGGATTGTCTTCAAGCAGGGGTGTATTAACGATAGAACCCAGGTTTTTAGGCTCTCCCCAGTTGCCATCGGATTGCTTTCGCGAAACATACAGATCCAGACCGCCATATCCTCCGGAACGGTTACTCGAAAAATAAAGCAATTTCCCGTCTGCTGATAAAGAAGCGGCAGATTCCCAGTATTTCGTATTGATCGTACGTCCAAGACGTTTTATTTCGCTCCATACCGTATCCTGATATATGCTCATCCATATATCGGCCTTGCCTCCCTCTTCTTTGTACAACAGCAGGGTATCTCCGGTAAAGGAAAGACCTGTGGTATTGCAGTCATCTTCAGCCCGGAGTTCATCCGTAATATCCCTGGGAAGTGACCAGCCTGTTTCGGTTCGCCTGGCACATAAAATCCGGTGATTACTTCCCGGAATGGCAGTATAAACCATTACCTGCCCGTTCCCGGAAACAACAGGAAATAAATTCCGGCGATATGCATTAATATGCTTATCCAGTTTTATTCGCCGGACAACGACAGGTTCTTTTTCCAAATCACGGGCATTTCCACAGTTCCTGATCTGCTGACGTACAAAATCTTTAAAATAAAGATCGTCATTGCTGGCCTTATGCAGGAATTGCTGGTAATACTTTACGGCTTCGTCGAGTTGATTAAGTATATGATATGCTGATCCCAGATAAAAAAAAGCATCTACGGGTGCATGGTCCTCTTTATATGAATAACTGTACATCTCCGTAGTGCTTTCAATGGCTTTTTCCAGCCAGGGAATGGCTTCTTTGGTTTTTCCGGGGATATTTAAGTAACAAATACCTACTTTATACTGAAAGTTGTGATTTTCAGGTTCCAGGTCGGTAAGCATCCGGTAGAGCGGAAGGGCCATTTCATAATCTTCATTGTACAACAGGATAGATTCAGCCTGGGTGAAAATCTCACGTATCTGTTTCTTAGATTGTCCGGATACCTGAAAAACCAGGATGAATAAAAGAAGGATCGACGATACTATTCCCCGACTTCGAATGAAAAACCCGGATAGAAACTGATATTTCATCCTTGCCTCTTTTCACGAAAGTATGGTACGAATGTATAAAAAAAATATGTATATCTGTAACAGGATGTGTTTACTGTCCGGTCAAATCCATTGTCCCGATAAAGTTTACGATATAAACCCTGCAAAAAACAATAGATTATTTGTCCGGTTCATTCCTGTATTGTACATTTGTATAAAATATGACTATTGGTCATAATAAAGATAAACAAATGGGAATTCCTGAACGAAAGGCACGTGAAAAGCAGCGCAGATTCAATGAAATTGTGGATGCTGCGGAAAAATTATTCTTCCGTCTCGGATTTGACGGGGTTACCATGGATGACATTGCCCGTGAAGCAGAACTGGCTAAAGGCACCCTCTATCTTTATTTCAAGAGTCGTGAAGACCTGCACTATGCGATTGTCCTGCGGGGACTGGATATCCTGAACAGGCTTATTCACGAAGTATATGACCGGTTGAAAACCGGACTGGAGAATATCCGGAAAATGGGAGAGGCGTATGTCCGTTTTTTTAAGGAATATCCCGGTTATTTCAGTGCGATCATGTACTTTGATGCTATCCGTTTTGAGAAGTTACAACCCGAGGACAAGCTGAAGATTCTTGACACAAATTCGCCGCTGATGTTTTTTATAGATGTGCTGAAAGAGGGGCAGGAGGATGGCAGCATAACCCATGATGTCCCTGCTGCCGAGCTGGCGGTCATTCTCTGGTCGCAGGTTTCCGGGGTTTTCGATTTTATTGCGCTTCGGGGAAAAATCCTTGATTTACTGGGAATTGATCCTTCAGAGCTCATAAACCATCAGTTTAATGTTTTGTCCAATGGCTTACAGGAAAAGAATTGATCAGGGGATTCTGACGGTTGCAATGATCGTTTTATTGCAACCTTATCTATCGGCACAAGACACGCTGGTATCCTACTATGTGCAACAGGGACTGGAGCATAACCTGGCGTTAAGTCAAAAGAATGCGGATTACAAAAAAAGTCTTCAGACCCTCAATCAGGCCAGGTCTTATTTTATGCCTTCGCTTTCATTCAATGCCCGGTATACGGTTGCCAACGGAGGGCGAACCATTGATTTTCCGGTAGGAGATCTCCTGAACCCGGTATATCAGACATTGAATATACTTACGGCTTCTGATTTGTTTCCCACCATTGAAAATCAATCCTTTTATTTTTACCGGCCCACCGAACACGAAACCAAACTGGAGCTTATCCAGCCGCTTTTTAATCCTCAGATCGGCTATAATTACAAGATACAAAAGGAAGTGACCGGACTCCGTCTGGCAGATATGAAAACCTATAAGAGGCAACTTGTAGCAGAGATTAAGAAGGCGTACTATACATACCTGAAGATGAATCAGGTAAGTAAAGTGTTTGAAGAGACAATGTCGCTGGTGAAAGAAAATGTCCGATTAAACAGGAAGTTGCTTGAAAACCAGAAAATAACCGTTGACGTACTCTATCGCAGCCTGGCAGAATTAAGCCGTGTGGAGCGCGAACAGACTGATGTGGAAAAGAATCTTAAAGCCGCGGCAAACTGGTTTAATTTTCTCCTGAACCGGCCCCTGAACAGTAAAATCCTCATCCCCGACACGCTCTCCTTTTTGCCGGTAGTTCCGGATATCGTTAAAGACAGTTTGACTTCACTGAAAAACCGGGAAGAGCTGCAGCAACTTGAATACGGTCTGAAATCAGCGGATTACCGGCTCAAAATGGAGCAAAACAACCGGCTGCCCACACTTTTTGCTGTGGTGGATTATGGATTCCAGGGAAAGGAATACCGGTTTAACATGCATCAGGATTTTACCCTGGCATCCGTAGTAATGCGATGGGACCTGTTTAAAGGAATGCAAAACAAAGCCAGGATCGCAGAGGCACGTTTTGATCGGCAAAAACTGACCGACCGTAAAAAGGAGTTGCAGCAACAAATCCTTATGCAGGTGGATAATGCCGGAAACGGAGTGATTGCTGCCCAAAAAGCGATCATTGCAGCCAAAGCGGAAGCCCTGGCCGCAACCAAGGCGTTCCGGGCTGTTGACAAAAGATACCGGCAGGGAATGGTTCCCTACATCGAATACCTCGATGCCCTGACTACAATGTCGAATGCAAAAATACAGGTCACAATTGCCCAATATGATTATCTTATATCATTATCAGAATATGAGCGTGTTACGGCAACATATCTAATTTAATACTTTAATTAATGAAACAGCACAGGTATGATCGTTCGGGAATATTTTCACTTTTTATGCTCTCTCTTTTGCTATTCTTTTCAGGATGTAAAACGGCCATTCATGAGAATACTCCGGTAACGGTATCTGAAATTCCGGTGAGGGTTATGGTTATCAAAGATTCGGCACTGGTCATTCCTATACAGGTTAACGGGATGCTGGATGCCCGGAATCACATCAAACTGAGTTTCAAAACCGGTGGAGTGATCTTAAGAATTTATACAGATGAAAGCAGTTGTGTGCTCAAAGGAGAAAAACTGGCTGAACTGAACCTCTCTGAGATCGAAGCCCGTGCCCGCCAGGCGAAACTGGCATATCAGAAATCCGTACGTGATTACAGGCGCGTTTTTAACCTTTACCGCGATAGTGTAGCTACTTTGGAACAACTTGAAAATGTGCGTACAGCCAGGGATGTTTCGTTGAATAATCTGAGAATTGCAAACTTCAACCTGCAATATTCAGTGATCCGTGCACCTGCAGACGGAAAAATTCTGAAACAGCTTGCCGAGGAAGGGGAGGTAATCGGTGCAGGCCATCCGGTATTTCTTTTTGCCTCTACCGAGGAGGCATGGGTAGTCCGCTGTTCGGTTCCTGATAAAGATATTGTCCGCCTGAGAGAACAGGATTCGGCGTCGGTCTGTTTTGATGTCTGGGAAGGACGTTATTTTTCGGGCAGGGTTACGGAAACGGCCAATGCCGCTGATCCTTATACGGGGACCTACGAGGTGGAAGTTACCCTGGATGCTGCACGGATGAAACTGGTTTCCGGTCTCATGGCACGGGTAACGATCTTTCCCGCCGACACCCTTCGTTCGATAACCATTCCATTCCATGCCCTGAGGAGCGCCGACGTAATGCAGGGAAGTGTTTTTATGTATAACAACGGTGTCGTCCATCCGGTAACCGTCTCCATCGACCGGATACTGGATTCCCTTTGTGTCGTCCGGCATGGCCTGGTCCCCGGCGATACCATCATTGTTAACGGGGTGGAAGACCTCGATGACGGCACGCCTGTGCGGATTATCGGTATGTTAAATCATCCGGAACCATGAAACTATCCCGTCTGGCCGTTGACAATTATCCTTTTACCCTTACGGTTTTTATCCTGTTAACCGTTTTTGGTACGTATGCTTTTTTTCAAATGCCCCGTACTGAAAATCCAAGTATCTATGTGCCGGGAGGAAGTATTGTTGTGGTCTATCCGGGAGCAGGCCCGGAAGATCTGGAACAACTGGTTGCCATACCTCTCGAAGAATCTGTCAACGAACTGGATGATATTGAACGGATACAGACGGAACTGCGTGACGGTATTGCCGTGATCAGCGTGGAGTTTTCCTACAATACCGATGCAAAGGAAAAATACAACGAACTGGTTCGTAAAGTGAATAATACCCGTTCATCCCTGCCTGAAGATATACAACGGCTGGATATGATCGAATGGACAAGCTCGGATGTGGCGATTCTGCAGATCGCTTTTTATTCCGATTCCGCTTCATACCGCGAAATGGATCAAAAAGCCGATGCGTTGAAGAAGATGATCGAGAGAACGACAGGGGTGAAAAGAGTGGAAATCGTAGCTTCACCCCGTGAGGAGATCCAAATCCTGCCGGATATGGCCAAAATGGCGCGTATGCACCTTTCTGCTGATCAGCTCGAAACCATAATCAGAAGCAACAATGCGAATATCCCCGGCGGGGAACTGACCATTGACGGCAATAACTACAACCTTAAAACAAGCGGCAGTTACCGGAATCTTGATGAGATCCGCAATACGGTCGTCCAGACCTATAAGGGCCGGGTGATCTATCTCCGGGATGTGGCTGAGGTGAAACGTGCCTATGAAGACATGAATTACTTTGCACGGTACGATGGACATAAGGCCATTTTTCTGACGGTAATGCAAAAAGATCACTTCAACCTGTTTACCCTGAGAAAAGCTTTGGGTCCCGTAATTACTTCGTATCGTGATCATCTGCCCGGGAATATCAGCATGGGAGTGGTCTTTGACCAGTCGGTATGGGTCAGGCACCGGATTGGCGGGTTTATCAATAACCTGTTGCAGGGGATTGTACTTGTCGGACTGGTGGTTTTGCTGGCGTTGGGTTTCCGTTCTTCCATGGTGGTAATCCTCGCTATTCCGCTGTCAATCATTATCGGCCTCGGGTTTGTCGATCTGTCGGGCTACGGGCTGCAACAAATCTCCATAGGAGGATTGGTAGTGGCCCTGGGCCTGCTGGTGGATAATTCCATCGTGGTTGTGGAAAATATTAACCGCTTTATCCTGATGGGCCATTCCTCCCGCGAAGCTTCTGTCAGGGGGACTTCCCAGATTGCATGGCCTGTGGTAACGGCAACCTTAACCACACTGCTGGCCTTTATCCCCATCATTACCATGCCCGATAAGGCAGGAGATTTTATACGGAGTCTGCCGTTAACCATACTGGTTACCCTGACCGTTTCATTACTGATTGCCCTCACACTGACCCCTTTGGTGACAACCTGGTGGTTTGCACGTACCGGCAGATACAGGGAAAAACGTGGAAATGCTGCTGTGCGGCGTTTTCTGAACAAAATGATCGAGGGGCCTTATCATAAAACGTTACAATATGCCATTCACCATAAAGTTCTTATCCTTATCATCACCGGCCTGGTGTTTTTGGGATCACTGGGATTGTTTCCGTTGATCGGACTGAGCTTTTTCCCGCCTGCCGAAACGCCGGAATTTATGGTCCGGGTGCAGATGCCCGGCGGTACGGCCATCAATGAAACACGGAAAACGGTAAAATGGGTGGAAAGGATCCTGGATACAACAAACCGGGTGGACCGTTATGCGTCCAACATAGGCCACGGAAACCCCAGGATCTATTATAATCTTTTCCCGCGCAATTATGCCCGCGATTTTGCCGAGATCTATGTTCATCTGACCGATTATGACAGGGATCACTATGTGTCAACAGTAGAAAGCTTGCGTAAAGTTTTCAGCCGGTATCCTTTTGCTGATGTTTTCATCAAGGAGTACGAACAGGGTGTGCCGGTACAGGCACCGGTTATGGTCTATGTTTATGGAAAAAATATGGACCGCCTTAAAACCATTGCCGGGGATGTGGAAAAAATGATTTCAACTGCTCCCGGAGCCATAAATGTGGAGAACCGGGTAAAACATAACCGGACCGACCTGTGGTTTAATATCAACAGGGATAAGGCTATGGCGCTCGGTATTCCCGTGGCAGAAATTGATAAAACCATCCGTACGGCTGTGGCCGGGATGGTCGTGTCAGAATTCCGGGATAAGAGTGGCCGGGATTATCCCGTCCGGATACGTATGCCCCGTAACGGGAACCTCCGGCTTTCCGACCTGGACCAGGTTTACGTGCATTCACGTTCCGGGGCATTCGTGCCGCTCAAACAACTTGTGAGGGTTGAATTCCGCAGCGTCCCCGGGGTGATTACCCGGTTCAATATGCAACGCAGTATCCTGATCACGGCAGATGTCGATAAAAACCATTCCCTGGATGATGTGATGAAACCGGTGCTTGCGAAACTCACCCGATACCCTTTTCCTATGGGATACAATTACAAGGTGGCCGGAGAACTGGAAAACCGGAATGAATCCTTTGGCGGAATGCTCGAAGCCGGGATCATAGCATTTATTGCCATCTTTGCGGTGTTGGTACTGCAATTCCGTTCGTTTAAACAACCCCTGATCATCTTTGTGGCTGTACCGCTGGCCATTATCGGTTCGCTCTGGGCACTGTTCTTTGCCGGACTCTCATTCTCTTTTACGGCTTTTGTGGGACTGGTCAGCCTGATCGGTATTGTGGTTAACAACTCCATCATTCTGGTGGATTATGCCAACGTGTTGCAGAAAGAAGGAAAATCAATAACTGAAGCTGTAATGAAGGCGGGAATGGTACGATTTACACCTATTATCCTTACCGCGTTTACAACCATCGGCGGGCTGTTGCCGCTGACCCTGCGTGGCGGGCTGATCTGGGCCCCCCTGGGATGGACCATGATCGGCGGGCTGCTGGTATCAACGATGCTTACCCTGCTCGTGGTCCCGGTGCTGTATACGATGCTGACGGACAGGCTATGGATAAAGGAGAAGGTACCTGGGTCGCGTGCCAACCTGCCAGCGTCCGGAGATCCTGGCAGTGTTGGATATGGAGAATATTCTTGAAAAGAGATAACGTAAGCTTAAATTATTTATTTTTGTTAATTCCAAGTTGTTTATGGACAGGCATTCAATAAGATGTCATAAATATAAATATGATTTTAATTAAGCCTGGTTGAAAGCAATGGTTGAAATAAAAAAATTATTTTATAAGGCTTTTAATAAATATGCAACCGTTCCATTGGAAGTACTGGAGGTCATTTTTCCTTTATTTGATATTTATACAATAGAAAAGGGACGTGAGATCATTACACAGGGGAAAATCAATTCCAACGAATATTTTATACTGAATGGACTTCTCCGCGAATTTATTATTGATGAATATGGAAAGGAAATAACTCTGGATTTTTATTTTGGCACATCAATTATTATACCCAACTTCTTCAGAACAAAGAATAATAGAAGTATACTTTCAGTACAGCTGTTAACCAATAGTATTATTGCTGAGATTGATGCAACTGTTTTTGCAAACGTAAGAAACGAACATAATGCGTTAAAAGAATTTTCCTCATCTGTTATTACTAATTGTTATAAGTCAAGACTACATAAACAAATCTTTCACGCTTCTGAATCAGGGAAGGAAAAACTCGAACAACTCAGGAAAGATTTTCCCGGAATTGAAAATCAGGTTCCAATGCAGTATATTGCGTCTTATCTGGGGATAACCAATGTATCCCTCAGCCGGTTAAGAAGCCGGAAATAAAATACCATTTATTAACATTTGTTAATATTTTTTTCATCAGGCACATATATTTTTGCCAAAATTTTTTGATGTCACAGAAGTGGAAAAAACGATTTTCGGTTCAGAAAAAACGGATAATAAGAAAATTACATTTTATGATTTGGAGCATATACCGGAATTACTTAAGAAACATTTAATTCGAACCCGTGTAATAGGGAAGAAAAGGGTTTATAAGTTGAGGATTAAGCAGAAAGGGAAAATTAAAGTTGACAGGAATAAAGAATGGAGGTCGTTTACGGCGATTCAATTTGTTAATGCAACAATTTCGACAAGACTTCATCATGTTTCTTAAGTATAAAGTGATTATAATATTAAAATGGTAAAATGAACCTATTATTTACTATAAAAGCAGGAGGTTCAAAATGAAAAAAATTACGTTTATTCTCATTCTGTTTTCTCTTCATTCATTTTTATTTTGCCAAAATATTAAACCGAAATATGATATTGATTTTGATAATAAATGGGAATGGAATCAATTATTTGATAGAGCAAATAATGAAGATACCTTTAAAGATATTCAGAAATTAAAAAGAATATTATCTATCAATAATGCAAGATTTGTCTTTTATCAGTTATCAAGATTAGCTCATCCGAAGGACATCAAAGAATTAGGTGAGATTGAAAAAAATCAGTCTAAATGGGGTGGTGGATTTTATGGAATAATTCCTGCTCATTTTAGTAATATCGGCAGTATCCCCCAACCACTCGATTTTAACAATCTAATCAAAACAGCATTATATCTTGCTGAAGTTAGAAGTGAAAATTATAAGTTCATATCCAATTCTAATTTCGACTATCCAATTAAATTCTCAAATAATAAATTCCCTAATCTGACCGAAAGCAGAATTTCTCCCAATCTACATCTTGAATTGGATTTTTCCGTAATCGAAGATTTACTAAAAATTTTTAACAAAAATAAAATCACCTTCGAAGATGCTCAGCATTTAGTTTCAGATAAAATATTTTCTGAAATGCTCAAACATCGCAGAGAATTAGGATATATTCCCGAGCCTTTACCTGATTCAACTGATTTAGCCAGATTTATTTTTCACGCAGCCAGCAAAGAACCGTTGGATGAAATCTGGAAATGGTTGAATCCCTGGAACGATTTCTGTCTTTCTGATTTGTATGTATTGCAAAATGAATATAAAACATTATTGAAGACATTAATGTCACATAATCAAACCATTACCAATCATATTTTAAGCAGAATTTCTCTTTTTTTACCAGATGACATATATTTTAGTGATCGGTTGAGTTTCGCCGTTAATTGGGGCATCAGAAGTTGGACAACAGAAAATACTCTTGGAACCAATATTGTCCAATTTAAGGATGATTATGATAAAATGTTCCGAACACTTACTCATGAAACTTTCCATAGGGTGCAATTGAAGCTATGTCCTGTAGATTCTATTCGAAATAATAAAAGGTCTTTTGAAGATTTGGTATATCATGACTTTCCGGCAAAGGAAGATCAGATATTTTATGAAACACTTTCTTATATCATGTTGGAAGGGACAGCTACTTTTGTAGGAGGTATTGATGATAAATGGAAAGAAAAAGAAAAAATATTGGAAGGGAAAAGGTTGCTGGAACAAATTGTTCATGAAGTTTATGCGGAACATAACTTTGAAAACAGTGCAAAATTGTTGAATCAGGGTTTAAAATCAAACGGTCCTTTTTATGCTTTAGGTTATTTTATGAGTAAAACGATTGTAAAAGAACTGGGCGAAAGAGAAATTGGTCTGTTACTGAAAGAAGGTTGTATAAGCTTTTTTAAAAAGTATATCGAAATTTTAGATAATGGAACGTATACAAAGGATTTAAAATTCAGTCTTTATATAATTGAGAAAATGAATAAGGTTAATGCTTTTTTCTAAGTATCCATACAAGATTATTTTTAAAGAGAATTATTAAAAACGTGATATTTCCAAAAATAAAGATTAGAGAGTATGAAAGTCTGTTCGAATTTTATTAAAACAAAAGTATACCCTGTAATAGTAGTCATTATTTTGGTATTACTGATTGGTTTGATATCTGAGTTTATTACTCTAAAAGTCAGCAAGCTATTTAATCCAGAAACCATAAAATCATATAGTTGGATAAATTTATATATACACCATTTTTTTGAGATGGTTTTTGCTATAGTAGTCATGCTTATTTTAGGCGGAGGCTTAAAGAATTATGGATTAACTTTAAAATCAAAAAAATTATATATCTATCCTGCCATCTTTGTAGGTGTATTATTTGGTATTGTAATGATACTTGTAGATTATTTTCCAACAATTCTTTCAGGCAGTAAAATTACTGGTTATGATTTAAATACAACAAACGTAATAGGCTGGCTATCATTTGAGTGGCTGTTTGCGGGGTTTTCGGAAGAAATATTAGTTCGAGGTTTGTTGATGACTTACCTTATGAAGAAATTCAATGGACATATTAAGTTCTTAAAATGGGATATTCATGTAGCCGGTGTAATAATTGCGGTCTTATTTTCACTGATGCATATTACATCATTCTGGTCAGGTAATTTAATTTATGCAATCGGTCAACAAATTTACGCCTTTATTCTTGGATTATGTTTCGCCTATTTTTATGAAAAATCAAGAAGTTTATTATCGCCGATTATTGCACACAATTTATCTAACGGAATTGAATATTTAATATTATTTTTATTAATAGCATCTGGACATTAATAAGTTTTTAGTATTTGAAATATTAAATTTTGCAAAAAGAACTTTATTAGATGGTACAACTCGGAACACAAACGTCTTATGTTTTTATTGGTAAAATACGCTATAAGCGTTTACGTCCGTTTAACTGAAAATTATACGTACAAACAACAAATCAGAGTCTAAAATGTATAGAGTTCAACAAATCTTATCGATCTTATTAATAGGTTTTATATTTCTTATCAATGATTTATACGGACAAGAAAAAAATAATAATGAGAGCCAAATAAATTTCATTAAGTATCATAATATTGATAAAGCCTGGCGTTTTAGTAAAGGCCAAAATGTTAAAGTCGCTATTTTAGATTGGATGTTTAATATAAAATCTGATTCTTCCAACAAATATATTAATCCTACATCATTGGTGCCGGGACAAGATATAGGCGTTTATGATCCCTGGCATGGTGAATGGATGGCTGAAATTGTTCATCAGATAGCTCCTGATTGTAAAATCATACCTGTCAGGACCAGACCGGTAAGCACAAAAAATGATAATCCTTTTGTAGATCGCCCCTATGAAAAATACATAATTGAAGGAATAAAGTTTGCCGCAGACCACGGAGCTGTTGCGGTTACCAACTCTATGGATCCGTTCAAACAATCTGAAAAACTTGACGAGACAATTAAATATGCCGAAAAAAAAGGCACGGTTTTTATAGATGTGCATCCGGAATATCTGAGATATATAGACAGTTCTTATGTTTTAAGTGATTCAACGCATTTAAATGATTTAATTATTCACAGCGGAATAGTTTCTGTTCCTGCACATCCAAGAAAAATTGATCCTTTACGTGATATTTATACATGGCCATATGATATTAATCCTAAATTTAAAGATGGTTGGGGGTATTCAAATGGGCCACCTATTGTTGCAGGAGTAGTTGCACTGATGAAAAGTGTAAACAATAATTTGACAGTGAGCGAAATAAAAAAGATTATAGTTGAAACATCCAGAAACGAAAATGGCTTTAAGGTATTAGATGCAGAAGCTGCAGTAAAGGCGGCATTGAAAAATATATATCAGCTAACTTATTAATTGAAAGCAATAATGGAGAAATTGTTTTTAGTTACTGGAGCTAATTCCGGTTTAGGAAAAGTATCAATACTGTTACTCGCTAGAATATTACTCGCATGCGAATTGGCTAAAAAACTTGATAAATTGAAAGTTAATGTCAAGACTTTATGTCCTGGATTTACTTTCGATAATCTGTTTTAGAGGAAATGAAAATGAGCAATGGAAAACAACTTATACTTTTGAAATTACCGCGAGAATAGCCGTCGTCAATACGACTGCAAATATTAACAAATATGTAATTCGAATAAAATTATAAAATAGCAGGAGAAAAAATGAGTGAGACAAGAACAAAACCTGTTGTAATCATCACAGGGGCCAACAACGGTATTGGTTTATCCATTACCAGTTCGCTACTTGAAGATCAATATTGTGTGGCGGGACTTGACCTTTCTGTAGAAAATTTATCCATTATGCAGGACAGATATCCTAATCGTTTACGATATTATAAATGTGATGTTACTGATGAAACCCGTGTCAACATGGTGGTAGCATCTGTAATCAGGGAGTGGGAGAGGATTGACATCCTGGTCAATAATGCATGCCTGGCCGTCTTCAGCACTTTTGAACAGAAAAGTACTGGTGATATACGAAAGGAGTTCGAGGTAAATGTCTTTGGTTACCTTAATATGATTAAAGCCGTTTTACCATATATGAAAATGAGCGGCCGGGGCATCATCCATAATATCGGCTCCGGTGTGGGTATAACAGGATTCCCCGGTTTGTCTGGTTATGCTTCGGCAAAAGGAGCTATTGAGGCTATGACCCGTACCCTGGCTTTTGAATTTGAATCCTATGGTATATCTGTTAACCTGGTACATCCCCCGCTAACCAACACGAAATCGGCTGCGCCGTTGGGTATTCCACAACAGATGTTGGCTGATCCTGTGGATGTTGGTCATAAACTGGCCAGAAGAATCCGGTCTTCCAGAGTAATCGTTACTCCTGATTGTAAGACTTCCCTGGGTCTTTTTGCAATCCGCCATTTTACTGCGGCAATGGGAAAATTATTGGTAAGGATGACTGAGAGGGCCCAGGTACATGAAAAATAAGTTTAACATTGTGTTGCAAACAAAGCCCATTTAATTTGAAAATACATTGAATAATATTTAATTGAAACAATTATGAAAAACTTAATATACCTGATAATTATCTTTGTATTTGTACTTGTCTCATGCAAGCAGGATCGGAATGTACCTGATGTAATCAGAAAAGGAAATGTTACTTATGATTTTAGTTTTGCAGAGCTGGCAATAAAATACTTAGAAACAGGAGATTCAATATATCTAAAAAAAATTGCGACACTGGAAGCCACAGATCATATCATGGATCATGCAAAACATTTCGATTATGATGTGCCGAAGGATTCAAAAATTGCTCTTGTTTCATATCTGTTATCCCACAGGGATGAAATGAAAAAAAATCTGAATAAATACAAGAGAAATTTGCAGTACGCAGAAAATAATATTGCACAGGTTGATCTGGCACAAAAAGTTTGTTTACAATATCTTCCGGACGGTTTTAAATATTCAAGTAAGCTGTTTTACGTATTCGGTTATGATTTAGGTGTTGTTTATGGTCCGAATGCAAGTTTGAATCTGGCACATCCGCATTTTTTAAAGGACATGCGGGAAATAAAATATTATTCGATTCATGAACTGCACCATGCCGGATTAGTTATGCTTAAGAAAAATTATATGCCATCAGTTAATGTTTCCACCTATAAAGAGATGGCCATTTTAATAGAGTATTTTACACAACTGGAAGGCATGGGGACATATGCCCCGCTTGAAATCAGAAAGAAAGAAAACGCTATGAACAGTGATAAGGATTATATAGCGCTTCAGGATTCCGCATTAATGAAAGCTGATGAGAAAGAATATTTTGAAATTTATTTCCATTTTAAAAACAACCCTGAAAAAATGTTGACTGAAGATGACTGGGAAAAGCTTTCCATCCTATCCGACAAAAAAAGATTATGGTATAGAGTGGGTGCTGAAATGGCAGAAAAGATTGATAAGGATCTGGGAAGGCAAAAACTAACCGGTTTGATACAGGAACCTTCCGAAAATTTTATAAATACATACCTGAGGCTTAAAGACAAAAATAATGGTAAATAAAACGCTGATATTACTTTTTCTGAAATGGGTCGTCCTGAGTCTCCTTTTATTTTTTTCTTATATAATAGCATCAATGCTTACGGGTTTAACCGAATCCGCATCACCCGGGGATTTGAAGGGTACGATATTGGCTTTAATAGGTGTGTGCGCTTTACAGGCCGGGGTACTGAGTTATCCGGTAATTCGTTCCGGATGGACCGGCTGGCGATTGGTCCTTACGATTTTCTTGATTTTTTTTGGTGTGATGACTTTTTTGACTCAGATAGAGACCGTTGTGTTTCTCAGATATCTGGTAAACGTTGTCCCGGCAGCACTCATTCCAAAACTTTTTATACAAGGTGCTGTTATTGCAGCGTTATTTTCACCTTTGCTCGTATTGATCCATGGTGGAATGAAAAAGACCGCAGAAATCCATGAGACCAACAGGTACCCGATGATACGGTTGACAGATTGGATATGGAAACTGACATTGATAGCAGTCATTTATGTTTTTATTTACAGCTTGTTTGGCATGTTTGTTTTCAAACCACTTGCAGGTGAGGCATTTGATAATTATTATGCTGGTCTGAAAATGCCCATGTGGATACTACCGTTTCAGATGTTCAGAGCCTTAATATGGGTAGTCCTGGCGTTACTCGTAATCCGGATGATGAAAGGTAAATGGTGGGAGTCCGGTTTGGCAGTTGCACTATTATTCTCAGTTCTGATGAGTTCTCAACTATTGTTGCATAATGACTTTATGCCCGATAAAATACGCCTGGCTCATTTTGTCGAAGTGTTTTCCTCAAACTTTTTATTCGGCTGGATTGTGGTCTGGCTGTTGTCCCATCACCAAAATTCTTCAAAAAAACAAATAAGATCATAAAAATATTTTATTAACAACTCAAAACACTAAATCAATGAAAAATAAATTTTTATCGATTGTCTTTTTGATGATTTCGTTGTTTTTATGTCAGGTTGCTTTTTCACAGCATGAAATAACGGTGCTTCCGGATTCTTTGCGTGCAGAGCTTAAAAACGATTTCAAATCACAAAAAGTACAGGGATTTGCCTGTGCGGTTTTCGATACTTCGAAAATCCTATGGGAATTTAATTATGGATTTTCAGACAGGGAACTTAAAAAGCCGGTTTCTTTTAATGAAAACTTTTTAATTGGCTCTACAACAAAGCTTTTTACCGCAATAGGGGTGATGCAACTGGTTGAAAGGGGTTTGATAAATCTGGATGCTCCTCTGGTGAAATATATTCCCGAATTTTATATCAATAGTCTATATGGATCTTCCGATAAGATTACCATACGCCAGATCATGACACATCATGCCGGTCTTCCGACAGATTTCCTTGCTCCGGCTTACTCCGTTAACCCTCCATATTTTTCAATTATCCTCGATAAGTTAAAGCAAATGTACACTATCGGGCCTGCGGGAAAAATGTTTGTATATTCCAATATTGACTACCAGCTTCTGGGGTTGTTGATTGAAAGAGTAAGCGGGCTTAGCTATCAGGAGTATATTAAGAAAAATATTTTTATACCTGCCAATATGAAAAATAGTTTCTTTTATACTAATCTGGCTGACACGCTTAAGTTTGCAGCATCATACGACAGGCATGGTCATCGCCGGCTCGAATATCCTTTGTTTGGTATCCCTGCCGGTTCCATTGCATCCAATGTATATGATATGATCAATTTTAGCAGAGCATTAATGAAGACAAATTCCCCGCTTATCGGGAAAGCGATATTACATGAAATGTGTAAAGTGCAGAATCGTGATGTGCTGCTTGATCTGGACGATCGTTTCGGATTGTGTTTTTTTATCAACTATAAAAACAGTAAAGCCGGAAGGATTGTTGAACACGGTGGTGCTGTCGCATATCAACGATCACAACTCTATCTTCAACCCGAAACAGGTGTCGGGGCTATCTTGCTGTCAAATTCACCCAATGGCGTAAATGATTCATATAAAATACGTGATCATCTGCTTTTACCCATTATTGAGAAAAAAACAGCAAATTTTGCTAAAGTAAAGGAGGATGTAAAAAGGGTAAATGTCACTTCAATAAAGGATAAAAACCTGAACGATTTTACCGGTTATTACGCCACTGCAGGTTATACTTTTAAAATTGAGTGGAAAGACAATAACTTATTTACTCGATTGTATGGCAGGGGGTTTTATATCAGGCCATTAAATGATACATTATTTGTGTTATCCCCGGATTTGAATACACCCCTTGATCAGAGTTTACCGAATAAATGGTTGCTTGAAACCATCGAAGGTCATCAACTGATTATTAATATTCCACCCTGGGGTGATATGGGTATAGTAGCTGCTAAATATACTCTACCTGAAATTAATGAGAATATTAAAGAAAAATATGGAGAATATGAAATTATTAACCTGAAGAAAGGAGATCTGAAAACCGTGAGAGGTGCACGGATTTACGAAGCCGATGGACAGCTTCTATGCTCCGTTTATCTGGCTGATGCGTTTAATTTTATGCCTGCCGGACAACCTTATGTTTTTGCTTTAAAGGTAGTGGATGATAATCATTTTCAGACAGCCGGTTTGGGAAGGTATTGTGGTGAAAGTCTTGTTTTTGACCCCAAATCTGCGACACCAACTTTCAATCTTATGGGTCTGGAATTGCAAAAAAAAATGGATCAATAATCTTTGTGGACAAGAAAATAATGACATTTCATCATCCTGTAAAAAGAAGGCAAAATGACTGTTCGAAAAATAAGTAAGAACACTGTGGTAAAACATCCGGTAAGCGTTTTCATTGTGATGAGTATATTCATCTCATGGCTTTTCTGGTCACCTATCATTGCTTCATCCGTCGGTCTTCTGAACAAGAATATCGAAATTACAAGCATCGGCGGGTTCCTTCTATACATCATCGCAATGACCAGCATGTGGATTGTTGCGATACCGCTTATCGTAGCTCGCCAGGGAATTGAGGGCGTGAAAAATGCTTACAAGGATTTGTTCAGCGGCAGGAACAAGGTGCTTTGGTTTTTTGTAGCTATCTTGATTCCAATAGTTATAGAGATCATTGCACCGATTATCATTGCATTGCCAACTGGAAAGCTGGACTTAAGCGGCTTAAGCTGGTCATATGTGCTCTTTATTTTAGTCTTGGGTATCCATCTATCACTTGTACTGGCGCTGGGCGGAACTGGTTACGCCCTGCAACTCTTCGCCGAGGGGCGCGGTCGGATTACAGCTACGTTACTCACCAGCACATATACAGTGGTATGGATTTCACCGATGTACCTGGATGTTATTCTACGCCATCCGGGATACCCGGTTTCATGGTACTTTCTGGGTAGCACGCCGGCTCTGGCATTGATATTATGGCTCTATTATTCAGCAAGCCATAAATATAATCTATAAAATAGGCCTTCATTCGAAATAATAATAAAATTACAAAAACAAACAATAAGTTTAACCAGGCCTAATGGCTATAAACAATGGTATCCAGAATCGTTACAAAACTTTTCTTTTTATTCTTAACTTTTATTCCGACTGAGCAGTGACGTGGCCTCCAGCTGCCACTGATCCTGGCCTATACCGTTGTGTACCATAAAGGTTCGCTCTTTGAGCTTTTTACCGAATAAAAAATATATTTGCCGATTGATCGTAACTTATGAACTTTTGTTTGAATACTTTTATTTGAAAAATAAAAAAATTAAACTTACAGTTTTGTGATATGAGACTTCAAATTCAACCATTAGTAGCGCTTTGCGATGAGAAAATTAACATTTCTATTTCTGAGCTGCAACCATTTAGTAAAGTTATGATTAGTGCCTCAATGAGTTTACCATGGGCAAGCAAAGTCCATTTTGAATCGGTTGCATGGTTTACTGCTGATGCAAAAGGCCAGGTGGATCTTTCCCGGCAAAAGCCCGATTCCGGATCCTACGACTTTGTCGATAGCATGGGCCTTATTGTGTCAATGGAAAGCACTGATACTAAGGCAATGAAGAAGGTTGTCCGCGATATTTCAATTGAGAAGAGTCAGTTTATCGAAATCATCGTCGAATGTGGACAGGACAGGGCATCTGCCAAACTGGAACGTATATTCATCGCCAGGGACATCAAGAGACAAAGAATCACCGATGAATTTGTCGGAGATCTTTTCTATACTGAAAATACCAACCGTCAAACGATCTTGTGGTTAGGAGGCTCGGGGAGCGGCCTTGAGGTGAATTCTCCGATTGCAGCTGTATTGGCTTCACATGGGTTCAATGTTCTTTCCGTGGCATATTTCAATGAGAAAGGGTTACCTGCTCAGCTTTCGGAGATTCCCCTCGAATATTTTGAAAGAGTATTTGCATGGCTAATGAAAAATCCAATCACCTGCGGAAAAGAGATCGGGATTCTGGGCATGTCGAAAGGCGCTGAACTGGCGCTGATTCTGGCATCCAGGTATCCCTTCATTACCAGGGTGGCAGTTTTTGCCCCACATGCCTACTGCTTCCAGGGACTGGCCTTTAAGAATGTTTCATCCTGGACATACGAAGGGAAACCCCTGCCTTTTATCCAATTGAAGAATCGCTGGGTATTTGCCAGTATGATCAGGGGCTTCATCAAGAACAAGCCCTTCCGGTTCACCGATATATATAAGAAGGGTTTGCATGCTGCACAAAATAAAAAAGCTGCACGGATTAAGATTGAAAATGCACAAGCCGATCTGATGTTATTTACCAGCAAAGAATGCGGCATGTGGAATACATACGATGGCAGTGTCGAGATCATGAATACCTTACGAGAACACAATTATCACCATAGCTACCATATGATTGTTTATGAAGATGCGGGCGAACCGTATTACGTTCCGTATGTGTTCCCTGTGGGTTGGACAACGACCAAGATAGCTCCCAGGCTTGTGTTGTCTATGGGTGGTACTTTGAAAGGGAACGCACATGCAAGAGCAGATTCGTGGGAAAAGGCCATTGAATTTTTTAAGACATTGCGTTAATGCTGAATATGAATGACATCATAGTTCAAGCTCAATAGTATAAACCCAAGAAACTGGTTCTCCGGATTTGTTGTTAGTACCGGATAAAGGAGAAAGGAACAGTGAGAAAGGAATTCACCTTTGCATAAAACTACCGCGGATAAAAGTGAGGAGAGAGTAGCTGAGAATACCGTTTTTTAAATCAGGAAAGATGACTTTGTTTCCGTTTTTTTCCTTTACCATGGGCCTCAAACCTGTATTTGCGAAAAATAGTTTAATAATGTTGTAACTTACCGTGGTGGAATTTGTCTTATAGATCGGACGTGAGTTTATTCATGCGATAAAAATGTAAATAAATAATAAACCGTTTGAATATGAAAAAGATAATACTATTGTGTTTTGCAATCATCTCGCTTCTTGTTTTTGGATGTGAGTCCGGCAATGACTTAGGGAAATTTGTTGAAGCGCCCAGTCCTGTTAAACCGCCACAGGCACTTATCGACAGGGGGGGATTTACCTATGGGTATATGAAGGTGCCTGAATTACACAACAAACCTCATGGAAAAGCCATAGAACTTGCTGTTGCCGTTTTTAAGAGTCAGGCCGACTCTGCAACCCGCGAACCACTTATTTTAATTACCGGCGGTCCCGGATTGTCCGATATGGATAGTTTTCTTCCCGAATTGTTTGGCGATCTGGGAACATTATTTCTTAATAACAGGGATATTGTTATTGTGGAATTAAGAGGTTTGAAATATTCAAAACCAAACTTGTTTTGTCCGGAACTGGATAGTACCCAGATGGCATTGCTGGATAAAAATCTGACTCCGGAAGAAACCGTTGATTTATACCTGGATGCGTTGAAACGGGCTTATAACCGTTTTGAAAGGAATGGAGTTGATCTATCGGCTTTTAATGATTACGAGATTGCCAGCGATATCGTTTATGTTATGGATCATCTTGGATATGAGAAGTTTTCCGTCTTCGGATCATCGTTCGGAACATTGGTTGTTCAACACCTGTTGCTGAACCATTCCGGCCATATGGTAAGTGCCGTATTAAATGCAGTAGTAAATATGGACAGTTGTTTCTATAATATGCATACCAACAGTATTAAAACATTGGATGCCATATTTGAAAAGTGTGAAAATGATGAAAAATTAAATCAGGCTTACCCTGATTTGAAAAACAGGTTTCTTGCATTGCTTAAAAGGCTTAATGAGCATCCTGATACACTCATGGTAAAAAATCCGGCCGATGGGAAAATGTATAAGTTGTTATTAAACGGCAGCAAACTTTCGGTTTGGATTTTTACCCGGATGTACTGGGATACACAAATCCCTTTGACTTTACACAAAATACTTTCCGGAGATTATAGCGAAATCATAAACGATCCCGGAATGCTTTTTCCGCTGCCTGATTTTAGCTATGGTTTATCATTAAGTATCATAACGTCTGAATTCTCGACCTTTAAAGATGAGAATATTCCGGTGAACGGAGAATATGCTGATTTCGTAAAAGGTTGCGGAACATTGGTCTTTACTCCATATTTTATTAACAAGGTAAAAAAAGTCTGGAAGGTTAATGATTTAAGCAGGATTAAAAAAACGCTTGATTCTGATGTTCCCGTATTAATGCTTAGTGGCGAACTGGATCATGTGTGCCCTCCGGCTGATGCCGTTGCATTATCTAAGAAATTTAAAAACGCATATGTTTATGTTTTTCCCGGTGTAGCTCATTCTCCGATTGATGCAGGTATGTGCGGCATTATGATGATGAAGGAGTTTATCGATAACCCGGCGGAAGCTCCGGATGCTTCATGTGTTAAGGAGTTTCATACCAGGTTTTTATTACCTGAATAATCATTAGTAATAGAACGGGAGTGCCCTATGAATCGATATAATATTATATTATTGCAAATGGTATTATTTCTTAGCCAGATCAATTATTCATCGGGACAGGAATATCCATTCCCGGAGAAAGATGATTTTAAAGAGAGCAAGCCCGGGGTTTTTGTTATTCATGAAGATTCATTAAAAGGTTATAAAGCTGATTTCGGCCTTTTAAGCGTACCGGAAAGCAGAACTGATTCCGGTTCGGAACTTATTTACCTTCCTTTTGTAAGAGTGTATTCTTCCGCTGAGCAAAAGTCCGCACCTCTGTTTTTATTTGAGGGCGGGCCCGGGTTGAGCAATATTAATTTTAATTATTTTCCAGCCTGGTTGCTTGAAAATCATGATATCATTCGTGTAGGTTACCGTGGTGTGGACGGATCGGTTTCGCTTCATGCTCCGGAAATCAATCAAATGATGAAATCCTTACCTGACGGATTAACCGGACAGGGATTAAAGGAGATCGGAACGGCAATCTCACAAGCGGCAAAACGCCTGCAGGACAAAGGAATAAAACTTCAGGAATATACGATTCAGGATGTAGTCGATGATATGGAAGACGCCCGTAAAGCATTCGGGTTTGAAAAAATTAACCTTTCGGGGGGAAGTTACGGAGGTGCGGTGGTTTACACGTATTGTACCAAATATCCCCAAAGCATACACCGGGCTATTTTAAGTGAATCCGCCTTCCCGTTCGATCTGGCACTGACATCTTCTGATTTTACGGAAACAACCTTAAAACGTCTTAATAAACTTTGGCAGAATGATATGGAATGCCGGAAGAAATCTGAAGATATAACCGAAACCATCCGGAACGTTTTAAAAACACTTCCGCAAAACCGGAACGGAATTCGGATTACAGAAGACAAAATGCGCCTTATGATATTCTTCGGCCTCTATCAACAATCAACAACGGCACAGGTCTTCGACGCATTTATAGCGGCTGAAAGAGACAATGATTATTCAGGTCTGGCGTTCATGTCATTTTACTGGGATCAACTTGTTGACACATTTAACTGGGGTGATCTGATTGCCAAAACCTATCCGACCCGCGTTTCAACATTTGCAGAAATCCAGAAAACACTCGGGCGAAAGAATTCGTTAATTGGCACACCACTTTCAGAGATAGCCTGGGGACCTTTGCCATATACCGAATGGCCGGTAAAGGAACAATCTGCAGGTTTTAACCCATCTTTAAAAAGTGATGTGGAAGTACTGTTCATTTATGGGAGTAAAGAATCCGCCGGGACTGCGCAACAGGAATATCTGCCGAATTTTAAAAACGGGCATATCGTGATTTATGAGAATCTGGGACATATGGATGTCGGATTATTGCAACCTGAAGCATCACGGCATATGGAAAAAGAATTTTTTAACCGGGGAATCGTTGATCAGTCAAAATTTGACAAGGAGACTGTTCAAACAGTAAACTTTAAACCGGAAGTCAGTTTTCAGGATATGGCAAAGCAATACATGCAACAGCAGCAAAATCACAAATAAGTATATGGTAACCGGCATAACCCGGAAGTGAGCCCCGAAGTTCAGGTACGCTGCTTATTTGAAAAGTACCTCAGGCAACGGATCTCCAGAAACAGGGTGAGCAGCAGGTAACCCAAAGCGAACAGAAAAGGGGCAATGCCGGCTGTCAACGTACTCAGGCTGACCAGGAATCCAAGGATGGTCAGTACCAGGGCGAAGACCACAGCCCATTTTCCCATTCTGAACAGGCCCCGGATCACAAAAATCAGCAGGATAAGAACAGGAATGGCAAAGAGTATCCCCACTACACTAAAGATACCAATCATAGTACCCATCTCACCCCCTTTAAATCCTGCGTAACCAAAAACAGAAATTAATATTACACTACCTGTTGTGATGATCAGATTCAGGATCATAAGCCATGCAAGACCGGTAAACTCTGGCGGCCTTGGTTGGGATTCGGAAGGATTTTTCATATTGTGTACTTTGTTTTCGGAAATGTAAGATATAAAAAAATCAGGTAAGAGATTATACTTGCATTCCATCTCTGTACCTGAAAATTTATATCTACATAGATACTGTTTTCTGATAAATTACATAACAGAACTATACGATAGTATAGATGTATTGTCTCTTACATACTCAGATGTTTAAATAATTCATAAACCAGAAATACCGGCCAGACAATCGCTTTCAGGAACCCGAGTACACCTATCCAAAAACCTGTGGCATGAGAAATAAAATAAATGGCTGCTCCGATAAAACCAAGACCATAAACTGCACCTGCAGGGGCAGTTCCCTGAATTTCTTTACTCATGATTTTTCCTCCTTTAATATTTGTTATTTATTATAAGTAAAACTACGATATTTTTTTATGTATAAAGTAATTCAGCCCGGGCAACATTAAACCCAAAAATAAAACCTATAAGATATAAGTAAAATAGAATAAAATAAAATAAATTGGTTAATATGTTAAATATTTCTATCTTTGTGTTAGATATAAATAACTAAACCGTAAATCATGAAAACAAGAATTAGCCACGGGTTACTTTTAATGTTTATACTGAACATCTTATTCGGGACCCGGACATCCAGCAGTTGTGATACATGGATTGCCATGAAAAGAGCTACAAAAGACGGCCGGATTATTTTTACCAAGAACAGTGACAGAACGGTCTTTGACAGCCAACCGCTTTTACTCTACGGGCGAAAGAAATGGGACGATCATGCAATGATCGATCTGGGCAGGCTGTCAATACCTCAGGTCCCTGAAACTTATGCGGTCATTGGCTCCAGCCCGTATTGGTGCTGGGGATTCGAAGAGGGAATGAATGAATTTGGTGTAACAATCGGGAATGAGGGAATAATGACAAAAAGTCTGCAGGAAGAAATCAGGAGAAAAAATATGGGTGAAATGCAGCCATACGGCCCGACCGGAATGGATATACTGCGTTTGGCCCTGGAAAGAAGCAAGACAGCTGCAGAAGCCGTTCAGGTGATTGGATATATGACGGAAACTTATGGCCAGTTTGGTTCCGGATTGCCAGCTACAGATTTAAAGGGGGCTTATCACAACTCTTACATGGTAGCCGACCCTGTAGAAGCATGGATCGTAGAAACGACTGGTAAGCATTGGGTCGCCAGGCATGTCACTGAAGATGTTGCTTCAATATCGAATACATTTAGCATTACAGACCGGTGGGATTTGGCTTCGGAAGGACTGATCCGGAATGCTGTCCGACGGGGATGGTGGGATAAATCTTCAGACAAGTTTGACTTTTCTGATGTCTATTCCGATGATCAGCCGGTTTATCTTGCTTTACAACGGAGAGCCGGGATAAGGGCGAATTGCAGCCTGGGATTGCTTCATCAAAAAGCGCCGGATATCGATGAAAGCTGGATGATGCGGATTGCACGGGACCGCTCAACAACACCTGGTCTGGATCTTGATGTGACAGCCAGCTCCTGTATAGCTGTCTTACCGGGAAACGATGATGAGTTGCCTGTTTTCTGGTGGGCGGCTTCGGTCCCGGGTATTAGTTGCTATATTCCGTATTTTGTCCAGAGCGGAAAGCTGCCGTCGGTTGTCAGTAAGGCCGGAACCCGGGGCAAAACGGTTACTCCGCCGCGAAAGGTTGCAATGGATCAATTTTCTGAGGATTCATTTTGGTGGCTGTTCAGGGATCTGGCAGATAAAGCCAATCTTAACTGGGATGAACGTCACAAGCTGATACGTTCGGAATTTGATCTCCTGGAACATGAATTTATGGCTGAAGCAAAAACAGTTTCGAAAAAAGCAGCCTTGTTGATTAATTCAGGGTCGGAAGCAGAAGCATCCGGGATTTTGTCTTCCTTTACGGAAAAGTGTCTCAATAAAGTTATTAAAAAATTAAATGAGTTACGCTTGTTGTTTGAAAATGAGGTACCTGATATTGATGTTAGTGAGTTTAAAGATTATATTGGGACATACGAGATCCGGAAAGGTTTGAATTTCGATATAAGCCTTGTTGGGGAACAGTTGTTTGCCCGCCTGACCGGACAACCTGCATTTGAGGTTTACCCTGTATACAAGGACCGGTTTGAATTCCGGGTTGCAAAGGCTGCCATAAAGTTCGTGCGAAACAGTAAAGACGAGGTGACAACATTATTGCTATTCCAGGGAGGAAAGGAAATCCCGGCAAAAAGGGTTCCTTCCGGACCTGGAAAATAATTATTACCGGTAAATTCAGGTTCCATAACTGGCAATCCCGGTTGAGAATATATTTGTTCCTATACAAAAAAAATGAAAATAGTGCCACGAAATAAAAATAATATTGCTAAATTCGATATTAAACCAGAAGATGTCTGATTCTATAATCAACTGAATATCTGTAATTAATATTAGATGTTAGTTGTAACCCCCCAAAAAAAAAGTAAAAAGTAAAAATTAAAAACAGGAGCCATAAAAAATGAAGTATCAATTCAAAGTATTGGCAATTATCTTTTTATTAGCATCAATGATGAGCTCATGTTCGACAGAACAGAAGGATAAATCAACCGGGTTTAAACAACAATTTGAAAAATATGTGGAATTTTGGAATACTGGACAATTTGATAATATCAATGATATTCTCTCTGAAGACTTTGAGTTGCGAATGACACCTCAATTTGAATCGGAAAAAGGAATAGATACCTTTATGGAAAATGTTACCAATTGGCGAAAGGCATATCCTGATTTCCATTTAAGAATAGATGAAATAATTTACTCAAATAATGCTGCTGCAGTTCGCTGGACAATTACCGCTACAAATACAGGTTCCGGTAGCCACCCACCAACCGGAAAAAGAATTGAGGTTCCAGGAATAAGTATTGTTCACTTTACAGATGGAAAGATTAAAGACGAATGGATCGCATCAAATGATTATTATTGGTTAAAACAACTTGGATTCACTTTGGTTGCACCTTCATTTGAAGGGGAATGACGAATAAATGGGCAGCGTACAATAAAATGTTTACTATATTCGAAAACTGTATATGAAAATTTATAATCATGAAACAAATAGGAATCTTTATTTTTATTGTCACATCCGTTCTCATTTCGATGCTTCATTCCGGTTGCACGCAAAATGAATGGAAATATCTTTTTGACGGAAAAACGATGAAAGGGTGGGAGTCACCTGAAGAACCGGCATCATGGCAGGTCGAAGACAGTGTCCTTGTGGCCGAAGGATCCGGGTCCTGTCTCTGGTATACAGGAGATGTATCCGGACATGATTTTAAAAATTTTATATTTGAAGCGGAAGTTAAGGCCGATTCATTGGCAAATGCAGGAATCCTGTTCCATACGGAATACTCCGAATCAGGTTCTCCTGCTAAAGGCTATGAATGTCAGATCAGGAATACGGCAGGTAATGACGCCGGCCGGATCATGACCGGCAGCCTCTCCGGTATCCGTAACCTGTGTAAATCACCTGTCCGGGACGGGGAGTGGTTCAGCTATCGCATCTCCGTACAGGGAAAAACAATCCGGACCTGGATTAATGATATCCTTATTGTGGATTATACCGAACCAGCCAACCCTTTCCGGACTGATGGAACGAAAAGACGCAGACTTGATTCCGGGACCTTCGCACTCGTAAACCATCATGCGGGCAGCAAAGTCCGGTTCAGGAATATCAGGGTAAAAGCGTTGCCGGACAATATGCCTTCGTCCGGTACGCCGTTGAAGGATTCCGTATATTCCGCCAGGTTGATAAAAATGGCCGGAAAACACATTCCGCTTACCGATCTGCATATTCACCTGAAGAAAGGCCTCACGATGGAAGAGGCGCTTACACATGCCAGAAAGTTTGGCTTTACTTATGGCATCGCTTTTAACGGCGGGCTGAAAATGTATATTGAAACGGATGATTCACTGGGAAAGTTCCTGAATGCTTATCAGCAGCCTCCGCAAACCTGGCTGGCCATGCAGGCCGAAGGACGTGAATGGATGGATATGTTCTCAAAGAAAAACATCAGCCGGTTTGATTATGTCTTTACCGATGCGATGACCTGGACAAACGACAAGGGCATGCGTATGCGTTTATGGATGAAAGAAGAAACCGAAATCGGTGATCCCGAAGATTTTATGGACCAGCTTGTTGACCGTATCGTACGGATTGTCAGTAATGAACCCATCAACATCTATGTAAATGCTACTTATCTTCCGGATGAAATCGCACCCGGGTATGATGAACTGTGGACAGAGGAACGTATGGACAAGGTGATCAGGGCACTGGTTGATCATCACGTAGCCATGGAGATCAGTGCCCGGTTTAAGATCCCGTCGGCAACATTTATTAAACGAGCCAAAGAGGCCGGGGTAAAATTTACCTTCGGTACCAACAATACGGGTCCTGACGACCTGGGACGGTTGGAATACTGTCTTGATATGGTGGATGACTGCGGGTTAACCTGGCAGGATTTCTGGTTTCCGGATGATCAAATGAAAACAAAGCAGCAATAGATCCGTCTGAAAGGATCTGAGTCAAGTTTAATCCTTCATTGCATTTTTTTCACGGCACTCATCCTTACCTGCTGTATCCTGGGTTCTTTCTCAGGTGTAAGTGTGAAAAAGACTTCGATATTTTTCTTTTCCCCCTCTATGATAAACGTGCCTCTAAGCTGGTTCAGGGGCTTCATGGGACCTATGGAGATGATCCTGCCTGTTTCCCTGAACAACGTTTTTGAATGCTTAACAAGGTCCTGCAGGCGGTTATCCAGGAAGAAATTCCCGGCAAACAAACCGGAACTTTCAGCACCTTCCCAGTCAGGGAGGATCTTAACAAGCTCGTTCTTCCGTTTTTTGAGTATGTCTGAGGCCGGCAGGGTACGTGGTTTAAGTCCGGCCATTTTGATGATCGTATCCAATACAGCGATATTGATCCCGGAAGTTGAACCGTATGTCCTGTTGTCAAATGACATCACGGCAAGACCGTAACCGGGCATCATGGTCCAGTTGCTGCCAAAGCCGGGCAATCCGCCACTGTGTCCGATGTATACCCTGCCATTGCAATCCTTCATCCAGTGTAAACCATATGCATATGCACTGACAACGGGACATTCTCTTCCGTCCGGATAATGAAAACCGGCATTTAGTTGAATGAACCGCCAGGGATGATGCATTTCCCGCAACGAACTCCGTTTAAGCGGTCCGGTATCTGCCCCGCTCCGGGGCGGCCAGGCAGACAGGTGCAATGCCACATATTTGGTAAAATCATCAATTGTTGTAATGAGTCCGCCCATAGCCCCGAAGGCACCGTGATGCTCCAGGGGGATGTTCACAAACGAATCATCCACCCGGTTATAACCATGTGCCAGGATATTTTCCGGTGCATTTTCGTATTCCCACACCGTTGCATTCATCCCGAGGGGTTGAAAAATGTTTTTCCTGGTGTATTCCCTGAAATCCATGCCGGATACCCTCTGAACGACCTGCCCCAGGATGGCAAACCCCAGATTGCTGTATTCGTACGTCACACCAGGCACATTCGAAAACGTGATTCCTTCCCTGATTATCCGCAACAGTTCTTCATCCGTATCGGCAAGCTGCCTGTCGCCCCAGGGGTTGTCTTCCGGAAATCCTGCTCCGTGTGTCAGTAGATGACGGATGGTGATTTCGGGTGAATCGGTAGTGGGGTAGGTTATTTCCTTCATCTCCGGAATGTATTTTGAAACAGGATCGTCAAGGTTCAGCTTCCCGGCATCCCGCAACTGAAGGATGGCCATAGCGGTAAAACTTTTGCTCATCGAAGCAATACGGAACAACGAGTGGGAATCTGCCGTGATCTGCCGTTCCAGGTTTGCATATCCGAAACTTCCGGAATAGATCAGTTTGCCGTCAAGTACGACCCCATAGACCAACCCGGGCATATGTCGGTTTTCACCGAATTGTTTGAAAATATTATCCACCGCAGCAGCGGTTGACAGGACTTTTTCAGCCCGGTTGGGATCGGTAAAAACGGCCGGTTTATAGGTGACAGAATCCCGGGCAGCACACTTCGGGATTGGTGTAAAAGTGTAATGAACAACCAGAATAAGGATAAAAAATGTTGCACTGACTTGTGTTTTCATAGCTATTTTACGGTTTTCTATTTAATAACAATGGCTAAAATAAGTCAAAAATAAGATATCGAACATCCAAAGCGTAATTCTTATGCCACCATTGTAAGATCGTTAGAAGTGTAACGAACCATTGCTGCCAGTGTTCGTCCAAATGGATCCGTGACGAGGGAGAATCCCTGGTCTGCCTGGCGTATGATAGTGATCCCGTTTTCGATAGTAAGAAAAGCCGACATCAGACCATGAATGGAGTCAATATCCTGCCTGGCGATTTCTTTACCGTGTTCAATCAGGGCCAATTCATCTTCCTCTCCTCATATACCTGCGCCTTCCGGCCAAAGAATGATGTGTGCTCCCGCCTCCGCTTCCCTGATGGTCTGTTTAAAATAGTCATCATACTTTAAACCCCAATACAACTATATCATCTATTTGTTCATGTTTACCCCGCCATGCAGAAATCGTTTTATAGAGTATCTCTTTTTGTATTAGCATCTTCTCATCCTGAATATCAATTAATAGTTGTTTAAATCTTTTATTTATAAACTTTTTACCATCCGGACCGCCAAACTGGTCAACATAACCATCGGAAAACAAATATAAAGAGTCACCCGGTTGAATGGGAATATCATGTTTGGTAAAATTATCCATTATCACGTGAATGGCAACCGGCATACGGTTTCCG
This sequence comes from Chlorobiota bacterium, assembly GCA_013152085.1. Classification (GTDB taxonomy): domain Bacteria; phylum Bacteroidota; class Bacteroidia; order Bacteroidales; family VadinHA17; genus JAADHC01. The sequence goes on from JAADHC010000026.1 coordinate 46,688, forward strand.
GTGGTTTGTGCCAGTGCTTTATTCCTAACCAGATATAGAGGATTATTTGCTCCTGCAAAAGTCAGTTGATTCAATTTCTTATCATAAGTACAAATTGCAATATCCATTCCGTCTTTTGATCCGGCATCCATATCTTTTTGCTTAAGAGCCTTAATAACTTTGTCCCTTAACGTATTCAATATTTTTTCGGGAGACGTAATATTATCTTTTTCAACGATTTCATTTAAGAAAGAAATACCAAGCATACTCATGAAGGCACCGGGAACACCATGCCCGGTACAATCAGCAGCTACAATAACAACCGAACCGTTTTTTTCTTTCACCCAGTAAAAATCCCCGCTAACGATGTCTTTTGGCAGGTAAAGCACAAATGAATCTTTCAGATTATCCTTAAGTACCTGTAAAGATGGCAAGAGTGCATTCTGAATACGTTTAGCATACCTTATACTGTCCGTGATATCAATATTTTTCCTTTCAATAATTTCTTTCTGTTTCTCAATTTCGGTTTTTTGCTTTTGGATTTCTGCCGTTCGTTCCTGTACTTTTTGTTCAAGAATATGTTTTTCACGAATAAGTTGCTTCTCACGATATTTGATATAGAAAATAATACCAAAGATCACTAAAACAACCATCAAAGAAATAAACCACCATGTTTGATAGAATGGAGGCTTTATAATAAAGTTAAATGTTAGAGGTTCCTTATTCAATATCTGGTTGTCGTTTTCAGAGATGACCATAAATGTATAATTTCCCGGTCTGATCCCGGAATAGGTTTGTTCTGATAATCGCCTGGACGGAGACCAGCTTTTATCTACCGGATCAAGCTTATATTTATAATTAACATTTTCCGGATCGCTGAGGGATATTCCTGTCCATTTAAAAGTCAGGTGGTTTTCACTATGAGGCAGGCAAAGCGACCTGGGTAACAATGTCCAGGGATATAAGCTGTCGGCATAATCGGCCCAGTTCACCTTGTTAAACTGCAGATTCAGTTCGGTTAAATGAAGGACAGGTGGTCTGGTATTTATTTTTTCCAGTTCAGGTTTATAACAGGTAATTCCATTAACGGTGCCAAACCAAATATGACCTTTTTTATCTTTGTATATGGCATTCAGATCATTTTCCATGCCAATAAACCCATTTGACTTGTAATAATTTTTTGTGCTTATGATTTTACCGTTGTGATTCAAAACAAGTTTGTCAAATCCCATATTGGTTCCGACAAGAAGCGTGCTGTCGTTCTGGAAAATAAGGGAAACTATATTGGTGGATCTGAGCAAACTATCCCCTGCAACCCGTTTAATGGGTAGTTTCTTATGCGAACCTGTTTCGTATTTATATAACCCGCCGCCATTCGTTCCAATCCAGATATTTCCATAACAGTCTTCGGCAAGTGCATAAATTTGCCTGAAATCCAGTCCTTCCTGCTCGTCAAAGGTAATCATGGTATTATCCTTAAACTCAACTAAGCCATCCAGCGTGCCGGCCCAGATATTCCCTTTTTTATCTTCGATAATCGTCTGAACTTCATTGTTGGGAAGTTCCCAGTTTTCTTCGTTAATAGTAAAAACCCCTTTCTCATTTAGCAGGCTTATTCCCCCGCGTGTACCGATCCAGATTTGATTTCTGGAGTCAACCATGATGCAGTTTGTATGATTATCAACAAGATGATCTTTCTCAGATATGTTAATGAATTCTTTACCAGTAAACTTTGATATACCATGTTCGTTGGTTGCCATCCAGATATTATGATCACCATCAATACATATTGAATTTATATAGTTATCTGGTAAGCCATCTTCAGTAGTAAATGATTTGAAATAGGGCTTATCGTTAATAAAAGTTAATTTAATTAATCCGCCTCCGTGTGAAGCCAGCCAGTAATTCCCTTCTGTATCCTGATCAATACCATAGATCTGACAGTTTGTAAGTCCCTGTTCTTCTTTATAATGAGAAAAATGTTCACCCATCAGTTTACAGATACCATTGCTGAATGTTCCGGCCCATATATTTTTCTCGCTATCCTGTAAAAGACATAAAACCTGTTTATCAGGGAAACCCTGTTCGATAGAATAATTCCTGAATTGACCCTGATCAAATTTTACCATTCCTGCTTTATCCGTACCAAACCAAAGACTTCCGTAGTAGTCTGAGATAATGTCCCAGACAGTATTATCAGGGAATCCGTTATTTTTATTATAAGTTTTAATTGTCCCTAAACTTGTTTTTGTATTATCTTCGATTTCAAAAACTCCTTCATCAAAAGTACCAAACCAGAGATTTCCTTCTTTATCTTCTGCAACGGATAAAATAAAATCACTCGGGATGACTCCACGGCTTAATTTATCCACTTGAAGTCCTGTACTATCAAATGATAATATATTTAAGCCTCCTCCATATAACGCCAGCCATAACCGGTTATATTTGTCTTCTTGGATATCAAATATTAAGTGATAACTGAGGCCATCTATGTAAGAAAAAGTATTTATTTGAACGGAATCGTAATTATTTACAAATTCAATCTTATTTAACCCTTCGTCTGTTCCTGCCCAGATCCTGTTTTGCTTGTCCTCATATATTTTCAGGACCTGAGTGCCCAACAATCCCTTGTCTTTATTGATAGTATGAAAAACGTATCCATCATAGAAACTGATTCCATTATCTGTCCCAAACCACAAATTTCCTTTGCTATCCTCCATAATAGTTCGTACGGTATTATCTGCCAGGCCATTTTTACTATTAAAATTAGTAAAATGATAACCGTTAAACCGGCTTACACCTCCCCCCTGAGTGCCGAGCCATAAATAACCTCTTGAATCCTGGATCATGGTCAATACGGTAGAAACAGGCAACCCCTCTTCAATCGAATACTTTTTGAAATTATTAATCTGTGAAAAAATTCCTGGGACAGAAATTGTTAGACAAATGGTTAAGATTAATAATATGCGTTTCACTTTGACGGAATTTAGAGGAAATATAAAGAAAGATTCAATATTCCTTTCAATCTGCCAGCCTAGAAATCTTTTTTAATAAATAAAAATTGTCCACCTTCGTCACCGGTATTTTTTATCGGTTGAAAAACGGGCATTTGCAAGGAATTATTGACAACAGGAATGCGCAGATCGTTATATAATGAGAAAGCATCATAAAATCTTTTATTGTTGTTTCTCAGGCTTTTAAGGAAATAATAAGTGAAGACCGAGTGCCCATCTCTGCCGCCATCCATCACAGGTTCAACACCCCCTGAAGTTATAGCCTGGCGTGAAAGCTTCTTATTTACATCCCGGTAATATCTTTCCGTATCTTCAAAAGGAATGGAAAGGGTTTTACCCCTGAAGATATCCCCGCTGAAACAGGCATCTGCAACGAGGAGTGTATGCTTGGATTTTATGGATGAGAGAAAGGTTTGCAGGTCATTGTTTGAAACGTATTGATAGGTTGATTCCTCGGTAGCATCTACCGGGACCCAGTAACCTTTATTATATTCTTTCTTAAACTCTCCATGTCCGGAATAATATATCAATACATTGTCATTTTCTTTGACAGTCCGGGCTAACCACTCCAGTTGTCTGATGATTTCTTCACGGGTTGCCACCCTGTTGTAAAGCGTCCGGATATAATCGAATTTATATTGCGTTTTTAATATTTCTTCAATTGCTTTTGCATCCCGTACGGCATTCTGCAGAGGAGGCCAGACCCCGGAGTAATCATCAATACCGATGATCAGGGCAAAATAGTCGCCAATGACCATTTCTGACCTGTCTTTCGAAACATTAAGGCCTTTCAACGGATCGCCAACGCCTCTGTAAGTTGTTCTCGGAGCAACATTTTCCTCTTGCCTTTTCCCTTCAATGACAATAACTTCCGGAGTAACTTCCTGTGTTTCAATTTTCATCTCAACAGGCCGGGCACCAAACCCGTTTTTTTCCAAAATTTCAATATTAAAAAGAACCGAACCATTCTGTATTTCTCTGGAAGCAACAATAGGGATGATAATTGCTTTTGATTCTTTGGGTTTAACATCCCCCACAATAATGTTTTTTTCAAATGACAGTCCTTTGATCTCCGGGTTTGCCAATGATATTTTAACCTGTACATTATTTGCTGTGCCTTCTCCGGAATTAATAATTTTGAATGTAATTTCACTGGTCTCAAGCGCGTCAATAATCTGATTATTATTCTTGTCAGAGAATGCCTGTTCTGTGATCTTAAGATCGGGCAATAATTTTTTTGTTTGCTGCTGTTCCACAGAAAGCTTTTTCACCTTGCTCTTACCCGTAATCACATTTTCCTGACCGTATGCGCACCCTGCCAGAAAAATAAGCAGAAGGATCAATATTTTTGTTTTCATGGCTTAAGTTTTTTGTTTCTGTTGAAATGCTGTTTTCTAAAATGTTATTCTTAAAGTCATCAGAGGGTTTTTACTAACCGGATCGATATAATATCCTATTTGGGGTACGATTGCGTTTTGCCTATAAGCAAAATTTTGTGTTTTGTTTCCTTTTATCAACAGAATGGTAATATCTGTTACCCATAATGCTGCGGCACCGGCTATTAAAATAGTGGATAGTTGATTTTGTGTCCGGGCATCATGGAATAGCTGGTTTCTTTTGCTAATATCCAGAGATGTCTTATAATCTTTAATACTTTGGAAACTTTGCCTGTTGTATATGACTGAACCGGCTACACAACCATAACTGGCAAATCCAAACAACCAGTAAGGACCTCCTGAAATACTTGCGTTCCCCCAACCCGGAAATACCAGGGATTTAACCAAAGCTCCACCCAGACTCTTCTTTTTGAGAGGTTTAGGTTTCTCCGCTACAAGGTGTGATTTGGCATATACCTTAACATAGATCCCTTCTGTCAGTTTAATTTTATCATTTCTGAAATCCCATATAACTGTTTTATTTTTCCCCGCGGTTATATTCTTCCCGACATCTCCAGCCGTTGATCTGGCATCCAGCTTTTTTCCTGATTCAGTGAATATTTCTATGGTCACATCAAATTTTTCTCCCGGTGCATAATTATCTATATCATAAGTAATCACAATATTATTACCGACCAGATTAAAATCGATATTTGAGATTCTTGCCTTTGTCTGACCTGATCCATTCACAGAGTTCAAACAAAAGTAAAATACAATCAAATAAAAAGTTAATAATGGTCTTTTATTCATAAGTTTTATAATTCATTTTCAATTTTTTTAATTATATTGATTATTTTTCCCTCCGTTCTGATGTATTTCAGCTCATTTTATCCATTTTATTGAACAGGCAAATATTCCCAAAAATCATCCAGGTATATGTCATTACTGCCGTCATTGAAAGTCCCGGTGCCAACATATCCTTTATTATTAATTGTAAAACCAGCAGATGCAGAACGGGGATGACCCGGAAAATCCGACATTTGTTTCCAGTTACCAGTTCCGGGATCAAATTGCCAGAGTTCATTATTAAAGACATAAGCCTTATTGCGAATAGTAAAGCTGACTATTTCTGTACCGGGAGGTCCGGGATAATCTGTCTTTTGAGACCATGCACCCATTGGATTACCGTTAGTATCCGTGCCGTTATCAGTTGAAAACGGGTCATATTGCCAGAAGTCATTTAAATAAACATCATTATAACCACTGCAAACATAACCGTAAGTTGCTATAGAAAATCCTGCTCCCGATAATCTGCTCGTACCCTGGAAATCAACTTTTTGTGTCCAGCTTCCCATTGGATATCCATTTATATCGGTGCCATTTATCATATCCTGTGGATCAAATTCCCAGAAATCATTTGAATAAACATTCTGCACTCCATCCCAGTAAACCCCGCTACCAACATATCCTCTGTTGCCTATGCTAAATGCGAACATATTCCATCTGCCAAGTCCCGGAAAGGGTGTTTTGGATACCCATACCCCCTGAGCAGGATCAAATTCAAATAAATTACTTTCGTCAATAATATATGCTTTATTACCTATTGTAAAAGAGGTGCCATTTACCGGTGAATTTCCGGAAGATAAAAGAACCCAGTTTTCCGGATCAGGACTAAACTGATAAAAATCATTTACAGGCCCTGCATCTTGGCCGCCGGCAATATACCCAAAACCTCCCAGCGAAAAAGACAGAGCCCGGTACCTTGTGCTGCCCGCAAAATTTCCAATCCGGGTCCAAACATTCTCAATTTTGAAACTCCTGACATTTCCAAATTTAGTTTCACTGCCATTTTGTGCATAAGCTACAAAATAATAATTGGTATACGGGACAAGTTCAGTTAATGAATAACTGAAGGTAGTTGCTTTTGTAATCGTGCCCAAAGATATTTTGTTTTGGCTGAAATTCTGAGGATTGGGATCATCCGCCCAGTAAAATCCATGGTCGGTAACACTTTCAAATCCCAGGTCATTAATTACACCTTGCAATACTACCGAGGAATTACTCTGAATAGAGGCTGTCTGTGTTGAAACAGCCAGGTCGGGAGTTGAAAAATTACGGCTTTCGCCATAGATTGTTTCTTTCCCGGTGGTAACATAAGCCCTGAAATAAAATGTAAGTCCGCCGCTGATATCTGATGAATTGTATGAAAATGGTCCTGTGTTCGAAGCAGAACCCAAACTAAACTGGATACCGTTACTAACAGAAACCTCCGGAGTGTTTGAAACAACAAAACCATGATCGGTAATTCCCTCCCCCAGATCAATAATAGTACCTGTAAGAGTAATTGTACCGTTTCCTATACTATATGAATTTGTCAGAACAAGAGCTGCCCTTGTAAGATCTATTTTCTGGCATGAATTAACAAATAACAGAATAAATAAGCTGTAAAAAATATTATGAACTCTAAAATATTGTTTTCTGCTGTTCATTATTTTGATACATTGTTAATCAAAAACAAATACTTTACAAACTTTCACCGGATCGTGAACAAAAACACAAATTACTTCATCAAACTAAAATACACAAATCTTTGAGAATCACCTATAAAATTACAAAAAAATCTTTTAATTCGAATTCCGCGACAATATGCTTTTCTTGATTCTATATAAGTAATTCAGTAACTTTCCTGTTATTATTTAACTTGTCGTCCCCCGACTTCAGTAGGGGTACGACTAAATATTGAATGACTGATACCAAACCATTTTCATCTAATGGTTGAAGCAAAACATGTTATATTTATGATAAACCTGTTAAGCATGGACTGGAAAAAAGTCAGATAAGTGGAGGTTTTCATTATTCCCGGAATATAAAGGATTGACAGATAATTTCTTTATTTACCCGGAGCCCGAACTGTAGCCGGACTCCGAGGAGATTGAACCTACCATCTTTGAATATATCTTTGATTTTTATTATCTTACAAGATTATTTCAATATGTGCTCTCTTACAATTAATAATTACCGGATGAAAAAGATTGTTTTGATCATATTCGGAATACTGTTAGTTTCCATTCAAATTCAGGCACAGTTTACCCTTACCGACAGTCTTAAAGCTTACTTCCCCTTCAACAACAACGCCAATGATGAAAGCGGGAACGGGCATAACGGAACAGTAAATGGAGGAGCGACACTGACCACAGACCGGTTTGGGAATACAAATAGTGCATATAGTTTTGATGGGGTGGATGATGATATTACAATGCTCAATCTAGATCTATTGCAACCGGCATCTATTTCTATTTGGATTAATTCTGATAATAGCCAAAATGGCCCGGTATATGTTAGTGATTATAGTGATTCATATTGGGCCAATTATTATGGATTGGTTGTATCATTTAAAATAAATGGGAAAATTTCGGCCAGTTTTGGTAACGGCAGCTATCCAAACCATGGATTCACAACTCTTGATTCAATAACTACAACCAATATATGGCATCATATTGTAGTTAATTGGGATACATCGGGTAGTATTTCAATTTATCTGGATGCTTTGCAGATGGCGTTATCTGAATCAGGAAATACAAATCTTAAAATAGCAAGTAACCAGGGAGAAGATGATTGTTTCGGACGTGACGATTACCAGTCGGGAGGGAATCATTACTATAAGGGTTTACTTGATGACATACGTATATACAACCGTATCCTTACTGATAATGAAATAGACTCTCTTGCCCACGAGGGAGGATGGGTATTTGAAGACCTCATCCCGCCGTCTGCTCCAGCCGGCCTTACGGCCTCTTCCGGGGATCAGCAGATCACTCTAATCTGGGATCAGAATACCGAACCCGATGTGGACCAATACAATATTTACCGTGATTTATCCTCTCCGGCTGTTACACTTATTGATAGTGTTCATTCACCTTCCCCGCCGGATACGTTTTACATTGATACAACTCCTGTCATTGGCCGGGATTACTATTACCGTATTACAGCCAAAGATACTGCCGGGAATGAAAGCGGTTTTTCCAATGAAGTAAGTGTTGCCATACCGTTCGATCTTTACACCGATTCCCTGGCCCTGGTAGCCCTGTATGACAGTACCGGCGGCGCAAACTGGACCAACAATACCAACTGGCTTACCGGGCCTGTTTCAACATGGTTTGGTATAACGGTTTCCGGTGGCCGGGTTACTGAAATACTTTTAGATTCCAATAATATTGTTGGTACTATTCCCCCTGAGATCGGTAATTTAGCAAACTTACAAATTTTGAAACTTGATCACAATCAGTTCTCTGGAACAATTCCACCGGAAATAGGGAATTTATCTAATCTGACTGAGCTGACTCTATGGGCCAATAAATTCACAGGAATAATTCCTTCAGAGATTGGCAATTTAACTTCTTTAACCATTTTAGACCTTGACGATAATCTATTATCAGGAGAAATACCTTCTGAAATAGGAAACCTGATCAATTTAGAAGAGTTCTGGTCGTGTAAAAATCAACTTACAGGTTCGATTCCTTCTTCGATAGGAAACTTAACCAATTTAACGGTTTTATCTGTTTGGGAAAATCAGTTAACAGGGATAATGCCACCAGGAATAGGAAATTTAATTAATCTGAAAAATTTATCTCTGTCGGATAATCATTTGACAGGGGGAATACCATCTGAAGTTGGAAATTTATCAGAACTTGATTATCTGGGATTGACAAACAATCAATTAACGAATTCTATTCCAATTGAAATAGGCAATTTAGATAGTTTAAAAACACTGGCTTTAGGTGGAAATCAACTTTCAGGATCTATACCACCCGAACTTCAAAACTTAAATAAATTAACAAAATTATATCTGTGGGGAAATCAATTAACAGGCTCAATTCCTCCTGAAATAGGAAATTTAGTAAATTTAATAAACCTTCAGCTTTCATCAAATCTATTAACCGGAACAATACCTCCTGAATTTGGAAATTTGGTAAATCTGGAGGTTTTATATCTGTGGGGTAACCAGTTAACAGGAGCAATTCCAACAGAAATAGGTAATTTATCTGGTCTGATAAATTTATCCCTGTTGGATAATCAACTTTCAGGCTCAATTCCTTCTGAAATTGGCAATCTGACAAGTTTGGAAACGTTATTTTTGAATAATAATCAATTTACAGATTTGCCTGATCTTTCTTTTCTTACTACCCTGAATGATTTGCATGTGGAAAATAACAAGCTTATGTTCAGTGATATTGAACCCAATTTAGGAGTAGCAAGCAACACCTTTACCTATGCCCCTCAGGACAGTGTAGGTGAACGTATTGATACAACTATTTTAGTAGGAACAAGTTTTACCTTGTCTGTATCAACCGGCGGGGCCAGCAGTGTGTACCAATGGAAAAAAAACGGAACAAATATCGGAACGCTGTCCGGTGACAGTACATATACGCTCAATCCTGTTGCTTTTTCCGATTCGGGGGTTTATACCTGTGTGATCGCCAACACGGTGGCTACCGATCTGACCCTCTACAGCCGTCCCGTATATCTTACGGTGGTGTCCTCTTATTTGCAGCAGGATTCCCTCGCCCTGGTCGCCCTCTATGACTCCACGGATGGCGGTCACTGGACCAATAATGCCAACTGGCTTACCGGGCCTGTTTCAACATGGTATGGGATCACGGTTTCCGGGAACCGGGTTACTGAAATAAGTTTTGATCACAATAACCTCATTGGAACGATTCCGCCATCCATTGGCGATTTGGATAGCTTACGGGTATTGAATCTTCCTGATAATCAACTATCGGGGACTATTCCCTCAGAAATTGGAAACCTGGGCCGTTTACAGCATATAGATTTAAATATGAATCAACTTTCCGGATCGATACCGGCAGAAATGGGTAATTTATCAAATCTGAATTTTATTAATCTTTCCATGAATCAACTGACCGGTTCCATCCCTGTTTCGATAGGAAATTTATCAGGTTTAATTAATTTACAACTTAATAATAATTTTTTATCGGGTTCAATTCCTGCTGAATTGGGAAACCTGATTAATTTACAGACCCTATGGCTGCAAATCAATCAATTATCCGGAACCATTCCTGTAGAAACCTGGAATTTGAGTAGTTTAGTAAATTTACAACTGTTTCACAATCAGCTTTCGGGAATGATACCTCCTGAGATTGGAAATCTGAGCAACCTGGTGTTTCTAAATCTTCAGGAAAATCAATTTACCGGGCTGGCTGATCTTTCACTTCTTGGTTCATTAGATGAATTAACAATAGAATACAATAAGTTGACATTTAAGGATATTGAGCCAAATATTGGTGTTGCAGGTACTACATTCACCTATACTCCTCAGGATAGTGTTGGGGTAATCATTGATACAACAGTTTATGCAGAAACAAGTTATACAATGTCTGTTTCAACGGGGGGGACCAGCAGCCGGTACCAGTGGAAAAAAGACGGGACAAATATCGGAACTGTTTCCGGTGACAGTACATATACTATCAATCCTGTTGCTTTTTCTGATTCAGGTACTTATACATGCGAAATCACCAATACGGTTGCCACAGGTCTAACGCTTTACAGCCGCCCGGTAAATTTTTCAGTAGATCATCTGCCGATCTATTATGACTCCCTTGCCCTGGTTGCCCTGTATGACAGCACCGATGGGGCAAACTGGACAAATAATACCAACTGGCTTACCGGGCCTGTTTCAACATGGTTTGGGGTAACTGTTTCAGGTGGCCGGGTTACTGAAATAAGTTTTGATCACAATAATCTGAATGGAACAATTCCCCATGAGATAGGTAATCTAACTGATTTAACTTTATTATCTCTTGAGGAAAATCAACTTGCTGGTTCTATCCCAACTGAAATAGGAAATCTGACTAATCTATCAGTTTTAAGGCTGTATAACAGTCAAATCTCGGGTTTAATTCCCTCAGAAATAGGTAATCTTACGAATTTAACATTCCTGGATTTCAACAGTAATCAACTTACCGGTTCAATTCCGGTTGAAATCGGCAATTTGACAAATCTGGAATTTTTGGATTTTTCCAATAATCAATTTTCAGGATCAATTCCGCCTGAAATCGGCAATTTACTGAATCTGGAAACTTTGGTTTTTGACAGAAATCAACTTTCCGGATCCATCCCATCAACGATCGGTAACCTGACAAAATTGGTTAGGTTGCATTTTGGTAACAATCAGCTTACGGGTTCTATCCCTGATGAAATTGGCAATTTAACTAATTTGAATTGGTTGGAACTTGGCAATAATCAACTTACAGGATCAATACCAGTTAACATAGGCAATTTGACTGATTTGACATTAATAGAAATTGCCAACAATCAATTCACTGGTTTGCCAAACCTTACATCTCTTGATTCATTAGCTTATTTATTAATAGAAAACAATAGGTTTACATTTGAGGATATTGAACCGAATATTGGTGTGCCTGATTCTGCATTTATATACTCGCCCCAGGATAGTGTCGGGGAAATAATTGATACAACTGTTTATGTAGGAACAAGTTATACAATGTCTGTTTCAACAGGAGGTGCCAGCAGCCTATACCAATGGAAAAAAGATGGTGTATCAATTGGCAATATTTCAAGCGATAGTACTTATACTATCATTCCTGTTGCCTTTTCTGATTCGGGAACTTATACATGCGAAATAACTAACACAGTTGCCACGGACCTTACTCTTTATTCCAGACCTATACATGTTAGAACAACCATTATCTCTACCTTCCCGTATTCAGAGGATTTCGAAAGTGGCAACGGTGGCTGGTATACAGGAGGCGCAAATACTTCATGGCAATACGGAATTCCCACAGGACCAACAATTAACTCAGCAGCATCGGGGAATAATGCATGGGTAACCAATCTATCCGGTGAATACAACCCTGATGAAGTTTCTTATATTAAAAGCCCGCGATTTGACTTATCAGGCATAAATTATCCAAAGATTGAGTTTAATATATGGTGGGATGCCGAAGGATTCTATGACGGGGCAAACTTACAATATAAGCAGGGTACAGGTGAATGGCAAACGTTAGGTTCAGACAAGGGAAATGGCACATGGTACAATAGTTCTTATTTGTTTGCCTTTGAGAAAGGATTCGGATTTGATATTAATCATTCTGCAGGATGGTCTGGAGATAATGTATGGGGCTATGGAAGTAACGGCTGGGTAACGGTATCTCATGATCTTTTGATTATTGACAAACAGACTGATGTCGCCTTTCGTATCGCCTTTGCTTCCAACGATACTTATCAGAACGATGGGGTTGCGATTGATGACATTCATATCTTCGGTGATCCGACCGGAATCCATGATGTTACAACAAGTTTATCAGAAATTCAAATTTATCCAAACCCGAATGAAGGTAAATTCTATTTGGTATATAAGGGGGAAAAAGAGAGTGATTTGAAACTGCAACTGATCAATCTCCAGGGGCAGGTTCTTTTCGAGAAACAATTTTTTTCTCCAGGGTATCTTAATGAGAAATTGGATCTGTCCTTTCTCTCAAAAGGGATTTATTACCTTAAAATAACCGGAAAGTATGGTTTTGAAGTCCGGATATTAATCATACAATAGACTTAAATGTGCAAAGACAGGGATAAGACACTCACCATGTCACATCCTCATGATATCAAACCTGATCTATATGTTTTCTTACAATAAAAAATTTTAATGATTTTTATGCAAGAACTTAAAATTATCATTAATCATAAGTTTGTAGTTTAACGACCTATTATATATACAGATAATTAAACATATGTTATGAAATGATAAAGGGAGGGTTCCCCGGCAAAAGAATTTTATCAACTATCAACCATTATTTTGCTTCTGAGTGTCGACTTGCGCACTGATCCCTGTATTTGGATAAAATGATAATACCTGCTTCAAAGATTATGTGCTCATTTAGAATTAATTTTGTCTGTACTTTTTTCATTGCTTTGAAACCGATCATTACCTTTACGCACGAATTAACATCTATGACTTGTATCACACCTCGCCCCGCATATTGAGGATACTGGCGGCTATTGTATGGCTGGGAGGCAGTGTTGTACTTACATTAAAGGGGGGCGACCTGCTGGCAGAAGCTGACACACACCGTCCTGGCCATCCCTGGACATGGTATGCAGGAATATTGGGTATCGGGATCGGATCACTCAAAGGAATTTTTATTTTTTACCGGATTGGAAAAAAGAACCTCCGCAGGATTGCTTCCTTGTCAAATCCGAGGATCTGGCAGTTTTACCGTCCGGAATTCTTTTTGTTCCTTTTCTGTATGATAATACTTGGGATATTGCTTTCAAGGCTGGCAGCAGGAAACTATACCTTCCTGATCTTTGTGGCGGCACTGGACCTTTCCATTGCCACTTCCCTGCTCACAAGTTCGGTGGTTTTCCTGCGTTACCGGAAAATCATCCCGGAATAACCGGATTTTGTTATAAAATAATTTCATATGCGTGTTCATTATCTCCAGCATGTCCCGTTCGAAGGCCCCGGATACCTGGCCCGGTATTTTAACACCCATGGACATCCTTTCACCGGCACACATCTCTACAAAAGACAGAAATGCCCGCAGATCGCAGATTTTGACTGGCTGGTGATCCTTGGCGGGCCGATGAACATCAATGAGGAAGATAAATACCCGTGGCTGAAAGCAGAGAAGAATTGTATTCGCAGTGCCATTGACAACGGGAAAAAGGTGTTGGGTATCTGCCTGGGGGCGCAATTGCTGGCTGACGTGCTGGGAACCAGGGTATACTCAAATCCGTACAGGGAAATAGGATGGTTCCCTGTTTCACTTACCCATGAAGCCGTAAAAATACCGCTTTTCCAAAACCTGCCACAACGTTTTGATGCCTTTCACTGGCATAGTGAGACCTTTGATATTCCCTCCGGAGCAAAACATCTTTTCACAAGTGAAGCATGTAAAAACCAGGGATTCCTTTACGGGAAAAATGTTCTTGGGTTGCAGTTTCACCTTGAAACAATCCCCGAATCGGCACGGTTGCTGATTGAATACGGCCGGGAAGAAATGGATGGCACCCGGTTTGTGCAGGAGGAACAGGAAATTTTGGCTTCCGGAAATAGATTTCTTGTGTTAAACCGCTTGTTGGAGAGCCTTCTGGATAGTGCAATGAACATGTAGGCTTGCTTCCGGATTCCGGAATATTCACTATTTTCACCCTGTTATATTGCTGCCTCATTCCGGTTAAAAAATGAATATCAATATCGTACTGTACGCTTCCATTCTGTTTTTTCTTTCAGAATTTCTTCTGATGGTGGCAAAACGTTCAAAAAAGAAGAGAATAAAAGCCAGAAATGATAAACGGTCACTCATTCTCTTTTGGGTGGTCATTCCGTTAAGTATTACTGCAGGTTTTTATCTGGCAAACTATCATGAGTGGAGCCTTGTTCACCTGATCATTGCCTGTTGTGGCCTCATGGTTTTTCTTTCCGGGTTCATAATCCGCTGGTTTTCCATTATTCAATTAAATAAACAGTTTACGGTTGATGTTGTGATCAGGGATGACCATAAGCTTAATACGAAAGGGTTGTATACATACATCAGGCATCCAAGCTATCTGGGTTTGTTGCTGATCATTCTCGGACTGTCACTGGCCATGAACAGTTTCTTCTCTTTGTTGGTGGTTGTGATACCAATTCTGCTTGTTTTACTGTATCGGATACGGATAGAGGAAGAAATTCTTATGAATGAGTTTGGGGATCAGTACAAAACCTACATGAAAAATACCAGCCGGATCATTCCATGGCTGTGGTAGTGGTATCGGAGATATTGAAAACAGGAAACAACAGGAGGAAATCAATTTTATTAAGTCAGAACTTGCCAGGATCAGGAGAATGCTTGAAAAAGGGTTTGTGAAGGAATAGATTTCATAATGTTTTATAAATGTATTCGTTAACAGGATACGGGTAACATTCGTTCAGCGTAAAATATTTTATACTGACACGGCGGTGAAAAGGTTTTGTATTCTCTTTTCTCATCGTAAATTTACCGCGACAACGATGGACAGATCAAAATACATTGAATGGGATGTCGTTAACTGGAGCCGTGCACTCGGTTTCTGGAGAAAACACTCTTCGCTGAAATGGCAGGGTATCAAGGTCCTTGAGATAGGCGGGCGATACGGCGGACTGTCGCTCTGGCTTGCAGAGCAGGGAGCTGATGTGCTTTGTACCGATAAGGAAAAGATTGAACTGCCTCAGCATATAATCCCTGAAAATAAGATATCCGGAAAGATCCGCTATGAACGGTTGGATGCCCTGGATATACCGTTTGATAAGGATTTTGATATTATTCTGTTTAAGTCTGTGCTTGGAGGTATCGGCAGGAACAACCAACCCGGAAAGCAACGGAAAGCAATCGGGGAAATGTACAAGGCTTTGAAACCCGGAGGAGAGCTATTCTTCGCCGAGAACCTTACGGCATCGCCATTGCACCGTTTTTTCAGGAAAAAATTTGTCCGATGGGGCAGTGAATGGCGGTATGTGACGATTCAGGAGATGCTGGATGACCTGAGACTCTTTTCAGAGATAAAATACACTACAGCCGGTTTTTTAGGTGCATTCGGCCGTACGGAAGGGATGAGAAAATTCCTGGGGTATTTTGACAGGGCAGGGGACCGGATTGTTCCTTCTGCCTGGCGGTATATCATCATAGGTGTGGCGAAAAAATAACCAAGACGATTACCGAAGTGTTTATCATAGGTAATACTTCTTTTATTTCCCGGATCGGGTAGGGAGCCATTCAGAGAATGTCTGCCGTTTATACTTCCTGATAAGGGAAGTGAATACAAGGTACGGTTACCGGAATAAAAAGAATGAAAATATTACATATGTAAACATAAAACTCCTATATTACATATGTAAACAAACACTTTAGCGTAAAAATATATTTACATTTGTAATCATTTTTCTTATGTGCATATATTAGCTTATTTACCAGTATGATATATAAATTATCTTAATTAATTGTTTATATAATATGAATTCCATTTGGTAAATTTTTGTAAAACAACACATATAATATAGATATTACAATGTTTTCCAATGTAATATGCCGATTATCGACATTAAAACATTAAATAAGCGGGTTTTAAGGTGATATTCCCTTGATGAATCATATAAATATCAGTAATATAATAAAATACATCTATTGCAATTGAAGTAATAATGCATGTATGAATGAATTAAATGAAAAACAGATGTTACATATGTAATCCCTATAAAGTTACATTAGTAAACAAATAATGTTTTACATTTGTAACACAAGTTTTTTACTGATTTGTTTTATCATGAAAGACCGTTTGATCCGGTTTATGCAAAGCATGGATATTTCCTCAGGTCAACTGGCCGACAGGATCGGTGTACAACGTTCCGGTATTTCTCATTTACTTTCCGGCAGGAATAAGCCGAGTTATGACTTCATTCAAAAATTACTGCATGCATTCCCTTCCGTAAATGCAGAATGGCTTATTACGGGTAATGGTCCGATGATGAAAACCGGGCAACAGCCCGGATTATTCAGTGATACGGATGAAAATCCGCCGAAACCCGTTGCAGCGTCCGGAGAAAAATCCCTTTCTTTTGCTTCAGAAGGGACATCAACGGCTTCAAAACCTGTAAAACAAGGCATTCCTGAAGGAAACAGGGAAATCTTACATGTTATGGTATTCTACACCGATGGTACATTCGAAATGTATAAACCCGGGAAATAAGGAGCTTTTCGCTTTACGCAGAATATCAAATGCCCGCTTCGTTAGGCAAATAATGTCATCATTTACGGGATTTTATCTGTTACAACGTTGCCATAAACAGTTATCACATTTTTTACTTTTTTGACCCTTTCGACTTTTCCGACTTTTTAGATCATTTTGACTCCTTCGACATTCAACCCTTCAACCTTTTTTCCTATCTTAGCCGCCAATAAAGAAAATGCTTTAATACGGTTTGTTTAGTACCAATTACAGGTGAAAAAACGCATTGAAGATCTCAGGTTGATTGAAAATATCCGTTTAAATGACGAGTATTTCGAAATAGTGCTTATATCCGGACATCCGCTACCTGAAATCCTTCCCGGACAATTTGCCGAAGTGCGTGTGGATGGGTCTGAAACGACTTTTCTGAGACGTCCGTTCTCTTTTTTCGATACGGAAACGGAAAAACAGCAGGTCCGCCTGCTGATACAGATCGTTGGTGAGGGTACGCAAAGGTTATCTGAAATAAAGCCGGGAACATTTCTTAATCTGATATATCCGTTGGGACGTTCATTTTCCCTGCCGGAAGGCAAAAAGTTTCTCCTGGTTGCCGGCGGTGTGGGTATTGCACCGATGTTGTTGCTTGGAAAATGGTTGAGGGCACAGGACCGGGATCCGGTCTTCCTGTTTGGTTTTCGTTCCCATCGTCAGTTCTTTGAGCTTGACCGGTTTGAAGCTTTGGGTGAGGTTTACGTTACTACCGAGGATGGCAGCCTGGGGGTCAAAGGATTGGTAACGGCACATCCCCTCCTGGCCGACGAAGGATTCAGTGGTATCTATACCTGTGGTCCGGAACCGATGATGAAAGCGGTGGCGCATGTGGCTGCGGAGAAAAACCTTTTTTGTGAGGCCTCTCTGGAAAATACCATGGCTTGTGGATTTGGCGCCTGCCTGACGTGTGCCCGGCAAACCACCGAAGGGGTAAAAATGGTATGCTCGGACGGGCCCGTATTAAATACCAAACAAATCATATGGCAGACCTGACCGTTCATATTGGCGGACTTGAGCTGAAAAACCCCGTAACCACAGCTTCGGGATGTTTCGGCTACGGCCCTGAGTTTACCGACTTTATGGATATTTCCAGGCTGGGCGGAATCTTTGTCAAAGGTACCACCGGAGGATTGCGCGAGGGAAATCCCTATCCGCGGATGGCCGAAACCCATTCCGGAATGCTGAATTCTGTGGGACTGCAGAATAAAGGCGTTGATTATTTTATCGATCATATCTATCCCGCAATAAAAGATTACAAAACAAACTTCATCGTCAATGTTTCCGGTTCGACTATTGATGAATACGTTGAAGTGGCTGAAAAATTAGCAGGTTTGGAGAAAATTCCGGGAATCGAACTGAATATTTCCTGTCCCAATGTGAAGGAGGGAGGGATGGTATTCGGTACGCATTGCCCTTCAGCAGTTGCTGTAACCGAGGCTGTGCGTAAAATATTCCCGAAAACACTTATCGTAAAGCTTTCCCCCAATGTGACTTCCGTTCCCGAATTTGCCAAAGCTATTGAAGGGGCCGGTGCGGATGCACTCTCCCTGATCAATACCCTGTTAGCGATGGCTATAGATGCCGAGAAACGTAAGCCGGTACTGGCCACGGTTACCGGTGGATTGTCCGGACCTGCCATAAAACCTGTTGCCCTGCGGATGGTATGGGAAGCCTACCATTCCGTTTCTATACCCGTAATAGGGATCGGGGGGATCATGAATGCTACCGATGCCATAGAGTTTTTGCTGGCAGGTGCCGCTGCGATCCAGATCGGAACCGCCAATTTTATTGACCCGGCCGTTTCTATGAAAGTTATAAACGGGATCGATGATTACCTGGTACGGCACGGGTTTTCTTCTGTGCGGGAGCTGACCGGAAAACTGGAACTTCCGGGAGGATTCAATCGTTTCCGTCCCAAAACATTTTAAAGCCGTTTACAGTTATACATTTCCCTCTTGACATATCAACCCTTTGTTTTGCAGAGAAAAGCCTTCAGAAGGCCTTAGAATGCGTTACAGATGTAAAATTAACCGGGATATCCCCGGGGATTTATAGGTTTTCCTAAACTTTATTCCTGCATGTAAGTTAAAGAACTTCTGTGATTTTATCAAGTGGCTGACTACTAAAACAGTAGTTTTCGATTCACTTCTTATTGTATCCGTGCATCGTACGGAGCACAAAAAGACCTGCCATGTCAACCTTAATCAGGCATTTGACCATTAACCGGGAACCAAGAATGCCGAAAAACAACGAAAATCGAAGATTTTCTGTTTTTCGGGACCAAGAACCCGCAAAATGTAAACGGCCGGCTCATACCGAACCGACCGTTTAACCAGGCATAGAGAGAGCTATAAAAAACCTACGCGCTTTTTTCCAAAGGTTGTTCTACAAAATCTTCAATTTCCCGCTTTTCCTCTGCCAGACCGCCATATTGTTCATCATGCTGGCTAAGGTCAAGGCCTATGGCCTCGCTGTGAGAGGATACACGCATGGGGATCATCTTATTGGTGACCCAGTACAGCAGGTAGGATCCCCCAAAGGTAAATACCGCAACAATGACCAAACCGATAAGATGGGCGATCATGGTAGCCGTCTGACCATAAAGTAATCCGGTATTTCTGGCGAAAACAGCAGTGAGCAGCATTCCGACCATACCACCTACGCCGTGGGCAGGAAATACATCAAGAGCATCATCCAGCGAAGTTTTATCTTTCCAGTGTACCGCGATATTGCTGACAATGGCAGCAGTCGCCCCGATAAAAAGGCTGGATCCTACGGATACAAAACCGGCAGCGGGGGTAATGGCAACCAATCCCACGACAGCACCAACTGCAGCGCCGATTGCCGAGACTTTACGTCCCTGCAATCTGTCAAAAAATACCCAGGTCAGCATGGCGGTAGCCGAAGCCATGTTTGTATTCAGAAATGCAGATACGGCAACGGGAGAGGCCTCCAGTGAAGAACCGGCATTGAACCCGAACCATCCGAACCAGAGCATACCGGCGCCCAACAGGATAAAGGGAATATTAGCCGGCCGGTAAGGGGTTTTACTGTACTTGCGTTTTCCAAGAAAAATGGCACCGGCAAGTGCCGAGAACCCCGCCGACATATGCACTACCGTACCCCCGGCAAAGTCAAGCACACCCAGATTCTTTAAAAAACCGTTGGGGTGCCAGGTCCAGTGTGCCAGCGGGGCATAAATAAAAAGGGTAAAAAGCACCATGTAAACAAGATAGGCGCTGAATTTTACCCGTTCGGCAAATGATCCGGTAATCAGGGCCGGGGTTATAATGGCAAACTTTAACTGAAACAGGGCAAACAAGGCCAGCGGTATGGTGGGGGCAAGTTTGGGATCTGTTGCAAAGCCTACATTCCGGAACATGAAATAGGTAAACGGATTTCCAATCAGGCCTGCCTTTTCAGGTCCCAGACTATCTCCGAATGCAAGGCTGAAACCAACAACGACCCATACAATACTTACCACACCCATAGCTATAAAACTCTGTAACATAGTGGATATTACATTCTTGGTTCTCACCATTCCGCCGTAAAAGAAAGATAGCCCGGGTGTCATGAATAATACCAGGGCGGTAGCTGTGAGCATCCAGGTAACATCCGCAGCAGAAATATTCGGATCGTTTTCCATGGTTCCGAAATCATCGAAACGAAATACTCCTGCAATGATAACCAACACCAGGAACAGAGAAAATATGACCCACTTTTGTTTTCTGATCATTGTGCAACCCTGTTTTCGAATTTTTCTTAATCTTGTTATATACTGCTCAGGAAGCAAGTTTCGCTTTTACTTTTTTCTTTGATTCCAGTTCATCAACATGTTGTTCATGATGATCTGCCACCCTTCCCGAGGGATCCTTGCTGTCCTGCCATTTTGGTATCCAGCGCAAAACCGTCCGGGCTGCCGGTACGGACGGATACTGCTTTTCAAAAAGTTTTCTGAAAAGCAATGCCTCCTTTGTATCCGGTGTGTTGTAAGAATATCTCAGGGCAGCCAGACTGATTTCCCGGTTATTAACCATTTTTTCGGCATATTCAATAATACTGTCAATCCAGGAATATCCCACACCGTCACCGAATTGTTCTTTCTGCCTCCATAAGATGTGGTCAGGCAGCCAGGGGTCTGCAGGAGTGTCAAATGCTTTTCGCAGGATATATTTTTCCGGCTTTCCGGTGCGATGAGACGGTTGTTTTTCTTCCGGATCAATCCGCATAGCCAGGTCCAGGAACCTTTTGTCAAGAAACGGAACCCTGGCCTCAATACCGTGAGCCATGGTAGATTTGTCCGCACGCAGGCAGTCGGCCGTGGAGAGGCGCAATACCCTGCGAATGGTTTCTGTCCTGAATTCTGCAGCCGAAGGGGCATTGTGAAAGTAAAGGTAACCTCCGAATATTTCGTCTGATCCCTCACCCGAAAGGACGACTTTAATCCCTGCTTCGCGGATGGCTTTGGACAGAAGGTACATCGGGGTTGCCGCCCGTATGGTAGTGACATCATAGGTTTCCAGGTGCCAGATCACCTGTTCCAGGGCCGCCAGGCCTTCTTCGATGGTGAAAATTACTTCATGATGCTCGGTTCCCAGGAATTGTGCCACCTCACGTGCGGCTTTCATATCGGGAGCATCCGGGCTGAGGCCTACCGAAAAGGAGTGAAGGGGTTCTTTCCTGCCGGCCATAAGACGTTTGGTGATCGAAGCAATCAGGCTCGAGTCCAGGCCACCGGATAACAATACCCCCAGCGGGACATCACTCATCAGCCGCTTTTTTACCGCCCTGATCAGACGGTAGCGTAATGCTGCCGGGTCAAACGGAATTACCGGTGTTTCCGGAACGGCCCATTGTGGTTTATAATACTGTATGAATCCGGTTTCAGGTGTATAATAGAAACCGGGAGGAAAGGATCGTAGTTCCTGACAATACGTATGGATCGCTTTCATTTCCGAAGCAAAGTATATGGTTCCTTCGTTGTCAAAACCATAATAAAGCGGCTTAACGCCGATGGGGTCACGTGCGGCCATAAACCGGTCGCCATCCTTTACGGCAAAGGCAAAAACCCCGTCGAGCAGGTTACAGAAGTCCGGACCATGATCTTCAAAAAGATGTACTATAACTTCGCTGTCACAGGTTGAATGAAAGGTGTGACCTTTCAGGATGGTCTGTCGCAACACCTGGTGATTATAAATCTCCCCGTTATGAATCACCCAGGCATCCCGGCAGCCACGTAAAGGTTGCCTGCCGGTGACCAGGTCAATGATGGACAAACGCTCATGAGCCAGCACAGACCCGTCCTGAAAAGTCACCTGATCAAATTCATCCGGCCCGCGGTGTTTCATCGTACGTGTCAACACCCTGATATCCGGAACCGGTGATTTTCCCTGTATTGCCAAAATTCCACACATATGAGATTGTTTTTTCCGGTTCAAAAGTATCATTATGAAATAAAAACACATAAAATAATGACATAAAATTTAAAATAAATGATAATTAGTTATAATATATTATATTTGCGATTAAAATATTAACAAATTGTAAGTATTTAATTGTTTTTAAACATGGAAAAGTTACAGATTGATCATCTTGATGGGAAAATCCTGCAGATCCTCCAGCAGGATGCCCGGACCCCATATTTGGAAATTGCCCGTCAGTGCAAGGTTTCAGGGGCAGCAATCCACCAGCGGATGAAGAGTCTGCAACGGCGCGGTTTTATCAGGGGTGCCGTGATCCTGCTCGACCCGCATAAGCTTGGTTACCAAACCTGTGCCTACATCGGGATTTATCTTGAAGAGGCAAAATTATTCGGTGCTGTGGTAGAACAGTTAAAACAGATACCGGAGATCACACAGTGTCACTATACCACAGGCATGTATTCGATTTTTATAAAGGTTTATACCCGGGACAATGATCACCTGAAGACCGTGCTGGCAGAAAAACTGCAGTCTATACCGGGGATTGCACGAACAGAGACTTTTATTTCGCTGGAAGAGAGCTTCTCACGCCAAATCCCGGTGCCAATGACGGAAAATAAGGGGAGATAATCAGTCTCCCAGACAGGTTTCCACCAACCGTGCACTGTGAATCCACGGATGGTGGGGGGATACAATTTTCCTTTTGCCGACCACTTTATCCAGCGGGACGGGTTTCGATTCTTTTCCTTTGGCGGCGATCATCACACCATAGACATTCTGGTCGATATATTCAACGGCTGCCGTTCCCAGGCGTGTGGCCAGCAAACGGTCACCGGCGGATGGTGTCCCGCCCCGCTGAAGGTGTCCCAGTATGGTCACCCGTGATTCCAGGCCGGTAAGGTGTTCCAGTTCACGGGAGAGGCGCAGTGTGTTGTTACTCCTCAACCGTTCCAGGTCACTGATCTCTTCTTTCAGTTTGGCTTTTTCTTCCTTATTTTCTGTGGATTTCAATTTCTGAAACAACGGTTTTAACATATGAGCCATTTCTTTTGAAATGGCACCTTCGGCAATAGCCACAATACTGAATTTCTTGCCGCTCCGGCTGCGTTTCAGGATAGACTCGGCAATAATATTGATATCATAAGGAATTTCAGGGATAAGGATCACATCGGCGCCTCCGGCAACTCCGGCTCCGAGGGCCAGCCACCCGGCCCGGTGTCCCATGGTTTCCATGACAATGATCCGGTGGTGGCTGTGTGCCGTACTGTGCAGGCGGTCAATAGCTTCGGTGGCAATCCCCAGGGCAGTATCAAAACCAAAAGTAATGTCCGTCTGGGCAATGTCGTTATCAATGGTTTTAGGCAGGGTAACAATATTAAGTCCCGCCTTTTGCAGATGAAAAGCATTTTTCTGTGTACCGCCACCGCCCAGGCAAACCAGGGCATCCAGGTGATTTTTCTCGTAGTTTTCCACAATCACATCCGTCATATCCATAATTTTTCCGCCTACGTGCATTTTATTGGGTTTTTCACGGCTGGTACCCAGGATGGTTCCTCCTATAGTGAGTATCCCCGACAGGGTACGGCTGTTCAGGTTGATGGAGCGGTTTTCCATCAGCCCGCGGAAACCGTCCAGAAAACCGATGATCTCCATATTGTATTTGTTCAGGGCTGCTTTGCCGATCGCCCTGATGGCAGCATTCAGGCCGGGGGTATCTCCGCCCGAAGTAAGTAGTCCGATAAGTTTTGACATGGTTTTTGGTTTTATATTTTGATATTCATTAGTTTCTCAAAGTCGCTGCCAGGCGGGTAGGATGGAGCAGCAGGTCAAGTGCGCTGCCTATCGAAGATGCAATCACATTTGCTGCGGTCATCGCTGTTCCGGCAAGACCCTCATACCCCAGAACCGCAATGCCCAGTGCTGCATCCGCCAGCATCATATAGTCGTTCATGCCGTTCCCTATGGCAGCCGTTTTTTCAGGTCCGAGGTTCTGCAGGTACTGCCACTTTAGTACCGCCTGGTTTTCTTTTCCAATGATCTCCAGCCGGACGGGAAGGTTCCCGAAAACGGTTTCCGCCGTTCCAAAAGTATCGGCGGTCAGCACATGAATTGTCAATTCCGCTGACAGGGTTGTCAGCATTTCCGCAATCCCGGGTAAAAGAATACCATCCAGGGTAAGGGTGCCGTTCATATCAAGCACCAGATGATCAATGATCAGCGGTTCTGTCCGGCCGGGAATGGAAATCTTTTTCAACTTGTCTCGAGTTGATTAAATAAAGCTTAAAGATAATGAAAAAGAATCCACGGGAAAACCGGAAAAAATAAAAATGAATGATTAACTGTTCTTATATCAGAACAAATAATCATCCATGCAAAAAGAAAAATAACTACGTAGTTAACTACGTAGTTATCTACGTAGTTATTTACACCATAACCCTTATAACTATTGATATTTATCAACATATGATTTCATTATTTTATATCCATAAGCAACTTGCCGGATCAGTTTTAATACTGAAAGACGCAATAAATCCCAGGAATGGACTTGCTTTTAAATATTTTTATGGCATACTTTGGTATATAACCATTTCAGGGATTCTCTTTTAACCCGGACATAAACAAAATTATGTATTTGTTCCGGTAAAAGGAGGCTTTAAGATGCAATGACGAATGAATACTATGGAAATCTTAAAAGAACTTCTGATCGGATTACATCGGAATTTTACCGGGTTTTAAAACCGCAAGGAATGGCGGTGATCTCTGTATTTCCTTTCGGAAAAAGACGTATACGGTGGTTTTGGTACCGGGTGGTCAGGAAAATGCCCGGATTACTTACCGGTTGTCGTCCGGTATCTTTCAGGGAGCATTTGATTAATGCGGGATTTACGATTGAGGAACATCTTGAAATCAGCCAGAATACCTTTCCGTCTGCTGTATTCATAGCGCGGAAATTGAATAAATAGCAAATCTTTATAATTAAATCAAATGGCTTCTCTCTGGAAAAGAATTTCTGAAATCGGACTGGATCATGAGATGGATTCCCATGACCGGAAAGCCCTCCGGATCATAAACAGGCTTTCCCTCATATTGTCACTGATCATGATCTTATATATTCCTGTTCTGTTTATAGAAGGGGAGATACTAATCCCGATATTACTATTATTTTCGGTTTTGTATCTATTTACCCTTTATTTAAATAAAATCAGGAAGCTGAATTTTGCCCGTTACTATTTTATGATCATCAGTCTGCTGCTGATTTCGGTTTTCAGCCTGGCACCGGGCGAGGGTTCGGGAGAAAGATATTTTTTCATCATTTCTTCGCTGATTCCTGTATTGTTGTTCAGAGATAAAAAAGTAATCCTTATCAGTTTCGTTTTAATATTTTTCCTGTTTGTCGGTGTTTGGTGGTTACAGCAAAACCTGACTCCCGTAATCTCAGCTCCGGATTTCCTGAAACCATTCTTTTTCTTATTGAATATGGCGGTAGTTTTTGGTATGATCTTCATCACGATCTATAATTACAAAGATGTAAATTTAAAGTATGAGCATCAGTTGATTAATAAAAACAGGGAAATTGAAATAAAAAACCGGGAAATCATAGATTCCATTACTTATGCCAGTTATATTCAGAATGCCATCCTTCCTCCGCCCGAATATATTGCAAACCTGATCCCGCAGAGTTTTATCTTATACAAACCCAAGGATATTGTCAGCGGGGATTTTTACTGGATTACACGTGTAAATGACAGGATTATATTCACGGTTGCCGACTGCACCGGTCACGGAGTACCGGGCGCTATCCTTTCGGTAATCGGCCATGACGGATTGGAAAAAAGCGTTCATGAACTTCACTTATTCAAACCGTCTGATATTCTTGAGAATCTCACAGGAATTGTTCAGGAAACCTTTCAAAAATCCGAACGGGAAATCAGGGACGGAATGGATATGGCACTTTGCAACCTTAATCTGAAAACCAATATACTGGAATATGCCGGGGCCAACAATCCTTTATGGATTATCAGAGCTGATGAGTCGATTAAGAAACATTCTCATGAACAATCCACACCGGAATTTAATATGTTTGAAGCAAACCGGGGCCTGGCAGAGATCAGACCTGATAAACAGCCGATTGGACACTATGAAATCCGCAAACCGTTTACTAATCACGGGATTCAGCTCTATGAAGGAGATTCAATTTATATTTTCAGTGACGGATTTGCTGATCAGTTTGGTGGTTCCGGGGGTAAAAAATTTAAATATAAACCTCTTAAACATTTGTTGCTTTCGATACAGAACCATTCCATGGAAAAACAGGGGAAAATGATCGGAGAAATCTTTGAACAATGGAAAGATGGTTATGATCAGGTAGATGATGTTACTTTGATGGGAATCAAAATCTGAAAAATAATCTGGATTTTTTTTCATTATTTAAGTTACCGTTCCTTTACCATAAGATTATCGGTGATGAAAATGAGATTATATTTTCCCGGTATTGTTGCTTTTATCAACAACAACAGGCATGACACAGAATACCCGTTATATTAAATTCGGCATCGACACCACGTCAACAGGGACGGTAAGTTAACCGCAGGATACTTCGATCCTGATTACCGCGACCGTGCATCCGTACGCCGGAAGCCGGAACATCTGATAAAGTAAACTTGTCCCGTCAGGTTTTACAACCTGTGCATTAAATCTTTCATTCCTTGTCTTATTGATGGAAGGATACTGAAGTTTCATTTTTTTCCACATTTCTGATTACATTTGAAACTTATTTTTATCAACCGCTGCATGGAGGGACTTGAAAGTTCGATCATTACCTTTGCCGATTGGATCTGGGGAATTCCCCTGCTGATCCTGTTAATGGGCGGCGGATTTTTTTTCCTGATCTATTCGGGATTTATTCCTTTCCGGTATTTACGGCACGCCTATCATGTACTCAGAGGACGGTATGACAATCCTGACGACCCGGGTCAGATCAACCACTTTGAGGCCCTTTCCACGGCTCTGGCAGCTACAGTGGGTATGGGCAATATCAGCGGGGTAGCCATTGCCATTGCTACGGGCGGGCCGGGAGCCATTTTCTGGATGTGGGTAATTGCAATTGTGGGAATGGCAACGAAATTTTTTACGGCCACCCTTGCCGTGATGTTTCGCGGCAAAGATACCCTGGGTATTTTGCAGGGCGGACCGATGTATGTCATACGGGAAGGACTTGGGAAAAAGTGGATTCCGCTGGCGGTTTTTTTCAGCCTGGCCGGACTGATCGGCAGCCTGCCGATCTTCCAGGCCAACCAGCTCACGGCGATCCTGCACGATGTGTTGATCCGGCCGCAGGGGATAGCCCCCGGGTTTGCATCCCGTTCAGTCACCGGTCTGGTACTTATCGTACTGGTTTCGGTTGTGATCTTTGGCGGGATCCGGCGTATCGGGAAAGTAGCATCGAAGATGGTACCGATTATGGTGGTGCTTTACTTCTTTTCCGTGGGGTACATTCTTATCGTTCATCATGATGTTGTTTTACATTACTTTAAGATGATTTTTGTCGATGCCTTCAGTGCCGTGAATTATCACGGGCAACCGGTACTCGGCGGCGCACTGGGGGGGTTGATTATCCTGGGTGCCCGCCGTGCGGCTTTTTCCAACGAAGCCGGTATCGGCACTGCTCCGATGGCTCACGGTGCGGCAAAAACCACAGAACCTGTCCGGGAAGGACTGGTAGCGATGCTCGGGCCGGCAATCGACACCCTGGTCGTTTGTACGCTTACCGGCCTGGCCATACTGGTAACCGGTGTATGGCTGACCGGTGATGTGAACGGAATTTCCCTTACGGTCCGTGCCTTCAATGAAGCCATGCCGCAGATCGGCAGTTATATCCTGATGCTTTGTGTACTGATCTTTGCCCTTTCCACGATGTTTTCCTATTCCTATTACGGGATCAAGTGCTTCTCCTTTCTTGCCGGCGCACAAGTCAGTCAGTGGTATAATTATTTTTACGTTGCCGCGATATTTGCCGGTGCCGTGGCATCCCTTACTGCCGTCGAAAGCCTGATATCCGGATCTTTTGCCTTGATGGCCATCCCCACCATGACCTCAGCCCTGATCCTTGCCCCGAAAGTCAGAAGGGCAGCCAGGGATTATTTCAGGAGGATGAAAGCGCAGAACCTGCTCTGAGAAGGTCAATGATTTTCTCCGCATCAGACAAAGACACTGGCCAGCATGGTCAGTGCAAGTCCCGACAAGGCAATAATGGTTTCCATGACCGTCCATGTCTGCAGGGTTTGTTTTTCCGAAAGCCCGAAATATTTCCCTACCAGCCAGAACCCGCTGTCGTTAACGTGAGAGAGGATGGTAGCACCGGATGCTATCGAGATCACAATAAGGGCCATCATGGCATCGCTCAGGTTCAGCAATGAGGTTACGGGCGCCAGAATCCCTGCGGCGGTGATCATGGCAACTGTGGAAGAGCCCTGGGAAACCCGTATCACGGCGGCCAGCAACCACCCCAGCAGTATGGGAGAGAAGGAAGAAGCGGCCAGATGACGTGCCAGTATCTCACCGATACCGCTATCCACGAGAACCTGTTTCAAAACACCACCCGCCCCGGTAACCAGGATGATTATTCCGGCAGGCCCCATGGCTTTGGTAGTCAGGACCAGCATCTTTTCACGGTCCATACCCCGCCGGACACCCAGCAACCAGAGCGCGAGCAGCGTTGCAATGATCAGCGCCGAAAAGGGATGCCCGAGGAAGATGATAATATTCGTAAACAGCGATCCTGCAATGATCTTTTTTTCCACAAGCATGGTTGTTAATGTATTCCCCAGGATCAACAGGATGGGAATGCCGATCAGCAGAAGGATCAATCCGAAAGAAGGGCCAACGGTATTATCCCGGGTTGATGATTCTCCATTGTTTTCTTCAAACCATACGGGAGGCTCGATATACATTTTGCCGGAAATGTATTTCCCGAACAAGGGACCGGCCAGGATAGCCGTCGGGATACCCAGGATGAATCCGAAAAGAATTACCCAGCCCAATGGCACGGACAGGATATCGGCAACCGCCACCGGGCCGGGAGTGGGTGGAATAAAGCTGTGGGTAACGGCCAGTCCGGTCAGTAAAGGGATGCCATAAAAGAGTAATGATTTTTTCGTGTCCCGTGACAGCGAATAGACAATGGGGACCAGGATGATGAATCCTACATCGAAAAACACGGGAATGGCAACAATAAACCCTGTGATCACCATAGCCCAGGATGCTTTTTCCTTTCCAAACCGGGAAACCAGCGTATGTGCCAGGGAGGAAGCCCCGCCCGAACTTTCGAGCATCTGCCCGAAAATGGCACCCAGGCCAACTACAATGGCCACAAAACCCAGGGTGTCACCCATCCCTTTCTGCATACTTTTCAGTATTCCGGAAAGGGGCATTCCTGCAACGACACCTGCATAAATTGCGGTGATCAACAGGGCAATAAAAGCGTTCAGCCGCAGCTTCAGCACCATGATCAGCAATAAAGCCACGGCGGAAACCACGATAAAAATTAACCAGGGTGTGGACATAGCTGCATTTTGAAAACCAAAGATAATCTTTTCACGGATTTTGTGCTTTTTCAGGATAACATCGGACGTAATCTTTTGTTTTCCGGGAATAATGTGTATTTTTCTAATGCAATAATAAATAACCCGTTATTATGAAAAACAAAACATTCTGCACTGCTGTCAATTGCATGGACGGGCGGGTACAGGAACCCGCCATCCGCTATCTGAAAGAACACTGTGCTGCCGACTATGTGGATATGATCACCCTGCCGGGCCCGGAGAAGGTACTGGCAGGTGAAGATGAGGAGAGTGAAAAGAAACGGATCAGGGAATGTATAGCCATTTCGGTTGAAAAGCATGGTTCTGCCATGATCGGAGTATTTGCACACCATGACTGTGCCGGAAACCCGGCTTCACGCGATACCAAGGAATTTCAGGTAAAAAAATCGGCAGCATTAATAAAATCCTGGTTTCCGGAAACGGAGATAACCGGTTTTTATATCAATGAAAACCGGGAAGTTGAAAAGATCTAATTATAAAATAACAGTTGTGTCTTCAAAGTTTTTTTAAATGATATAAGTCTCTAAAATACAGTATTTAATAATAGAACAGATATGATTGGGGTTCTGTACATAAATGAAAAATAAAGAAAACAGGAAAAATGCGGCTAAAAACAACTTAAGATTTTTCTTACTTCTCTTCCACATAAACAGGATTATCCCCTAAGATTATGGTTATCTTGCCATTTTGCACCGTTTTTATCTCCGTCTCAAAAGCAGCATTGTAATCAGACACATCTTTTCCTGATTCGTACTTGGGAACCGCATCGATAATTCTGACTTTGGCCGGATTAATACCTGAAATTGTAATTTGTTTTTCTTTTTTATTATCATTCCATGCAACATAAATTGGTTTATCATCTTTGACAAATTTATAGACATAGATTCCATCAGATTCCTTGATGATTTTAATATTATTCCAATCAGAACCTTCTAAAACTTCCACCATTTTTTTATAAGTATAATAAGAAAGCTTCTTTGTCCCGTAACCGGGATCGCCTTTTCCGATGCCATCATAGACAAGACCAAAATAGTTAGAAGGTTTATCCGTTTCCAAAGGATACTCGCCTTCAATCATATTCCACCAGAATATTTTTTTTACGCCGAAAGATAGTGGATAGACAAACCGCTTAATAAGATTTATTGCCTGGAATCTTTCACCAAAAGGTTGGCTGGGCACTGCTGTTTCAGTGAACCAGATTTCCGTGTTTTGATAGCCATTCTCATCGAGTTTCTGACGAATATAAATGTATGAATCCTTCATAAATTCCCATCGCCATCCTTCGGAACCAGCCTCCTGCAAAGAGCCATAATAATGTATATCAAATACGTCAATGTACCTGCCTTTAAGATTCTTTAACAAGGGTACATAGAATTCCTCGCGTTCCCTTATTTCCGGGGGGCTATCCATAAGCCGGGCAACAGGGTCATCGGGATGCGGATACCCTGATGCCAGGCCTCCTAACGCAATTTTTGCTGATGGGTCACTATCTTTTATGGCTCTGTAGGAAATCTCTGTGATATGACTGAATCCTTTCCAGTCCAGGCTTTTATTAACATTCCTGATTCCTAGAAGAGGCCTGAAAGCCGGTTCATTCCCTATTTGCCAGTATTTAACAGGACTTTTTAATCCCGGCATATCTTTAGTTCCATCGCCATCATAACGTTCAACAACCTCTTTAACAAATTTAATATAATATTCTTCTTCTTCGTCACTAGCAAACTCCCATGTTCCCGGTTTAAAAGCCGGATCGCTATTTACGCCCCATACCAAAGGATCGATAGTCCCTAATATATTAACGCCCGAAGGGACCCGGCCATAAAGATCATCAATACTTCTCCAATCAAACAAGCCATTTTTTACAAATTTCAAAGTCGGTTGAACTGCCCGCCAATAAATATCAGATCCCGGCCGAATCCATTTAATGCCTATATCCTGAACATGGCTATATGGTTCTTTTACTTCCGATGTCCTGCGTAAAATCTCTTCATGACTAACTTTATCCGACTCTATAAATGGCCGCGAGAAAGCACCATGCGCCCCAAATGGCGAGTTTTGGCTGATATCTTCTCCTGACTTTTGAATTTGGGACAGCTGAGAATAAGCGATTTTTTGAGAATCAGAATAAACACCAATACCTGCCATAATAAGCATAATCACACTAATTGTAATGAATGGTTTATTCATGTTTTTAATTTCCTTATATTATTGATCCGATAATCTATATTATTTATCACCCTGCTTTTTTCATTTTCTTCCAGACCCGCTGGTTCGAAGGATTTTCATCCAGGGCTTTGCGGTAGTTTCTGCGGCTAAGTTCCCGGTAAATATCCGCCCTGGTCTCGT
>JAADHC010000019.1 GCA_013152085.1 Chlorobiota bacterium
CAGATTTTCAGTTTTTCGGGATTGGTAGAGCACAGGACTGAAAAGGTTTATTGAAGTAGAGATATATTTAAAAGCTGGTGCCATAGCTCAGTTGGTAGAGCACAGGACTGAAAATCCTGGTGTCCCTGGTTCAATTCCAGGTGGCACCACCACCGGGAAAAATGCCGCGAAAGCGGCATTTTTATTTAGCCCCATCCAAACGAAAGCTTGCTTTCAGTGCAGGAATAGGGCTAAATAAAAATAAACAGCCGGAGGCTGTAATTTTTCCCGGTGGTGTAGAGCCCGAAAGAGGAATCACCGCATCGAGAGCAGCGAGATGCGGTAATTCCAGGCACCAAGGGAACATATAATGATTGTGATAGTAAGGAGAGATAACGGGTGGTAAGCAGTAATTTTTCCCGGTGGTGCAGAGCCCGAAAGCGGAATCACCGCATCGAGAGCAGCGAGATGCGGTAATTCCATATAAAACCCATGTGTCTGTTAATTGTTTCCTTTTAGTTTCTGGATCTCTCTGTGATGGCTCACTACCATTTTTTCAATCCGTTCGCGGTTGTTTTTGCGGTAAGTTTCAAATTCTTCTTTCAACTCGTTCAGGTCTTTTTTAAGCTGTACCGTTACTACCCTGTCTCTTTTGTACATTAATATGATGATGGTCAGGAGGGCGAGAAGTCCGGCAATAATTCCCCACATGAGGACATTATAACCGGTTTTGTTCATCTTAATACCCAAAAAAACAAGTGTGTTTTTTGTCCGGGTAACTTCTTCCAGGTCCTTTTTTGTTTTGGTTAAAGCAGCTTTAAGTGAATCAATTTCAAGTTTAAGATTTTCTTGTTTCCGGGTTAATCCTGCAATGGTATTATTAGCTCCGGAAAGTGAATCCAGCGCATTGGTTATTAATTTCTGGAAAACATCCTCACGGATAGCGCGGAAGTTATCATAAATTCTGGTTTTATTCTGAATATAATTGATTTGGTCCTGAAGAGTGGCTGTATCCATCATCATGATGATCCTGGATTGTCCCCGAACCATTTGTGAAGAAGATGCCAATAAAATAAATGTAATAATCAACAAGGACAAGAAACGGAAATATTCTTTCATTGCTTTGATATTTTTAGTTATAATAAATAACCTATGAACGGATTAAGATGAGAATAAGTATTATATGATATGTTTTTAAAGTTTGGTTTCGTTTCTTCCGGTAATACTGCCCGACGATATATTTTTGTAAAAATACTAATTTTATGATGAGATGGGGGCTATTTCCCATATCTGCTTATTTTTTGTATTTTCATCCGTTTGTTATGAAACTACCGATGAGAAGATATTTTATCTTGCTTTTTTTGTCCATTTATCCGGCGGCCATCTGGTCACAGCAAAAACAGCTGGATCTTGCATTGCAAAGCGGTATTTCGCTACCTGCCGGGAACTATCGTTCGCACAATCTCACCGAAGGGGCTTTCACGCTTCCCGGATTTTATACAGGTATTGAATCCACATTGTTTTTTTCCCGGAATATCGGCGTTGTGATAGGTTCAGGTATAAATCTGCATCCGGTAGATGTTGTTGCACTTTCCGAAGCAAAAACGGTTTCTGATCCGTTCATGACCAGTGTTGTAATCCGGTCTGAACCCTATCAGATGATTACACTGACTGCCGGTCCC
The DNA here is from genome assembly GCA_013152085.1 of Chlorobiota bacterium. Classification (GTDB taxonomy): domain Bacteria; phylum Bacteroidota; class Bacteroidia; order Bacteroidales; family VadinHA17; genus JAADHC01. Next base: position 1,662 of record JAADHC010000019.1, read on the forward strand.
GTGATAAAAGTGCCCGTTTCCGGAAGATTTTCAATAATCGGCTTTGGACAGGGGGGAATCATGTGGGGAAAAACACCACATCAACTATATAAACCACAATATTTTATAACAGGTCCCGATTTTTTTGAGATAACTTCATCCAGGGATAAAAGCTTTATGTTGTCATCGGGGATAGATATTCAATACCGTTTAAGCTCATGCCTGAAATTAAAACTTGCCGGAACATGCAATTATGCTAAAATGTCTTTCGGGTTTTATGGAGCTTCCGGATATAGGGTTGATATTAAGCAGGTACTGTTTTTTAATATTCTTGCAGGGGTAGTAATCCCTTTGATATAATAATCATTTGATTGAATTAGTGTTTTTCATACGTTTAAAATTTTATTCATGAGATCGCTTTGCTCAGTTCATGCTCGTTTCATAATCTTTTCAACCCGTACAAAACCGTATTGATTAAGAGACATAACGGACAATAGGATCAGAGTCTTTTATCCCTTATAATTTCCATTGAAGTAAAGACTTGTGGACTAAAATGGTACATCATAACATTTACAGGGGAACGGGATCTTTTTATTTTATGATTTTTTCGTAAATAAAAAAAGTATACGGATGAGGATTTTGAACATTTGCTTCATGATGCTTTTCTGATAAGGTTTTCCACATCCTCATATCCAGCTCAGGATAGAATGTATCTCCTTCAACTTCCGTATCAATGATTGTCAGGTAGATCCGTTGGACAATCGGGAGAGTTGCTTTATAGATTTCACCTCCCCCGATGATAAATGCTTCGGTTTCTCCGTGATCTTCCGAATAGTTTAAGGCGTCTGCAACACTGTTGACAATCACACATCCGGGAGCATAGTAATCTTTCTGTTGTGTAACCACTATATTGACCCGGTTGGGGAGTGCTTTGCCGTTGGCTTCAAAGTTTCTGCGTCCCATGATCACGTGGTGTCCGCGGGTTATGCGAAAAAAGTAAGCCAGATCATCCGGCATATGCCAGGGTAACCGGTTATTTTTTCCGATGACACGGTTCCTGGCCATGGCAGCTATGTGTGAAATGATCATACCGGGATTAAAGATACAACATTTACATAAGGCGGCGACTGCGGGGAAGCAGGTTACGTATGGTCATTGGCTACTCTGCCTTTCAGAATAAACCGGTCGTAGAAAAACAACAGGATACTAGCAAAGACGGCGATACCTGAAAATAAGATCCAGATATGTGAAGGATGATAATGATCCCATAAATACCGGTTAAGTTCTGTGCTGTTCATCCCGAAAATTTCCTGGGCCCGATGCACATAGTCATTCTGTGTAAAACCGGCTGAAATCTCAGGCATGGATATCCCCCGTGCAGCGATTTCCCTGGTCAGTAACGTAAACTTTTCACTAATTCCTGCATAGAGTTTTCCCGAAAGGATCCCCGCAAGGAAATGTCCTGCAGCTATGGGTAGGAAAGATGTCCCCATATACAACGCTTTCTTATCCGGCGGGGCAATACGCCCTACATATTCAGTAAACTTTGGCGAACTGGCCATCTCGCCGATGGCAAAAACAAGTATGCCGAAAATTACTACCCAGGCATGTTGACTGGTAAACATAAAAAAGAGACCGCCGGCGAGGATCATAATTCCTGTCATCATGGCCTGCAATGGTTTAAACCGCATGGCAATAGACGAAATAATCAGCTGCAGCAGTATGATGAAAAAAGCATCGAGACTGGTAAGGGTAACGGCCGTGAGTTGTCCGGGTTCCATGCCCAGCAATATCCCCAGCTTATCCAGATCTACCCAGTCATCAAGAAAGACGGGAAATGAATAATATAGCTGGTTGAATGCCGTCCAAAACAGGATCATGATCACCAGGAAAATGACATAACGCCAGTTACTGAGTGTTACCAGAATATTCTGCAGTGCCTGCACGATGTTTTTTCCCAGGGATGCTGTATTTTTTTCCCTGCCCGGTTCGCGGAAAAAGAAGAAAACAAAAATATAGTTTATCGCAATCGTAATCATTGACATCCAGAAAACATAATTCCAGTTGATTTTATAAAGCAATCCGGAGACAAAGGGTCCGATAAACCCTCCTACGTTTATCATCATGTAAAATATCCCGAACCCGATGGAAGAGGTCTCTGCCGTTGTCGTTTTTGCGATCATCGCCGAAACAATAGGCTTGAAAAATGCCCCGGCAGTCGCCAGGAAAATATAAGCAAAAAAGATGGTCCCATATGTCTGAAAATGTCCCATCATAAAATAACCCATCACATACATCGTGAAGGATAAAATGAGCACTTTTTTATAACCAATCTTGTCGGCAATGGCCCCGGTGATCAACGGAAGAAAGTATAGTAGCATGGATCCTGTACCCATAATCAGACCCTTTTGTGCCTGGGTAAATCCCAGGGCACCGGTGTCCCTCGATAAGGTGAGGTATAAAGCAAGGGCATTGTAAAATCCATACCACGCCCAACGCTCAAACAGTTCCATCAGGTTGGAAATCCAGAATACCCTTTTAAAACTTTTTATTACAGTTCCAAGACCGGCCATTTGTTAGTCCTCCTCTTTTCTGAGAATAAAGCGCTAAAGTAAAAATTTGAAACCGGAACACAAAGATATAAATATATATACATATTAAAATATATATTAAAATATATATAATATTATTAATTAATATATATATAAATACATATTAAAATACATAATAATAAGATTTTTACGGGAAATAATTGTGAATGCCTATTCCGGGATGTTTGAAGGATTTGAACTGTAGAAATAGGCTGCTTTTTCAGATAAATCGTCGAAAGTTACCATATCCGGATCGTGGAATTCATAAAGGAATCCTGCCATGGCAAAATCACCTATGCACATGGTGAAGTGAACAAAACCGGTAATCAGCATGCTCCAGATCAATAATGAATCTATCCCGGGAAGCAGGGGAATACCAAGCAGAATGACAGAAAGAATCAGAGCAGGGGCAAAGGCAATACGTCTGAACCATTTCACATCAACAGGGAAACGGTCGGCAGCAATATAAAAGAAAAAAAGTTTCCAGTCAGCCCCGATCCTGATCCGTGGTGCTCCCGCAAGAAGATAAACCAATCCGTGAATTCCTTCGTGTACAGGAATGGAAAGAACCGGAAAAACCACGAACCCTAATGCAGCATACCGGAACCATTGTCCTGCCGGATAAATATCATGGATACAACTAAACGGATATACAATGACGGCAGTTAATAAGGCAAGGAGAATGATGTAATAAACAAATGTTACGGGATTTCTTCTGCCGGCCTGATGTAGCACAAACTCTGGTATCTCTCTGAAAACAAGTTTATATGCCAGCTTAAACTGTGGGTTATTCCTGATCTGCTCACTATCCTTGATTACTTTCCGGCTCATACTCAAAAATACGGAAATTCAGTCATTTATCCATCTCCTTTTTTTTAAGAAATAAGGCAGAAATGGATATTCTGCTCAGGGTCACATCAGGTAAATTGATGATTTAAACAGGTGAACCCACAATTGTCTGATATTGTGGTATGTTTTTTGGTTAAGAAACTTCGACGGTGTAATATTCGTACTATGAATATATGTTACGGTAATTTGTATGGGAATCATTCGTTTATGATCTAAAAAGCTGTTGTTTCTATGCGTAAGGGAATGTTAATTATATTGTTCTTAGCCACTGTTGCTGCAGTTTACGCTCAGGAGGTTAACCCGAAGTCCCGGGTGGATACTTCAAAAACAGCTGTCCTGCGCGTTACGCGTATTGGGAACGACACACTTCCTTTGTATGATATTCATGAGATTGAAATCTATCCCCGGCCGCATTTTAAAAACCGGAGACAGTACCGGAGATACAGCCGGTATGTTCGAAACGTAAAAAAAGTATATCCTTTTGCAAAATATCTGGGAAACCTGATGGATGTGATGGAGCAGCATCTGGATTCGTTACAGACCGATCAGGAACGCCGACGTTACATTAACGGTGTGGAAAAAGATCTCAAAAATAAATTTGAGGACGATATTCTAAACATGACCTACAGCCAGGGCAAAATATTGTTGAAGCTGATCAACCGGGAAACGGGAAAAAGTTCGTATGCCATACTGGATGAAATGAAAGGTGACTTTGCCGCATCTTTCTGGCAGACAATAGCCCGTATTTTCGGTACCAACCTGAAAATGCAGTTCGATCCGGAAGGTGATGACAGAATCCTCAACCAGATTGTCCTGATGATTGAAAGCGGACGGATCTGAACCGCAATTCTAATCCCCGGACAATTCCAATAATGCTTTTACCACATTCATTGCTCCGTCGGCAATCTGGGTGATATTGGCATCAAGCATGTAACAGGGTGTCGTTGCCACATTATATTTTTTATCGACGACTACTTCACCATGTGTGGTTTGGATATGTCTGGCACCCATGGACTCTATAGCTTTTGAAGTGTCTGCGTCCTGCCCGATAGTCAGCTCTACATCACCCAGTACTCTGGCCACCACGACGGGTGAAATGCACAAAGCTCCGACAGGTTTTTCTGCTTTTACCATTTCCTTTATGGCCGAAGCAACCTCTTCGTTAACATTACATTCAGCCCCTTTGAATGCAAAATCGCACAGGTTTTTTGCTACTCCAAATCCACCGGGAAAAATAAGCACATCAAATTCACGGGCATTAAACTGATCCAGCGGTTTGATCTTTCCACGGGCAATGCGGGCCGATTCAATCAGTACATTCCGGGATTCATTCATTTCCTCACAGGTAAGATGATTAATAACATGGTGTTGCGGAATATCAGGGGCAAACACTTCATAGGTAGCTCCCTGTTTCATGATGGCATACAAGGTCATAGTGGCTTCATGAATTTCAGCACCGTCATAAACACCACAACCCGAAAGGACTACAGCAAATTTTTTTGTACTTTTCATACGTTTAAATTTTATGTTCGTTTAATGATCTTTAATATTAATTTGGGCTAACTAATTTAAGGAAAATCTGCCTGTTTTTATAAAAAGATGAAATCTTTCAAACGATTATTTATTGGAATCCCTGTCCCTCAGAATCGTATACTGCTCGACTTTGTAGGGGAAATGCAAAGGACCTTTATTCAAAGCCGGATAAAATGGGTTCCTTCCGGAAACTGGCATTTTACACTCCGTTTTCTGGGGGATACTCCGGTACGGGCCATCAGTCCCATAGTGGAAATGATGCAACGTAATCTTTCATCATTACCGGCTTTCAAAGGCCGGATAGCAGGTATCGGAGTGTTTAAAAGTTTACGGGAACCGAAAGTTTTATGGTGTGGTATATATCCGGCAGAACCTTTTCAGGACATCTATAAAAGAATCTCTCCTGTGGCTGCAATAACAGGTAGTCCGGCTGTAAAAGAACGGTTTACACCACATCTTACCCTGGGCAGGATAAAATGGTTACATGATATGGAATTGTTCAGGCACTGGATTGAAAAATATGAATACAACCCTTTTTTCAGTTTCCATGTTCATAATGTAGTGTTATACGAAAGTGTCCTGAAATCTTCCGGACCGGTTTATCATATTGTTGAGAAGATTTCTCTTCATAAGCTGAGTTCGACATAGGAACTACATTCCTCTTCCCCTGCAAATGGTGAGAAGAGTCAGAATTAATATTTTGAAATCAATGTAAAGAGACATATTCTTGATGTAATTAAGATCATATTGCAACCGTTCGACCATTTGATCCACATTCTCCGCATAACCGTACTGAACCTGTCCCCATGAGGTAATGCCCGGTTTAACTTTTTGAAGATAGATATAATCCGGATCTTTCTTAACAATCTGATCAACAAAGAATTTTCTTTCCGGCCTGGGCCCGACAATTGACATATCCCCTTTAAGCACATTGATAAAATTGGGCAATTCATCCAGCCTTGTTTTACGCAGGAACCGTCCCACGGGTGTGATTCTCGGATCATTCCTGCTGGAAAGTGCCGGTCCGTTTATTTCGGCATTCTTAACCATGGTCCTGAATTTATAAATAGTAAAAGGTTTTCCATGCCTGCCGATTCTTTCATGGGAATAAATTACAGGTCCGTCAGAGCTGATTTTAATAATGACGGAAACAACCAGGGAAACAGGAAGTGTGACGACAAGAATAGTCAATGCTGATACATAATCGAAGACTGTTTTAACCATAACCTGCCATACCGGCATCAACTCATAGTTGATTTGCAGATAAGGAACATCAAGCAACGGTTGGATTTTTACTCTTCCCAGTAAAGCCGGATAAAGGGAAGGGATGGCTTTTACAGATACCTGCAAATAGATGATTTTGTTCATAATTTCTCCGATATATCTTGACAGATCAGGAGAAAAAGCCAGGATAACCTCATCAATCTGATGCTTTGTAATGATCCTGGACAAATCAGAAATTTTTCCGAGAACCGGAACAGGAAGAGCGTTTTCATCACAACTTTTTGTTACCGGTACAATCCCGATAACACGGTTTCCGGCATACTTGTTTTTTTGAAGATATTGAATGTTCTCAGTCAACTCGTTCCCCGTTCCGATAATTAAAGTCTGGAAAGCAAGAGGGCCGGCTAACATTCGATGGTGGATTATTGTAGTATGAATAAGCCTGGGAAAATAAGTCAGCACAAATTGCAGGGAAAATAGAACAATAAATGAACGGTAATAATCTGTATAGTTGCTGGTGATGTCGTTAAGGATCACGGTAAAATGGAGAATAATGGTTCCTGTCAGTGAAATCACAAATGTCTGTGCCAGTTCTTTCAGTCTCGATTTCCTGATAATGTTGCGGTAATAGCCTGATAAAAAGTGCAGGATCAACCACATCAGTGGAATGCAAAGAAGACCGATGAAGAAGGTTGTATCCAGACGGACTTCCACCGGGTTACCGAAGAAAGGTGTCTCAACATATTTCTTCCGGTAAATGAAAAATAGTGCCCATGCAGTAATGGCTGCCAGGTAATCAAAAAAGATATAGAAAAAAAGGTGTTTCTTATGTTTCATTAAAACGGCAGGTACGTCATTTAGGTTTGAAAATGGTTACAGGTTATCCATAAATAACGATAAAGAAAGAAGATTAGTTTGTTTAAATATAGAAAAATGTAAACCGTCAGGTTATTCGTGAAGTCAGTTTCTCACGGATACCGGAAAATAACTGGGCTGTATGTAACCTGTCTTCTATGGTTGGCGCTATTGATTTGCCTGATCCGGTCTCTTCAATAGCCCTGATCCAATGCATATAAGGATCGGCCACAGATCGTTTTCTGTATCTCTTTTTATGTTGTTTCCATATCCCCTCCGGGGTCGGAGATTCGTAAACTACCAGTGATTTTGCTGAATACCAGGTAATAATGTTTCGGGGTTGACGTATAATAAAATATCCTTCCGGACGACCTGTTCCCTGAATCATGATCTCTGTGCGTGCCCCCGAATCGTATTCCAGCTGGACAAAAATAAAATCTGTTTTATGGTTGGTCAGTGTGTATGAATTTACCACCGACCGCATAAAATGTCCCCTGGTGAGCAACAGACTTATCTCAATCTGGTCATGAAGAAGTGCAAAAGAATCCTGTATTCTTTCGATATCCTTTCTGATATAAAAATGGCAAAGAAAAGGATCCTGAATGGCAGAACGGATTTGTGTAAAAACCGGATCATACCAATATCCATTATAACAAATAGCGGGGGTCCCGGCTTCACTACTAAGCTTGGTGATTTCGTCAAGTAGCGGAAGTGGCAGGTTGCTTGTGGAGAGAAAAAATACCGGAATTCCCTTCTTAATAGCTATTCTGACAAGCTCCATCTGATCCTGTTGCAGTTCAGTAAATAATATCCTGTCATAATCCCCGCCTAAATACCGTGAAATATCATTTTCCCCGGATTTTATTAAGGAATCAGATCCTGACAGGGGGAAAATAATTTTCTTACATTGAAACCTTTTACTACGGTGCAGGTGGGTTACCAGACCGGTGGAAGCATCCGTTTGTCCGACGACACCGATATTTATCATATTTTTGTACAACTTTGTGCAAACATACCATATTTTTACTGGTAAAATAGCATCCTCATTATCAAATTATTAACGGTTAATTGTTGAAAAACAGACATGCAGCAAAAACTCGAAGATGACTACCGGCATAAAGGTTTGCGTAAGAAACTGGTAGAAGAAATACATAGCAAAGGTATCCGCTCGGATGCTGTACTTGATGCCATTGGAAAGGTTCCCAGGCATCTTTTTATGGAAACGGGGTTTGTAAATTTTGCCTATAAGGACCAGGCATTCCCCATTGCTTCAGGCCAAACCATTTCCCAACCCTATACCGTGGCTTTTCAGACAGAGCTGCTGGATATCCGGCCGGGAGACAAAGTCCTTGAAATCGGTACAGGATCAGGATATCAGGCTGCTGTACTGTTTGAGATGGGAGCCAGGGTGTTTACGATTGAAAGACAGAGAGAACTCTTCCTCAAAGCCCAGTCGTTTTTACCAAAGTTGGGTTACCGCCCCAGATTTTTTTATGGTGATGGTTACAAAGGCGTACCGGCATTTGCTCCTTATGATAAAATCCTTATAACAGCAGCTACAGATCAAATTCCCCCGGAACTTACCGCACAACTTAGAAATGGAGGGATACTGGTTGCCCCGGTTGGCGGACCCGGTTCTCAGGAAATGATCCGGATGATTAAACATGGTACCAATGATTTCGAAACCACCAGGCATGGATATTTTGTTTTTGTTCCCATGGTCAAGGGAACCAGTAATCATGAACAACCGCATAAAAAAAAGAAAAAATGATTCAAACCCATACATTTTGCTGGAATCCTTTTCAGGTAAACAGCTATTTACTGTTTGACGATTCGGGGGAGGGTTGGCTGATTGATTCCGGAGCAGAAAGTGAAGATGACCTCGCCGGGCTTGATGATATTCTCCGGCAAAAGAACGTCCGGCTTACGCGCGTCTTATTAACACACGGACATGTTGATCATGTCCTGGGATGTGCACGGATGGTTGAAAGATATAAGGTGTTTCCGGAACTCCACCCGGCGGATCATTTACTTTACCGGAAAGCTGTAGAACAGGGCAGTATGTTTGGCCTGCGAATTAATAATCTTCCCGAAGTTCGGCCACTGGAGCCGGATGATTTATTTCTTAATGATTCCCTTATTCGTGCCATCCGCCTGCCGGGTCATTCTCCTGGCAGTATGGGATATTATATCCCTGAAAGTAAAATCCTTTTTGCAGGGGATGTGATTTTTAAGCATAGTATCGGACGTACCGATATACCGGGAGGAGACTATAACGAACTTATCAACAGTATTCGCAACGAAATATTGGGAAAAATGGAAGATGAAACGCTCATTTTCCCCGGTCATGGTCCTGAAACCACTGTAGGAGAAGAAAAACTTTTCAATCCCTTTCTGCAGGGTTAATCAATAAACGGGTCCTTCCCGGATTTTTTTTCTTAAACATATTCCGGGCTGACTTTTTTGGTTTTTTTAACAGTTCCCTTTTCTTATTTTTATCGCTTTAACCACAACGCTTAGTATAAAAAAAATGATACAACCAGATCTGTTTTACCGGCGCCATATCGGCCCTCACGATAGGGATATCTCATACATGCTTGAAAAAATAGGTGTAAAGTCTCTCGACGAGCTCATTGATAAAACGATTCCATCCGATATCAGGCTTAAAGAATCCTTTCAGATAGATGCGGTGGACGAGTATGAATATCTTAATCAAATCAGGGAAATTACAGCCGGGAATAAAATATTTAAGTCTTTTATTGGCCTCGGATATTATGGCACCGTGTTTCCTGCCGTTATTCAGCGTAATATCCTCGAAAATCCTTCGTGGTACACCTCCTATACCCCATATCAGGCAGAAATCTCTCAGGGCAGACTGGAGGCCTTATTGAATTTTCAGACCATGATTATTGATCTGACAGGATTACCGGTAGCCAATTCATCGCTGTTGGATGAGGCGACAGCTGCGGCCGAAGCAATGTTAATGTTGTTTCATGCCCGGTCACGTGAACAGGTTAAAGCCGGAACAAACAAATTTTTTGTTGACGAAAACCTGTTCCCGCAAACCCTGGATGTGTTGAAAACACGTGCAGGTGTCCGGGGGATAGATCTTATTACCGGACCTTACGGTACTACTGTTCTTTCTCCGGAGTTTTTCGGTGCCATTGTTCAATATCCGGATGCAAACGGTGAAATACATCATTATTCATCCCGGGTTGAAGATATGCATAAAATGAATATCAGGGTTGTGGTTGTTGCGGATATATTAAGCCTGGTATTGCTTACCCCTCCCGGCGAATGGGGTGCTGATGCGGTTGTCGGATCAGTACAGCGCATGGGCCTGCCTATGGGTTATGGTGGCCCGCATGCCGGTTACTTTGCTGCCAGGGAAGAGTTTAAAAGATATTTTCCCGGGCGCATTATCGGTGTGTCCAGGGATATACACGGCAATCCTGCTTTACGTATGGCATTGCAGACACGTGAGCAGCATATTAAACGTGACAGGGCTACGTCCAACATCTGTACGGCTCAGGCCCTGCTGGCGACCATGGCCGGAATGTATGCTGTTTACCATGGCCCGGAAGGATTGAAACGTATTGCTTTGAACATACATCTTCTGGCTGCAGGATTAAATGATTCCTTGAAAAGGTTGGGGTATATACAGGAAAATAAAAACTTTTTTGATACCCTGAAAATTGCCATTCCTGACCAGTCTCTGAAGGAGAAAATCAGGCAACTTACCCTGGATGCCGGAATCAATCTGAATTTCTTTACCGAAGGGTATATCCTGATCAGTACGGACGAAACTACCCGGGAAGCGGATATTGAACTTCTGGCCGGAATTTTTGCCAGAGCTAAAGGAAAAACAGGAATCGATGTTTCATTTCCTGATAAATTTGTGTTTGAAGAAAATTTCACGAGAAAAACACCTTTCCTGCAGCATAAGGTTTTTAACAGTTATCATGCTGAAACAGACATGATGCGATATATTAAAAAACTGGAACGGAAAGATATCTCCCTGACGCATTCCATGATTTCGCTTGGTTCCTGTACCATGAAGTTGAATGCCGCTTCGGAGATGCTTCCACTAAGCTGGCCCGAATGGACCGGATTGCATCCTTTCGTGCCTCAGGATCAGGCTGAAGGTTATCACCGTTTGATGAAAGAACTTGGTGATGATTTGTTGAAAATCACGGAATTCGATGGTATTACTTTTCAACCCAATTCAGGAGCTGCAGGTGAACATACCGGCTTGATGATGATCAGGCGTTACCTGGATTCCAGGGGTGAAAAACACAGAAATGTTGTTTTGATACCTGCTTCTGCCCATGGCACAAATCCGGCCAGTGCGGTTATGGCAGGTATGAAAGTCGTTATGGTGCCCTGCGATGATCAGGGAAACATCAATGTGGAAGTCCTGAGGCAACTCGCCGGGGAGCACAAGGATAACCTGGCAGCATTTATGGTGACTTATCCTTCAACTCATGGCGTGTTTGAAAGCCGCATCAGGGAGATGTCGGACATTATTCATAAATACGGAGGACAGGTGTATATGGACGGGGCCAACATGAATGCGCAGGTTGGGCTGACCAGTCCGAAACGTATTGGTGCGGATGTGTGCCATCTCAATCTCCACAAAACATTTGCCATTCCGCATGGTGGTGGTGGTCCGGGTGTCGGACCGGTTGCCGTTGCCAAACATATCAAGGAATTCCTGCCCGGGCATCCTGTCGTTAAAACCGGTGGTATTCATGCTTCTACGGCTGTGGCTGCTGCTCCCTGGGGAAGTGCATCTATCCTGGTTATTTCACATGCTTACATAAAAATGATGGGAAGTAAGGGCCTCACCAAAGCATCCAAAGTGTCCATTCTTAGTGCCAATTATATCTCTGCCCGATTGTGCGAAGATTTTCCTACCTTGTTTACCGGTGAAACAGGATTTGTAGGGCATGAGTTGATATTGGATTGCCGTGAATTCAAACATGAAACGGGAATAACGGAAACAGATATTGCCAAGAGGCTGATGGATTACGGTTATCATGCACCGACGCTTTCTTTCCCGGTACATGGTACATTGATGGTTGAGCCAACCGAAAGCGAATCACTCGAAGAACTGGATCGGTTTATATCGAGTATGAAGGAAATCCGCCGTGAGATTGAAGACGTAAAGATAGGCCGGGCAGATCAAAACGATAATGTACTTAAATATGCCCCCCATACCCAGGAAGATGTTGTGAGTGATCATTGGGAACACAACTATTCACGCGAAAAAGCGGCTTTTCCGCTTGCGTGGGTGAGAGAAAATAAATTCTGGCCTGTCACCGGCAGGGTTGATGATGCCTGGGGAGACAGGCACCTGCTCTGTTCGTGTAACGGATTTGAACAAGTAATGTCAGCCGCAGCAGAAGAATAGCATCAGCGTGTCATACTGTCGTTGAGTACCAGCGTAAACAATTCGGTGGCACTCAGGCCATAAACTGCTGCCTGTTTAGGGATGATACTTTCACGACTCAGTCCGGGAACAGTATTGATTTCCAGGAAAAAGAGCGCGTCATCCTGCAGGATGAAATCGATCCGGACAATCCCCCGGCATCCCAGGTAATCATATATCCGGGATGCACTATCCTGAATCAACCTGATCTTTTCGTCCGGCAACCGGGCCGGGGTGATCTCATCGGCAAGCCCCGGCATATATTTGGCTTCAAAATCGAAATACTCTTTATGCGGGACAACTTCGGTGGGGGGAAACAGAATACTTCGTTGTTTTGTTTTCAGTACACCACAGGTAACTTCGGTACCGGTAATTAATTCTTCAATAAGCACTTCTGAACTTTCAGAAAATGCATGTTCCATAGCTTCTTCCAGGCTTGCAGCTTCATCCACTTTGGTTACTCCAAAGCTCGAACCACTACTGTTGGCTTTTACAAACAACGGAAAGGAAAGCCCGGCATCTTTGATCCCGGAAGCATCCAGGAATTTACGTGTCAGCAGGGAGGGTGCTGTCTGTACATGAAACGCCTCAAGATATTTTTTACAGGCAAATTTGTTGAAAGTTAGCGCGGACACAAAACTGTTGCAACTGGTAAATGGTATATCAAGCATTTCGAAATAAGCCTGCATTTTTCCATCTTCACCGGGAGTGCCATGAATGGCGATAAACACGGCATCAAAAGTTATCTTCTCTCCGGAAACAATCAGGGAAAAATCATTTTTATCCACCGGAACAGGGATGCCGCCGTTTTCCGGTTCATAGCTCCAGTTTTTATCACGCAGCACAATTTTGTATGGGGAAAACAGTTTCCTGTCCAAATGGCGAATTACTTGTGTGGCACTGTTCATGGAGATTTCGAATTCCGAGGAATTTCCTCCGGCAAGAATGGCAATATTTACGGACATGGATATAAACTATAAATGGATTTCACCAAATTTAATCATTTTAAAGATATTGAAAATCTTTTTCCGGACCGGGATAAAAAACATTACGGGTGAGGTCAAAAAGCTAAATATCCCTGCCTCCAAGATAGGTTCGCCATTTTTCAATTACCTCCTGTATATCATCGGGCAGGGGGGTGTCAAACGATACGGTTTTCCCGGTACCCGGATGAATGAAACCGAGCGAACGTGCATGTAATGCCTGGCGAGGTAATATACGGAAACAATTCCGGACAAACTGTCTGTATTTGGTGAAAGTTGTCCCTTTGAGGATCCTGTCACCGCCGTATTCCGCATCATTGAACAACGGATGCCCGGAGTACTGCAAATGGACACGGATCTGGTGGGTCCTCCCGGTTTCCAGCCTGCATTCTACCAGAGTGACATAACCCAGCTCTTCCAGTACACGATAGTGAGTGATGGCTGGTTTGCCTTCCGATCCATCGGCAAAAACATACATTTTTGTCCGGTCTTTCGGATTGCGGCCTATATGTCCGGTAATGGTTCCTTCTTTTTCAGGAAAGCTTCCCCATACCAGAGCATGATAACGCCGTTGAACCGTATGGTCGAAAAATTGTTTTGCCAGCTTGTTCATGGATATCTCATTTTTGGCAATAACCAGCAGTCCCGAGGTGTTTTTATCTATACGATGTACCAGTCCGGGCCGCAGGGTGCCATCTTCATAACCGGGGAGAACCTTCAGATGATACAACAATGCATTTACCAGTGTACCGGAATAATTTCCGATACCCGGATGCACCACCATACCTGCAGCTTTGTTTACAACAATAATATCATCATCTTCAAAAATAATATCCAGGGGGATCTCTTCGGGAATCAGTTCAGCTTCCCTCGGGGGATGCGGAAGGACAATCGTGATGGTGTCCCCCGGTTTGACCTTATAACTGGGTTTTACGGCAGCTCCGTTAACCAGAATGTTTCCGGCATTCGCTGCTCCCTGAATCCGGGTTCGGGAAACGTTTTCCATACGGTTGAGTAAAAATTTGTCAATCCGCAGGGGTTGTTGCCCAGCATCCACCACGAAACGGTGATGCTCAAATAATTCCTGTTGATCGTATTGTTCCAAAATATTCATGGAGTTATCGATGCAGGATGACAATTTTCGACTGAAACAATCTTTGGTTCCCGTTTGAAAGCGTCATCAGATAAATACCGTCCGGGAGGCCGGTAACATTTAAAGGATCCCCGGCAAAGAAAGAAGTCAGTGCAATTTTGCCGGTCAGGCTGAAAAGGGTTATTCTGAGGTTCCCCCTGGTGATGTTTTCCCTGTCAGGCCGAATCCGGATATAACGATCTGCGGGATTCGGATAAACAACCCAGTTTTGCTGAGCAAAAGACTGGTAAGGGATTTTTACTACGAGGTTACTCCCGAAAACAGGACGGATCATAATGGTCCCCGGAATAGATGATTCTCCCCATTGGCCGGCATTTTGAATGTATGCACGGTTGTGGTGGTCGAGATTCAGATCAAAACCGACATTCAGGAATGTGGAGGTTACCTGTTCCCAGCCGATATAAAATTTACCTTCAGCGATCAGGATAGTATCCAGTGGAAAAGTAACAAACCCTGCATTCCCTCCGGATAATACGGGAATTTCGCCTTCCTGTTTGTATAAGACGGCTCCGGGAATACCTGCACTGTCGTTCCAGACCATCAGGTTAAAGTACACCAGGTTGGCATCGTCTTTCGAATGGTTAAACCAGATCCTGACGGCCTGCAGCGTATCCGGTATATATGCGTAAAACTGATAAGCCAATGATGCATGTTCGTTCCCATTACCATTCAGCCCGTATCCGGCTTCGGCAGAACCGTCATCATAAGCAAACTCCTTTCCGAAAACCTGATGACGTATGATGGTATCATTGATCTTGGGATCAAAAGCGTCTGTGATAAGGAAGCTTTTCAGTTCAAACAGGGCAGAATCTGTTCCCGGGGTGTTAAAAGTGTAGATCAGCGGGGCTTTATAAGTAATTGTACTGTCGGCAGGAGCATTCGAAGCCCCTCCTGTAAAACTGTGTACGGTTTGCCCGGTATAAAGGTTAGTGATCCTGAATTCACGTGTGACATTGCGGATGATGGAATCATTATTGCGATAGGTGATGGGGAAAAAACTTCCCATTTCAGAGAGGAAAGTGGCTCTGAAGTGTTTCCAGGGCATCGCTTCGTATGTTTTAAGTAACGAATGCAATGGTTGGGTAAAAGCTACATCCCGTGGCAATGTATCCGAAGCAAACCTGTTTTTGTCCAGAAAAACATAATCAATATTCCAGTGGTCACAGTTTGCTACAGCACCCGGATCGGCATCATTACGTGTAAGACTGGCAAAATTGACAAAACGAAACCGGAATCCTTTATGTAGGAACGCGGTATCATTAACAGGAAGGATCACTTCTTTAAATGGTGTTAAAGTTTCTCCGTGATGGTGCCAAACTGTATCCCAGTGTTGCTGCAGGGGAGCATAAAAAAGAAGAACCAGGGAATCTCCCTCTTCAGGCGGATCAGCGATGCCCTGTGGTTGATAAAAAAAACTGAAGAATATCCCATCTTCCGGAACATAGTCAAGATCAATGGGCAGGGAAGTCAGGTGGTCGGCTTCGAAAGTCAGTGTTGATGCATTGGTATAAATGGCTCCGGTCTCATCAATAGCATCTAGCGTAGCAACCCCTATGGATACCGGATCAATGCCATAGGAAAAATTCACATATGCTTGTTTGTCTGTCCATAACGCCGGATTAGGGAAAATAGTATTGCGTGAAAAATCATCAAAAAATGGCAACGGTAGTGTGTCGCCGGCAGTAAGTGATTTGTTATGGTCCAACTGATACCAGGCTTTACGGACTACCGGGTTTTCTCCGGGGAATCGTAGTTCTTCCTGCCCGTTGACTAATGCCGAAGTCAGGAAGAGAAATCCCCACAGAATATTTCCTGCAATCTTCATATCAGGGAAGCGGGTCTAAGGATGGGTTGAGTGTGTCTACAGGAAGCTTGGTTGAATCAATGGTTAACCACAGATACAATGGCGTCCCAACCGGAACACGGGAATTCGGACTGTATTCGGGAATTTGTTTCCAGATAAAAGCCAATGCCGAATCATCAGTTGTAGTAACCGTCTCGTCATAGACTACCGCTCCCACGTTCAATGCATTGCTAATAATTTCTTGCTCGGCCTGGGCAAAGGATAAACCGGTAAAATCAGGTAAAGGAGTTTTCTCATTTGTTAAACCTTTGCCGAGGACAAGATCAATGATTGATCCCTTTTCTGCAGAATCTCCGGGCTGAATCTCTTTGCCACGGTAAAATTGTTTTAATACGTTGTTGATAGCCAGGTCGGGTACATACTTTAATTCTCCCAGTCGAAATCCGTTGGTTTCAAGCATTGCCTTAGCCTGCCGTAATGAATAACCAACAACATTCGGAACAGGTAAAATTTCAGGCTCCATGGCATTTACCGTAAGAAAAATCTTTCTGCCCTTTTTTACCTTTTTCCCCGGATGTGGCAATTGATCAACAATATGGCCCGGTACTACTTCGTGGGTATATACGGAATCCTGTACCACCAGTTCAAATCTGTTCCTGGAAGAAAGCTGTCCGGCATCTTCAAGGCTAAGCCCGTAAAAATCCGGCACGGATTTTTGCTGGCCGTGACGGGTGTAGATCATAAGGCCAATCCAAACCAGAAACAATATTATTGCTGTCAGTAGCACTGCCAGAAAAAGGTTTTTCCAGAAAACCCGGGTCAGCAAAAACTTTCCGAAGCTCATGCCAGAATCTGTTTAATATGATTAAAACGTACCGACAAAGATAAAATTATCCATGGATAATTGTTCGGGCAGCATACAGGTTGGTCCCGGCAGTACGATCCTGGCTGAGAAGGAAGAATGAATCCTGCGAGCGCATTCACAACCGCTTGTGGCGGCGAGTAGATTCAATCATTTCCCTCAGCGCCCGGGAGGCGTAATACAAATCCAATGAAATCTATTAAAAGAGGCTTATAAAGAGTATGGTACCCAAAAAAGAAAGAGCAGGTCTCCCAATGGTTAATATTTATGCCTTGGCTCGTCAGAAACGGAGAGTTTTTTCCTGCCTTTTGCTCTGCGCCGTGCAAGAACTTTTCTGCCACTGACGGAAGCCATACGCTCCCGGAATCCGTGTTTGTTTTTTCTTTTCCTTCTCGAAGGCTGAAATGTACGCTTCATGACTCATGCTTTTTAAACAGGTTGCAAAAGTAATGTTTTTTTCCATCTATAAAAAAAATCATCTTTCTTTTATCCATTTTCCTGCCGGGCAGTATATAATTTTTTTTGTTCCGAAATAAGTGCCTGAGAAGTAATCCGATAGAGAAATTATTTTAACAGGGCACGGCATTTTTCTGACCTCCGGTTCCACATCCCCGCCTTTAAGATAAATGATTCCGTTGCCGGATGGCCTGGCAGGAGTAACCATAAGGTTATGCCTGACCATCCGGACAAAATCCCGGAACCGGGTTATACCCCTGCCAAGAACATAGTTATATAGCAGATGGTGTTCCTCGACAGCGGTTTGTTCGACCGTGACGTTTTTTAATGCCAGTTTGTGCGCCATCTCCCGGACAGTTTTGATCTTTTTCCCGGTCCTGTCAATTAAGTGAAAGAGTGTATCCGGCCAGAAAACAGCCAACGGAAGACCCGGTAATCCACCGCCGGTACCTACATCCAGCACTTTTTCCCCCGGATTGAATGCGATAAATTTTGCAGGTGCCAGTGAATAAAGTATATGGTGCTCGTAAACATGATCGATATCCTTTCTTGAGATCAGGTTGATCCGGGTGTTCCATTCCCTGAGCAATTGTCCCAGGGTATTGAGTTGGTTGATCTGGAAAGTTGAAAGCTCAGGGAAAAACTGCACCACCTGGGTAATGTCCCCGGTCATGGTTAAATATTTTTATGTGATTTCTTCAGAATGTTGTACAATAGTTCTTTTGCCCTGAATAACTGTGCTTTGACTGTTCCGAGTGGCAGATCCAGTTCGCTGGCAATCTCTTCATACGAATACTCCCTGAAATACCTTAGTTCAATGAGTCTTTTGTAACGGGGTTTGAGCTGATCCACTACTTCACGCATCAGCACGGCCTTCTGGTCTTTAATCATGTTTTCCTCAGGATCAGGCCCGTCAAATTGTATGGTATGTGAAACCTGTTCCCGGTTATTGTCATCCTGATCAAGGGAGATAAGGGTCGCTTTTTGCTTACGGATATGGTCGATACAATTGTTGGTGGCAATTTTAAAAAGCCAGGTACTGAAGGCAAAGTTAGGAGTATATTGATCCAGATTCTTGAAGGCTTTTCCAAAGGCCTCAATGGTAAGATCTTCGGCATCCACAGGCGAATTAACCATCTTTAGTAACATATAATAAATGGCATCCCGGTAGCGTTTCATAAGTTCTGAATAGGCATGTTCGCTGCCATCCAGTGCTTTTTGTACCAATCCCAGGTCAAATCTTGCTTTCTCCGACAGGTTTTCATTTATTTCCATATGACCGGTTTGGTTGAAAAAAGATTGGACATCCAGATTCCCAGATACAGGAAAGGTGAAAGGATATCATAAAGTAACGAAGATAATAATAATTGTTTTTCCTGCAAACGCTTGCCTGAACGGTGAAATACTACGAGCATTATGACCCAGCGAAGGGCCAGTGCTCCCCCGGCTATGATCCGGCCTGAAAAAGGAAGCGTGGATATGAACAGGATGCATGCCAATATAGAGAAGTAAAACAATATCCTGGAGATTAACTCTCCGCCTGTCATCAGAAGCGATCCCGTTCTGTAATGTCCGCCAGTTGTAATGTGTCGACGTTTTTTTCTGAACCATTCTCTCCAGGTATGCGGAGGCTCTGTAAGTGTACGGGCTTCAGGGTCTGTTTCAACATGTGTGTTTTTCCCGGTGGCCATGGCATTTACAATCAGGTCATCATCGCCGGACAGGAGCGAAGCATGTTGCCCGAATCCTTTGTTTTCAAAAAATGCCGTTTTACGATATGCCATATTGCGGCCGACACCCATATAGGGTTTTCCCGACAGGGCAAATCCAAGATACTGTAAGGCAATAAAAAAAGTGTCGTAACGAACATAATTATTTAACAACCCGGGTTTTGTTTTAATGCCACCGTAACCGAGAATAAAGGTGGTTTTTCGGGTGAAATTTCGCGCCATTTTACGTATCCATTTCTTTGATACCGGTGTGCAATCTGCATCCGTAAATAACAGGTACTCGCTTTTGGCAGCCTTAATCCCGACCAGAACGGCAAGTTTCTTCCCATGTGTGAATTTTTCATCTTTTCGTATGGTTGTGTACCGTAGATGTGGAAATTTTCCGGAATAATGTTTCAGAATCTCTTCGGAATGATCCGTTGATGCATCGTTGACAACAATGACTTCGTAGTCCGGATAATCCTGCTGAAGTATTTGAGGCAGATTCCTTTCAAGATTCAGTGCTTCGTCCCGGGCACAGATAATGACCGAAACAGGAGGTGTGGAACCTTTGCGGGAAGATAATTTTATGCACCCGACTTTTCTGTATATAAAGAGATAATATACAACCTGTATAATAAATGTAAATAACAGTGTAAATAAAATCAAATATTGGCCGAGGGTAATATCCATGAGATAAAAATTGCGGCAATTTTATTAAAGTTTTATTGCTTGTCCAAACATTATGCCATAAAGTTCTTTCAATCTTATGTGATCATTATCTTTACGCAAAATTCCTTTTATGTCATTTACGCTTCATGCCAGGGACAAAAAGAGTGAGGCGAGGGCCGGTATACTTGAAACATCACACGGCCCCATCGAAACCCCTGTTTTTATGCCTGTAGGTACGGCCGGAACCGTGAAAGCCGTCCCACAACAGTTATTGAAAGATATTATCAACGCACCTGTTATCCTGGGGAATACTTATCATTTGTATCTCAGGCCGGGAACTGAGGTATTACGTGCTGCCGGAGGATTGCACAGGTTTATAAACTGGGATCGGAATATTCTTACTGACAGCGGTGGATATCAGGTTTTTTCTTTGTCTGATATCCGTCATATTGAAGAAAAAGGCGTTTGGTTTCATTCCCATATTGATGGTTCAAAACATTTTTTTACACCTGAAAATGTTGTAGAAATACAACGGGTTATTGGTGCGGATATCATGATGGCATTGGATGAATGTACTGCATTCCCTGCAAATTACAGCGATGCCAGGATATCGATGGAACTGACACACCGCTGGCTTGAAAGAGGCTGGAAAAAGTTTACGGAAACAAAACCGGAATATAACCACGGACAGTTATATTTTCCTATCGTTCAGGGCAGCGTGTTTCCTGAACTGCGAAAAAATGCTGCAGAAGAAGTAAAAAAATATGATGCTGCCGGTTATGCTATCGGGGGGTTGTCTGTGGGAGAGCCTGAACAGGAAATGTACCACATGATAGAAGTGGTCAATGCAATTCTTCCGGATGATAAACCCCGGTACCTGATGGGTGTGGGAACCCCGGTGAATATTCTGGAATCCATCGCCCGCGGGGTGGATATGTTCGATTGTGTCATGCCTACCCGTAATGGACGAAATGGTATGCTCTTCACAAGCCGGGGCATCCTGAACATTAGAAACCGCAAATGGCACAATGATTTCTCACCTATCGATCCCGAGGGTACTTCCGTGTACAGTACGGATTATTCTAAAGCATATCTTCGACATCTGTTCCGTTCAAAAGAGATCCTGGGACCAATTGTTGCTTCCGTTCACAATTTAAGTTTCTATCTTTGGTTAATGAATAATGCACGTGAAAAAATTATCAATGGAGATTTCTCCGATTGGATGAAAACAGCAACTCAAAAGTTCGGAAAACGACTCTGATGAAAGTTACGCTCATAGATAAATACTTAGTAAAGAAATTTTTAGGGACTTTTCTCTTTGCAATTCTCATGATTGTCAGCATTGCCGTTGTTTTCGATTTGAGTGAAAAACTTGACAATTTCATTGAAAAGCAAGCTCCATTCAAAGCCATTGTCTTTGATTATTATCTGAATTTTATTCCCTATTTTGCCGTACTTTTCAGCTCCCTGTTTACCTTCATCAGTGTCATTTATTTTACCGCAAAACTGGCGTATAATTCCGAAATCACTGCCATGTTAAGCAATGGGATCAGTATTTACCGCTTGTTAATTCCTTATATGGTTGCCGCATTCATCATTGCGTTGTCATCATTTCTGGTGAATAATTTTATTCTTCCACATGCCAACCGGAAAAGACTGGACTTTGAAGAAGTATATTATCACGGGTACCGTCAGAATGTAACCGATATCAATATCCACCGGCAGGTCAGGCCAAACATCTATATTTACATGGAGACCTATAGTACCATCAGTAACCTTGGCAGGAAGTTTTCGATGGAACAGTTTGATGATCAGGGACGACTGAAATCAAAGCTTATTGCAGATTTTGCCAGATGGGACACTACCGTAAACAAGTGGAACGTAAGAAATTATTATATCCGGACCATTGATGACAGCCTCCATGAGCATATTGAAACAGGGCGGAGACTGGATACTACTTTATATGTTACCCCGGATGATTTTGGCCGGCGTGAAAATATTGTGGAAACCATGAACCTGGGTGAATTAAAGCGATTTGTGGCCGAACAGCGTCTCCAGGGGGCTGATAATATTGAAGTTTATGAAATTGCACTCTATAACAGATATTCCAATGCTTTTTCTGCTTTTATCCTGACATTGATCGGCTTTTCCCTGAGCGTGAGGAGAATGAAAGGAGGGATTGGCGTTCAGATAGGTTTCGGGATTGCCCTGAGTTTTGCCTATATTATTTTTATGCAATTTTCCGCCCAGTTTGCGATTGGCGGAAATATTAATCCCCTGCTGGCATCATGGATCCCTAATATTATTTTTTCTTTTGTGGCTCTGGGGGTTTTTGTAATCGTTCCCAAATAGATAAAAAACGGTAAATCAGTATATTACCTGATTTTAAGAAGATTCCCCTCTTAAAATAATGAGATAAATCTTTTTTTTAGTTCGGTGGATTTTGTAATGTTGCAGAACATAACTTGCAGATTCTTTATGATGAAAATGTTACACAAATGGCTATAAAAAGGAAGATAAAAGAACTTCAGCGTAAACGCGAGGAAGTATTGCAGGGTGGCGGCGAACAGGCAATACGAAAACAACAGGCCATGGGTAAACTAACAGCCCGTGAACGTATTGTCGCCTTGCTGGATAAAGGCTCTTTCAACGAGTATGACATGTTTGTTGAACATGACGCCCGTGACTTTGATATGGATAAGAAAAAATTACATGGTGACGGAGTCATTGTCGGAACCGGAACAATACATCATCGTCCTGTTGCCATTTTTGCACAGGATTTCACGGTTGCCGGTGGGTCGCTTGGATTGATGCACAGCCATAAGATCACCAAAATTATGGATCATGCACTGAAAATGCGCATGCCCCTGATCGGCATTAACGATTCAGGCGGCGCACGAATTCAGGAAGGGGTAAATTCCCTTGCCGGTTACGGAGAAATATTTTTCAGAAACACTCTCTCTTCCGGAGTCATCCCGCAAATTTCCGTTATTCTCGGACCTTGTGCCGGCGGTGCGGTTTACTCCCCCGCACTTACTGACTTCGTTTTTGTTGTAGAAAATATCTCAAAGATGTTCATTACAGGGCCCGAAGTGATTAAGACCGTGCTGGGGGAAGAAATTTCCATGGAAGATCTGGGTGGTGCGAGAGTTCACAGTGAAATGACCGGAAATGCACACTTTTTCGCGAAATCTGAAGAAGAGTGTTTTATGCAAATAATAAAGTTGTTTTCTTTTATCCCCTGGAACAATGCAGAGAAACCCAATCTTACTGCGCTGAAAAATCCTAAAAAAGAATATAAAATTGATGATATTGTTCCTGCCGACCCCAAGTTGCCTTATGATGTCAGAGATGTGATCAGGTCGGTAGTAGATGATTCGGATTTCTTTGAGATACAGGAAGGATGGGCAAAAAACCTCGTGATCGGTTTCGGCCGTATGGGAGGCCGTACTGTAGGGTTTGTTGCGAACCAGCCGTTATTCCTTGCCGGAGTTCTGGATGTTGATTCATCGGATAAAGCCGCCCGGTTTATTCGCTATTGTGACGCATTTAATATTCCCATTATTACCCTGGTGGATCTTCCCGGTTATCTGCCCGGAGTGGATCAGGAGCATGCCGGAGTGATCAGGCATGGCGCGAAATTGCTTTATGCCTATAGTGAGGCTACGGTTCCGAAACTTACACTGATCCTGCGTAAAGCATACGGAGGAGGTTATATTGCCATGAGCTCCAGGCATCTGCGTGCTGATTTTGTTTTTGCATGGCCTTCTGCCGAAATTGCTGTAATGGGACCTGAAGGAGCTGCAAATATTATTTTCCGGAAAGAAATCAAAGAGGCTGATGACCCGGAGAAAGTACGCCAGCAAAAAGTGAAGGAGTATAAAACTAAGTTTGCCAACCCCTATGTTGCTGCTGCAAAAGGCTATATTGATTCGGTTATTGAGCCTTCAGAGACCCGGAAATTATTATTGCATGCTATTGATGTTTCTGATAAAAAATCAATATCCGGACCTTCTAAAAAGCATGGAATACCTCCGTTTTAATAATTCGCCTTTAAAAATAATGCTTCCCGAATGAATACAACAGATAAAAATGAAAAACCCTCCGGTAAGGGTAATGGTCATCGCCTGAATATTGATGATACGCTTTACAAAACAACCCTGACGGAAAAGTTTCTGAAGCGTAAATCGTGGGAAAAACCCGATGAAAATAAAATAGCTGCATTTATTCCGGGAACGGTGCTTAAAATATATGTTAAAAAAGGCCAGACTGTTAAAAAGGGGGATAAACTGATGATCCTTGAAGCCATGAAGATGAAAAACAAGATTTTGGCCCAGAAAGCGGGAACTTTAACCCGGGTGCATATCAGCGAGGGTGATAAAGTTATAAAAGGACAACTTCTTTTTGAATACGCATAGCGGGATCCTTACAGATTTATCTCCCCGGACCAGACTAACCATTCTTGAATACCGGGAAATGTTCCCGGGTCTTTTTTATATATTCCGTAAACAGCAGATCCACTGCCTGACAGGGCTGCATAAATCGCTCCCCGTTCATATAACCTTGTGATGATCTCCCGGAGCATCGGATATTCTTTGCAAATTACTTTTTCGAACCTGTTGATTAGATTTCCTTTCCACTTTTCTAAAGGAAGCCTGTAAACAGAAGCCGGTGGCGGATCATGGGGGTTTGGCGTAATCAACCGGTATGCCTCAGCCGTGGTTATGGAAAACGGAGGGATAATAATCTTCAGATGAAACCTCCCGTGGATTGGCTTCAGGGGTGTCATGCTTTCACCTCTTCCCGATGCAAAAACGGGATGGTTTATAAGAAAAAAAGGGCAGTCCGATCCTGTTTCCATAGCGATCCGGGATAACCTGTCCCTGTCGATATTTAATCTGAAAATCCTGTTGAGCAGAATGAGTGTAAAGGCTGCGTCTGCCGATCCTCCTCCCAACCCGGACCCCGGCGGAATCCTTTTATGAAGATAAATGGAAACCGGAGGGAACGAATATTGGTTACGGAGTGTATTGACTACCTGCATAACGAGGTTTTCCCCCGGCTGGAGATGTAATGGAATCCCGCTCTGGGAAAAGGAATCTCGTTTTCTTGCAGGGATAATTTCGAGGATGTCACAAAACCCGGCAGGTATGTAAACCGTTTCCAGATCGTGATATCCGTCTTCCCTTTTGCGGAGAATTTTTAATCCGAGATTAATCTTGACATTGGGAAAAACAATCATCCTTGCTTTTTAAGTACAAATTAACGGAATTTGTGCAGATCCCGCACCCCGGGGTAATAAAAAAATAGGTAACTTTAAAAAA
The DNA here is from genome assembly GCA_013152085.1 of Chlorobiota bacterium. GTDB lineage: Bacteria > Bacteroidota > Bacteroidia > Bacteroidales > VadinHA17 > JAADHC01. The sequence continues at coordinate 27,087 of JAADHC010000019.1, forward strand.
GAAACAAATCGCTTCCCTTGCGGTTTATTAAATACCGGAGGTTAGCAGATATTTATCAACAGAAATTCCACAGTCCTGAAAATTTTGTGCATAAGAAATCGGATAAAAAGAGTGCTTCAACAAGTTCATTGCTTAACTTTACCTCCTGGATAAATAAAAATACAAATGGCTGTAAAAGAACCACAAAGACGTGTAAGTGCCTTGGATTCCATCAGTGTGGAGATGGGGAAAGTACCACCACAGGCGGTTGAATTGGAAGAGGCTGTTCTGGGGGCTGTTATGCTGGAAAAGGATGCCATCCTGGCTGTCCTGGACATCCTTGTCCCCGAAAGTTTTTATAGAGAAGCACACCGGAAAATTTATGCGGCCATTGTGGATCTTTCTTCCAATGAAAAACCCATTGATATCCTGACGGTAAAGGATGAACTGAAAAAACGGGGACAACTGGAAGAGGTAGGCGGTGCTTATTATATCTCACAACTTACCAGCCGGATTGTTTCTGCCGCGCATGTTGAGTTTCACGCCAGGATTATCGCCCAGAAATTTATCCAGCGCGAACTTATCAGGATCTCCAACGAAATTCTGTCCCGTTCTTTTGATGAAAGTGTCGATGTGGATGACCTTTTGGATTTTTCAGAGCAGGAACTTTTCCAGATCGCCGAGGGATATATCAAGCGTGAGACCTCCAAGATCAATGTGCTGGTGCATAAAGCTATCGAGCAGATGCAGGAAGCTGCAAAACGTAAGGATAACCTCAGCGGGGTTCCTTCAGGCTTTACCAAACTTGACCGCCTGACTTCCGGATGGCAGCGTTCCGACCTGGTCATTATTGCTGCCCGGCCGTCGATGGGCAAAACCGCCTTTGCTTTGTCTATGGCACGGAATATCACCATCGAGCATGAACGTCCGGTAGCAGTTTTTTCTCTTGAAATGTCCTCACTACAACTGGTAAACCGGTTGATTGTGAGTGAAACCGAACTGGGTGTACATAAAATCCGGAATGGCCATCTGAATGATGACGAATGGAAACACCTTGAGTCTAAAATCAAATCCCTGATTGACGCTCCTCTTTTCATCGATGATACGCCGGCTATTTCGCTTTTTGAGTTCCGCGCAAAGTGCAGAAGGTTGAAAATGCAATATGGTGTTGAGGTCATTATTGTCGACTATTTACAATTGATGACAGCACCCAATGATGCACGGGGAAACCGTGAACAGGAAGTAAGTACGATATCACGGACACTTAAAGCTGTTGCCAAAGAACTTGATGTCCCGATCATTGCCCTGTCTCAGCTTAACCGTTCTGTCGAACTGCGTTCAGGATCAAAACGTCCGCAACTTTCCGACCTCCGTGAATCCGGGGCCATCGAACAGGACGCTGATATGGTCATCTTTATTCACCGCGCTGAAAAATATGGTATTACCGAGGATAGCGAAGGGAATTCCACCAAAGGACTTGCAGAAATTATCCTGGCCAAACACCGGAATGGCCCGATCGGTGATGTGATTCTGCGGTTCAAAGACGATCTTGCCAAATTCTCCGAACCTGAGGATGACTTCCTTGCCCTGGAGGAGAATGCCGCCTTTACTACCATGACATTGAATTCCCGTATGAATAATGATTTCGAAGCCCCTGCATCCGGTAAAGATCAAATACCGTTTTAGAATTATATATTAAAATATATAATTATTTCCGTATCGTACTAAAGAATATTTCTGATTTCTGAAAGTTTTCTGATGGTATAAGTAGGGTGGTGTCCGGACGGGTTTCCATCGGATGAGAAATAAATCTGGTCGATGCCTGACTTTTGTGCTCCGGTGATGTCGGCATCATCATCATCACCGATCAGAATACTTTTTTGCGATATCGCTTTACACCGTTGAAGCGCATAGGAAAAAAAACCGGGATCCGGCTTCAGGCAACCGGCCATTTCCGATGTAATGACTTCCCGGAAATAATCTGCAAGTCCGCTGTTTTTGATTTTTGTGAACTGTACCTCATTAAAACCGTTGGTTACCAGAAAAAGAGAATATTTTTCCGAGAGATAGGTAAGGATCTCGAAAGTGCCACGGATCAGATTGGTTTTCATTTTGCTGGTGTCCAGATAAGCCTGATCAAGGATATAGGCAAGTTCGGGTTGATTCATACCCATTTGTTTCAGGGTAAGATCAAACCGTTTCCAGCGTAAAATATTTTTTGTCACACTCCCTTCACGGTAGGCTTTCCAGAGTACATCATTGTTTTTATGGTAAAAATCCAGAAATTGCTGCAGGGAGATTCCGGTTTGGTCAAGATGGTATTCCAAAAAAAGTTGTTTCAGGGCTTCGGCCGAATTTTTCCGGAAATCCCATAAAGTGCCGTCCAGATCGAAAAAGATTGATTCATATTTTTTTTTCTTCATGCAACGCGTTTTCAGGATAAAATTATAAGAATTTTGACTAACGGTGCTTCCCCGGAAAGAAGTTCAAAAATAATGTTTTATTTTCGCAAAGTCATAAAAATCATCTCCGGACAGGTTTTTGTAACTTTAACAACATTTGTCAGACTATTTTTACAATTTTGATTACTATCAATGGAATTTAAAGAGTTACCGCTGACATCATCATTACAGGAAGGTGTTGAAAGTTTTGGTTTTTCCGAGCTTACACCGATTCAGGAAGCATGCATTCCGTTGATAATGAAAGGTAAGGATATTATCGGATGTGCCCAGACCGGTACAGGGAAGACCATGGCATACGCCATCCCGACATTACAGCGCATATTAACAACCGGAGAGAAGGAAGGTCCCTATGCACTGGTACTGGCACCTACGCGTGAACTGGCACTCCAGATTGAACAGCAGTTTGAAGGTCTTACCTATTTTCTGGATGTCAACTCTTCGGCAGTATATGGGGGGGGAGATGCAACGGAGTTTGAACGTCAGAAAAAAGCGATTATCAAAGGTGCGGATATTTTGATTGCTACACCGGGACGGCTGCTTGCCCATATCAAACTCGGGTATGTTTCTTTTAACCATCTTACCACTGTTATTCTTGATGAAGCCGACCGGATGCTGGATATGGGTTTCAGAGAGGATATCATGCATATCCTCAAACATACGCCTTCCCGGAAACAAACATTGCTCTTTTCGGCAACCATGTCTCCTGAAATCCGCAAACTTGCTCATACCATAATGAATAAACCCGAACATGTGGAGTTTGCTGTTTCCAAACCTGCCGAAGGGGTTATGCAGGCGGTTTACATGACCCCCGAATCAAAGAAAATGAAGGTAATACAATCGCTGTTATCCGGAAAAGACCTGGAAAGAGTACTGATTTTCTCTGCCACAAAGAAAAGTGTGAAAGAGATGGAACAGGCTTTTCGCCAGATGAATCTGGATGCCAGGGCCATGCATTCCGACCTGGACCAGCATAACCGTAATGAGATTATGCGTGACTTCAGAAATAAAAAAATCCCCATACTTATTGCTACGGATATTGTCTCACGAGGCATTGATATCGACAATATCGAGCTGGTTATCAATTATAATGTTCCCCGTGACCCGGAAGATTATGTCCACCGTGTAGGACGTACTGCCCGTGCAAAAAGTTCCGGAGTGGCCATTACACTTGTTGACAGAAACGAAGTAAAGTATCTGACCAAAATAGAAAAACTAATTGGATATTCCGTTTACAGAATGCCGGAGATTTCTTCCTTCTAAAATAAACACATCTTTACCTGTTCTTAAAATATTATTGTATTTTTAAAGATGAGACTTCCGGGTTATGTTCCTTTGAACATGAGAGGTAATGGTTAATTTTTTTAATTATGGATCCGTTATACATATTGATCGGCGCAGTTTTCGGTGTTTTGGTAGTCGTATTTATCAATAAATATACCGGCCGCAAAACTATTAAGGATACCCTGATTGCGGAAACCCTCCGGAAACAACTTGAAGAACAGCATACCCGAAATCAGGTATTACAGCAAACCCTTACCATAAAGGAAGAAGAATTGAAAAAATCATTTGAAGAATTAAGGCAGGAACGTGAGAAACTGGTTGTCCTTACCGGCGAAGTAAGTGCGAAGAAAGTGATGGTTGAAAATCTGGATGCAAAATTGCGCGATCAGAAAAAGGAAATCGAAGCTTCCGAAGAGCGGTTACGTAAAGAGTTTGAAATTCTGGCCAATAGAATTCTGGAGGAAAAAACACAGAAATTTACCGAGCAGAACAAATCCCGTTTGGATGAGATCCTGAAACCTCTGGGGGAAAAGATCAAATCTTTCCAGGAACAAGTAGTTAAAGCTTACCAGGACGAATCAAAACAGCGTTTTTCCCTGCAGGAGGAAGTGAAAAGACTTGCTGATCTGAACAAACTTGTCATGGATGAAGCCAATAATCTTGCCCGTGCCCTGAAAGGCGAGAGCAAAACCATGGGGACCTGGGGGGAATTTATTCTCGAGAGCATTCTTGAGAAAAGTGGTCTGGAGAAAGGCCGGGAGTATATTGTGCAGCCTTCATTTACCGATGATCAGGGCCGTCGCTCTCAGCCTGATGTGGTGGTGGTTTATCCCGGAAACCGGAATATTGTGATCGATTCAAAGGTATCTCTTACCGATTATGAAAGATTTTCTTCTGCCGATAACGAGAAAGAGCGTGAACGTGCACTCTCCGGTCACCTTGCTTCGGTAAAGACTCATGTTAAGGAGCTAAGCGAAAAAAAATACCAGGATTTGTACCAGTTGAACTCGCTCGATTTCGTGATGATGTTTGTACCTGTCGAACCGGCCTATCTTCTTGCCATCCATCATGATAAAGAACTTTGGAGCTATGCCTATACACGCAGGATACTGATCATTGGACCGACCAACCTGATTGCCGCCCTTAAAATGGTGGAAAGTATGTGGCAGCAGGAGTTTCAGTCGCGTAATGTTAAAGAAATCGCCCGGCAAAGCGGGGCCCTCTATGATAAATTTGCCGGAATGGTTGATGATCTGAAGGAGTTGGGAAAGAAAATGAACATGGCACAACGGCATTATGAAGCTTCGATGAATAAATTATCTACCGGTAAGGGATCTTTGGTCAGCCGTGTTGAAAAGATTAAACAACTGGGGGCAAAAACTACCAAGGACCTGCCACGGGATATGGTGGATAAAGCATTGGACGAAAGCGGAATGCCCGAAGAAGATTCCGAATCAGGAAAGACGGGGAAAACAGATCAGTAGGAACCACGTATTATAATTATTTCAGGATTCAGGCCCGATAATAATTACAAACTCCCCTTTTGGTGTATGCTTGCTGTAGTAAATGGCAAGCTCGGCAAGGGTTCCCCTTCTTGTTTCTTCATGAATCTTGGTTAGCTCACGTGATATGCTGGCTGGTCTGTTAGTACCAAGAGAATCCTCAAGATCCAGCAGTGTCCGTCCCAGCCGGTAAGGAGACTCGTACAAGATGATTGTACTTTGCAGCGTTGCCAGATAAGCTAATCGCCGGTTTCGGTGTTTCCTGGGAGGGAGAAACCCTTCGAAATGAAACCGGTCGCAAGGGATTCCCGAATTGACCAGGGCAGGGATCATAGCTGTTGGGCCGGGTAATGTTTCAATTTCAATACCTTGTTCTATACAGCCGCGGATCAACAGGAATCCGGGATCGGATATGCCGGGGGTTCCTGCTTCACTGATCATGGCAATCTGTTTATTCCCCCGGAGCCAATGAAGCAACCGGGCAAGATTTTTATGCTCATTGTCTTTATGATGGGATCGTACCGGTGTGGTGATTTCATAATGCCTGAGTAATTTTCCGGCAGTACGGGTATCCTCGGCAAGGATTATATCTGACTCTTTGAGTATGCGAATGGCCCTTAACGTAATATCTTCCAGGTTGCCAATAGGGGTGGGGATAACAATTAATCTACCCATAGTGCTATGCTTTCAGTTTCCTCCTTATCAATTCATGTAAATGCTGTACCAATTCATGATCAGGATCCCAGTCGAAATGATCATTAAGATATTGCTCTGCCTCTTGCAGTGATTTTGCCTGATTAAGATATTGAATGGTTTTGTTGAATACATCCCCATTCCCATGAAACAATTCCTTAATATACTGAAACCGCTCATTCAGTGCGATGGATTTGTAGATATCTTTAATGGGCTGTTCCTGAAGCTTTGTGGATAGATTCTTCCCTTTACTCTTTTTTGCCAGTGATTCGTTCCGGTATTGGTGATGTTGGTAACGGTCGGATAAGACGGTTTTCAATTTTCCGGAAACCGGATGGTCTGTAATCCCGTTTTTCGGAATATCTGTTTTTTCTTTTGTTTGTGTCCTTAATTTCGTCTCTGCTGTCGTTTCTTTTTCCACTTTCGTTTTTTCAGGAAATGCCGTGGACATCAGATGGATGTTGTCCCTGAGATTCGTTAGTTTGGAAAGCGCCAGTTTAAGAATGATCTCCTCTTCCGGGTCAGATTTTTGTAACCCGGAAAGAATATTCTCAATTTCTTCTATATCTTTAGAAAGAATTTTAAAGGCTTTCTGAAAATTCATAATGAACGAATTATGTGGATGATAGCTGCACTGCAAAAGTAACGAATATATCCTGAATCTGGTATATTATGTTTTTGGAAAGAACAACAGAAGCACAGGGGAGAACAGGTTATATTGAGGTGATAACCGGTTCAATGTTTTCCGGAAAAACCGAAGAGCTGATACGGCGGCTGAAACGGGCAAAACTGGCAAATCAGAAAGTTGAAATCTTTAAACCCGGCATTGACAACCGTTATTCTGAAAACGATGTGGTATCTCATGATTCCAATGCCATTCATTCCACACCTGTAGATACATCGGCGAATATTCTTTTGCTTGCCTATGATGTAGATGTTGTAGGTATTGATGAAGCACAGTTTTTTGATGAAGGGCTTGTCGGTGTCTGTAATCAACTTGCCGATCAGGGAATCCGGGTTATCGTCGCAGGCCTGGATATGGATTATGAACGTAATCCTTTTGGCCCGATGCCCGGTTTACTGGCTTCGGCAGAGTATGTTACAAAAGTTCATGCCATCTGTATGCAATGCGGGAATCTTGCCCAGTATTCTCATAGAAAAATTACTAAAAAGGGTCAGGTGATTGTTGGCGAAAAAGATATCTACGAACCTTTATGCAGGGCATGTTATCTGAAAAAAATCAACCGCCGGGAATAATGGGTAGCTTTTATGAAAAAGGGATATAAACTTTCAGAAATAGCTGAAATTACCGGCGGGTCGGTTATTGGAAATGGGGCATTATCATTCACGGAACTGCTCACGGACAGCCGCAGGGTGGTTTATGCTGATAATGCTTTGTTTATTGCCCTTAAAGGTCCTAACCATGATGGCCACCGTTATCTAAAGTCGTTGTATCATCAGAAAGTCAGAGCATACCTGGTGGAGAGACTTCCGGAAAATACGGAAGATTTTCCCTGTGCCGGTTTCGTGATCGTAAAAAATACCCTGAAAGCATTACAGCAGATTGCCGGATGCCATCGCAATGATTTTAAAAATCCGTTAATTGCCATTACGGGTAGTAATGGTAAGACTATGGTAAAAGAATGGCTTGCTAACCTGCTGGCACAATGGAAAACCGTCGTGCGAAGTCCGGGAAGTTATAACTCACAGGTGGGGGTGCCTTTATCTTTGTGGATGCTGGATAACGGATATGATTTTGCTGTAATCGAAGCCGGGATCTCACATCCCGGAGAAATGGTTCCGCTGGAAAACATTATTCGTCCTGATATCGGTATATTTACCAATATCGGCGATGCCCATCAGGAAAACTTTACCAGCCTTCAGCAAAAACTCGATGAAAAACTCAGGTTGTTTATTCATACAAAAACCCTGATTTTCCGTGCAGACGATAATCATATTTATCCTGTAGTTAAAGCTTATTGTAAGCATCACAATATCCGGCTTTTTACATGGGGACGCCGGGAGGAGAATGATGTGCAGATCCTCGAAGCAAAACCGGGAAGCGGAAAAACGAGTATTATGTTTCGTTTTAAGAAAAAGGTATTTATGCCCACAATACCTTTTTCGGATAATGCATCCTTTGAAAACAGTATGCATGTTTTGACTATGTTGCTTTTTCTCGGACTGGATCCTGAAGATGTTGTTCCCCGGTTGTCAGGTTTGCAGCCTGTGGCTATGCGTATGGAAATGAGAGAAGGCGTGAATGATTGCCTGTTGATCAATGATTATTACAATTCGGATTTTTATTCGCTGACCACGGCCATGGGATTTTTAGATCAACAAACCGGTAAAAAAAGACATACACTCATCTTATCTGATATCCTGCAAAGCGGTAAACAGGAATCTGAACTTTACAGTGATGTGGCCGCAATGGTCAGGGAACAAGGTATTGTAAAATTTATCGGTGTTGGGGAAACCCTTTCCCGGTACCGGAATCTTTTTCGGAACGAAGCAACTTTTTACCCTTCTACCGAAACCTATCTGCAGGCATTCCGTGAAGACGACTTTGAAAATGAGGTTATCCTGATAAAAGGAGCCAGAGATTTTCATTTTGAGGATATCTCCGCACGCCTTGAACTGCAGGTACACAAAACGGTGCTCGAAGTAAACCTGGATGCGTTGGCACATAACCTGAATGTATACAGAAAACTGCTTAGTCCGGAAATAAAAATTATGGTCATGGTTAAAGCGTTGTCATATGGCAGCGGAGCGTGGGAGATTGCTCAGGCACTTGAATACCAGCAGGTCGATTTTCTGGCAGTGGCTTATCCGGATGAAGGAGTAGCTTTAAGAAATGCCGGAATCCGTATACCTGTAGTTGTGATGAATGCTGATATATCGGGAATCAGACAGCTGGTAAAGCATAACCTTGAACCGGTTATATACAGTAAAAACCAATTTGAGCAGTTTAAAGATTTTTTCACTGCTGAGGGGATTTATCATTATCCGGTGCATTTAAAGATTGATACAGGGATGCACCGTCTTGGATTCCTTCCTGAAGAGTGTGACTGGCTTGGCAATGTTATGGTTGAGGAGAAGACGATGTATGTCCGTTCGATATTCTCTCATCTTGCAGCAAGTGATCATTCCGCACATGATGCTTTCACACGTGAGCAAATTGAAAAATTTAGGGGAATAGCCTGCCTTATATTGAAAAAGTTGCCTTATAAACCGTTACTGCATATACTGAATACTGCCGGAATAGAAAGATTCCCTGAAGCCAGGATGGATATGGTAAGATTGGGCCTGGGTTTGTATGGAATCAGTCATAAACTCGGCAACAAGCTCCGGCCGGTAAGTACTTTCAAAAGTGTGGTGTCGCAAATTAAACAAATAAAAGCCGGCGATACTGTTGGTTATGACCGGTTAGAAAAGGCACACAATAGAATGACCATTGCTGTGATTCCCGTAGGGTATGCCGATGGGCTACCGGTTCAGCTTGGCAATAGAAAAGGATCGGTCATCATTAACGGGCACAAAGTTCCGCTGGTTGGCCGGATATGTATGGACATGTGCATGGCAGATGTTACCGGCATTAATGCCGGAGAAGGTGATGTCGTTGAAATTTTTGGTTCGAAATTGCCTGTTACGGAAATCTGTGAGCTGGCCGGAACCATCCCGTATGATATTCTGACCGGGATTTCAGCCAGGGTAAAACGTAATTATATCCGGGAATAAATGAAGAAAACCGACATAAAGCTTTCAGTAACAATTATCACCTATAATGAGGAAGATAATATTGCCCGGTGTCTGGAATCGGTCGTGGAGGTAGCAGATGAGATTGTTGTGGTGGATTCGGTTTCGAAAGACAAGACCCGCGCGATTGCAGAGAAATATCCGGTACGGTTCATCGAACATCCTTTTGAAGGATATATAGAGCAGAAAAATTTTGCCCTCTCCGTGGCATCTTTTTCACATATTTTAGCCCTGGATGCAGATGAGGCGCTTTCCGAAGAGCTGAAAGCAGAGATTATCAAAATAAAATCTGAATGGTCCTGTGACGGATATTACATGAACCGGTTGTCCAGTTATTGTGGCAAATGGATCAGGCATGGAGCATGGCACCCTGATTACAAACTGCGGCTTTTTGACCGGGGGAAAGGAAAGTGGGACGGTTTAAATCCGCACGATCATTTTGTTCTTGAACCGGGTACGAAAACCTGCAGGCTGAAAGGGAAAATCCTGCACTACACATACCACACTATCGGACAGCAGGTTGAAAAGATGAATCACTTTTCGGAGATACAGGCCGGAGAGTACTACAGATATGGAGTCATACCTGGCTTCCTGAAGATCTTTTTTCATTCCGGCTGGCGATTCTTCAGGGATTATTTCATCAAGGGTGGATTCCTTGATGGTTTTTACGGATTGATTATCGCCATAAATTCTGCTCATGAGGCTTTCCTGAAATATATCAAGCTGCGGGATCTCTATAAAAAAGTACGAAACTCGGAATTTCCACGGATACTGATGATGAATACAAATCGCTTTTGGGGTGGCGGAGAAAAGTGGAATCTGGAGATGGCCTGTTTCTTATTAAAGAATAAACATGATGTTTTTTTTGTCACTTCTTCATCAGGTGCACTTTCCAAAAAAATATCAGAACATAAAGTTCCCGTTTTTAAACTGAATACCGGGTTTGCTTACTATTTGAATATTTTCTATTGGTGCCGGATTATCAGGCTAATGAAGTTTTTTAAACCGGATACGGTGGTTGTTAGCCTTTCCAATGATCTGAAATTAATAAGTATTCCGGCCGGATTGTCCGGGATCAAAAGAATTATTTATCGCAGGGGCATTTCGGTTCCCGTGACTAATTCTTTTTCTAACAGAATATTATACCGAAAAATTGTTACCGGTATTGTTGCTAATTCGAATGAAACAAAAAGAAATATTTTACTCGGCAATCCGGATTTGGTGCCAGGAGATAAAATCAAAGTAATACACAATGGAATAAATACAGAATTGCTCCTGCAAAAATCAGGTGTTCCTTTGTATGAAAGAAGTGTCCCTGGTGAAATCGTTCTTGGGAATGCTGGCAGGTTATCCCTTGAAAAAGGCCAGGCTCAGTTGATTGATCTGGCCTTGAAATTAAAGGGAAAGCAAATACCTTTTCAAATCCTGATTGCCGGAGAAGGAGAGCTGTTCCCATTTCTGGAATATCAAATAAAAGAAAAAAATCTTGACAATGAGGTCAAATTACTTGGATTTATCGAAAAGATGGAAGATTTTTATGCTTCGATTGATGTATTTATCCTTACATCGAAACATGAAGGATTCGGTTATGTACTGTTGGAAGCCGGTTTGTCGAAAATACCGGTTATTTCTTTTGATATTGGCAGCTCGGCGGAGATTATCATAAACGGTGAATCAGGATACCTTGTCCCTCCGGGAGATACAGCATCTTTGGCAGAAAAAATTATAGCATTCTATGAACATCCTCATTTAATCCATGAAATGGGAGAAAAGGCTTTCCAAAGGGTAAAAGAACATTTTAATCAGAAAAAAAGTTTTGCAGAGTACCTGAAAATACTGGAGTAAATGTGGTCAGGATACCGATTCTTTATTAATACCGTAAGGTGTTTTTGTTGTTTTTTCCCGGATAACCTCCTCCAGCAATTTAAGATTTTCAGAATCTCTTTTCAGAACCTCATGGCAGAGGTGATATTGGATGGCCAGATGTTTTACGGAAGTAATGTGATATCCCGCATTTCGTAAACGGTATTCCAGATCCGTATCTTCTCCAACAGCAGGTGATTCATATCTCTCGTCAAAACCGTTGACGGCAAAAAGTGTCTTCTTATGCAGGGAGAAATTGCTGCCCAGGATTCCTTTGTCTTTCCGGTTAATTCGTCTTCTGATAGCGGGGTTTTTAAAGTAAATGCCATTTTCAATATGGCTGCTGCCTCCGGCAATTCGATCTGCAACAAGCAGGAACAAACCAAATCTTTTCAGTACTTTTCTACGGATACGTTGGGACGTTAAAAATTTACTTAATCCCGCACCGAGGTAAACCCTGCGACCGGTAAGAACAGTATCCGGTTTTGAAGCATCCAGGTGCTCGGCCACAAAAGCATGATGCGGGATACAGTCACCATCAGTAAATATCAGATAATTACTTTTACTGGCCAGTATGGCCTGGTTGAGAATCCGGTTTTTTCGCCATCCCTTATTTTCATGATGAATGTGCCGGATAGATATTTTACTTTTATGGATCATGGCCCTGATTTCCCCGACAGTTTTTTCCCCTGAACCGTCATCGGCAATAAGAATTTCAAAATCCTTAAAATTTTGTAAAGTAAAGCCGGTAAGGACTTTTTCAAGAAAATCCGGTTTCTCAAAAAAGGAAACAATAACGGATGCTGCAAATGTCTGCATTATGATGGTCTCTGCTCAGGGAACAGTTTCTTAACCAAGATCACTGATACGTTCAAGTTTACGCAGGTCAGAGATTGAAATTTTCCGGCCATCAAGGGAAAGTATTCCCTCCTGGGCAAAAGAAGATAATGTCCGGATGGCATTGGATGTGGTCATGTTTGACAGGTTCGCAATATCTTCACGCGAAAGGTAGGCACGGATGGTTTTTCCATCTTCTTCAAACCCGTATGTATCTATCAATAACAACAGGGACTCTGCAAGACGCCCGCGGATGTGTTTTTGGGTCAGGCTAACCGTCCGGGTATTGGAAATTCCCAGCTCATTAGCCATTTTTTTCATCATGTTTAACGTGAGTTCAACATTCTTCCTGAGTATGCTGAAAAGAGTGTCCTTGTCAATGATGCAAACTACAGAATCTTCAAGAGCAACTGCAGAACCGGTATAATTGGAATCGGCAAATAACGCACGGTATCCGATAAAACCAAGAGGACTGGCCATCCGTACAATTTGTTCCCTTCCGCCGATCCCTTCAATGAAGATCTTAACTTTTCCACTGGCAAGACATATCAATCCGGATGGCTTATCTCCCTCCTTAAAAATAATTTCGCCTTTTTTATAAATTGTACATACATGATTTGCAAAAAGTGTCTCTTTTTCTTCGGGAGGGAGGGGAAAGAATATGGAACGGTCATCCTCAATAAAATAATTACATGCTGCTTCTTTATGTTTGAGATTCATTCGTATTGAGATTTTTTTTTGAGGATTTCAAAGATAAGAAAAATGTTTTACAACATTCTTTTATTTTTTAAACGGTTCATCATATTTTGCAACCAACGGCATCCGGCGCCCTGCACCAAAAGCTTTTGACGAAATTCTCAGGATCGGAGGAGCCTGGTAGCGCTTGTATTCGGTCTGATTGACCCATCGAATGGTTTTCAGGACAGTATTTTTATCATATCCCTTCTGTATGATCTTTTCAACAGGTGTTAGCAGTTCAATATAATGATATAGAATCTGGTCAAGCATGGAGTAATCGGGCAAAGTATCGGAATCTTTCTGTCCCGGACTTAACTCGGCAGATGGAGGTTTGTTCAGGATATTTTCCGGAATAATGATCTTTTCCCTGTTGATATACCGGGCCAGTTTGTATACATCCGATTTATAAACATCACCCAGTACAGAGATCCCTCCTGCCATATCACCATACAAGGTTCCATAACCAACGGCAGCTTCACTTTTGTTCGATGTATTTAGCAGGATATATCCGAATTTGTTGGCGAAGGCCATGAGTAAAACAGCTCGTATCCGTGCCTGGATATTTTCTTCAGTGACATCAAAAGGTTTCTTTTTGAAATAAGGATCCAGCGCTTTCGTAAATGTGTCATACATTTTGTTTATGGGGATAATGTCGTATGATACTTTCAGGGTTTCAGACAGTTCCACTGCATCCGTAACCGAAGTTTCCGAGGAAAAAGCAGAAGGCATCAGAATGGCATGTACATTTTTATTACCCAGGGCTTTAACGGCAATAGCCAGACTGACGGCACTATCGATTCCTCCGGACAGGCCGAGAACAGCCTTGCGGAAGTTCATCTTGCCGAAAAAATCATGCAATCCCAGAATGAGGGCGTCATAAACCATGGGCACATAATCTTTACCAGGCTTGCTTTCTTCCTTTCCCGGAGTCCCGGTTAAGTCTTTCAGGTTAAAATGATAGATGTCTTCATCAAAATATTTTAACTGGTGCCGGATGTTTCCCCGGGCATCAACGATCATGGAACCACCTTCGAAGATCAGTTCGGTTTGGGCCCCGATCTGGTTTACATTAAGTACGGGAAGATGGTATTTACGGGCTTTCCTGATAAAGACCTTCTTCTTTGCCTCAATCCGGTTGTAAGCAAATGGTGAAGCGGCAATATTTATAACAAAACCGGGATTATCACGTGCCAGTTCCTCCATAGGAGAAATGGTATACAACCGGCTTTTCCCGAATTCCTGCTCCAGGGGCTGGTCATCCCAAAGGTCTTCGCAAATGGTTAATGCAATCTTTTCCCCTTTAAAAGGAACCACGTGAAATGATTTATTTGGTTCAAAATGCCTGTATTCATCAAAAATATCGTATGTGGGCAATAGCGTTTTATGCACAACGGCGGCAATTTCTCCATTATACAATAAACAGGCAGCGTTAAAAAGATTTTTCCCTTCCGGTAAAGGATTAAGTGTTGGCGTTCCTGCTATGATCCCTATTTCGTGACTCACAGGTAATAATTCCCTGATGGCTGATTGACACTGATCTATAAATTCCTTGCGTTCTAACAGATCGAGGGGTGGATATCCCGATACAGACATCTCGGAAAAGATCACCAGATCAGAATCTTCTTTCCGGGCGGCATCAACGGCGTTTTTCATCTTCTCCAGGTTACTCCGGAAGTTTCCGATATGAAAATTTAGCTGAGCAATGGTTATACGCATAAAAGGCAGTTTATGATCAGAAAATGATGCTCGTACTTACTCCGAGACTATGAAAAATCAGCCGGTCATGTGGTTTCTCTGCCGCATCGGCCGTAATATCCAGCAATCCGTGGGTATAGGATAATCCGAATTGCAGTGCCGTACTTTCACCCAATGAATAAGACAACCCCGCAGTTCCATAGTAGGTGATATTTATCACCCTGGTTTCATTATTCAGGAATCCTTTTTCTATAGTATGTGCAGAAGTGGACACGGTTGAGGCAACGCGGTATAACACGTTAATACCCATATCCGTATAAAACCGGAAATATCCGATTTCAACAGTCTCGAAATGTAATCCCAGCGGCAGGCTGACATATTGGAGTTGTGTTGTCATGATCTCTCTTCCGGGCAGGGTTACCATATCTTCCTTAAGTTGTATAGTGACTGTGTCAGAATAGGATAATTTCCCTCCGGCCTGAATGATATGTATACCACTGGAAAAAGCATAATGAGGAGCAAAAAACAGGTACATCCCCAAACCTGCCTGATAGCCAAAAGTACTCCCGTCAGTTGATATCCCTTCGGTAATGTTGGTTTGAAACCAGGTAATACGCGGAGAAAGATCCAGTTTGAACTGTACGGATTGTCCGTAATTAACGGAACTGATTAAAATGAAAAAAGTAAAAATAATCCATGGAAAGTTTACTGGTCTTGGTAGTTTCATCATTTCCCGGAGTATATATGATTATGGAAGCAAATCTATACATTTTACCGGATTTTTATATGATCAAAAGTCATTTCCAACCGAATATCCCCTTCGATGATAATCATTGCTGAGGCGAATGATCCCCTGGCAACGGAATATGTTATGAAAATCATATTACTTTTACCCTGTTTTTTTGAAAGGACTTAAATTTATTTACGGTATATGAAAACAGGAGCAATAAAAACACTTATGCTGGTTATTATATTGTCTGTTTTCCCGGTTTCCTGTAAAAGGAATCCATTGAATGTGAAAATTTCCGGCATTGAAGTTAACCTGAAAATACAACGTTTTGAGCAGGACCTTTTTAAACCGGAACCCGGTGTCGTAGCACGGAAAATTCCTGATCTTCAGGATAAATACGGACTGTTCTTACAAAGATTCGGAGAGATTATTCATATTGGACACCCGGGAGATCCGTTATTTGCCGGTTACCTGGAGAAGTTTATTTCGGATACGCTGATCCGGGATGTTTATCTTAAAAGCCAGGAGGTCTTCCCGGATGTTAATGGCCTTGAGAAAAAACTTAATAAAGCGTTCAGATACTATAAATATTATTTCCCCGACAAACCTTTGCCGGAAATCATCACCTATATTTCCGGGTTTAATGCTTCACTGATGATTGATAAAGGTTTCCTGGGAATAGGCCTTGATCGTTATCTGGGTAAAACAGTAGATTATTATGACCGTTTGGGCATTCCCAGGTATCTTCAACAAAAAATGATCCCTGAAAAAATACCCTCGGATTGTATGTCTGCCCTGGCACAGACTGAATTTCCATTTTATCCTTCGCATACAGATTCGGTTTCCGTCAGGGAAAATGTTATCAGCCATATGATTTATAAAGGAAAGTTGCTCTATTTTGTGAAGGCAATGATGCCTCATGAAAAAGACGAACTGATCCTGGGTTTTACATCGGAACAACTAAAGTGGTGCCTGATGAATGAAGGGCAGATGTGGGCAACCCTGATTGAACAAAAGTTGTTGTTTAGTACCCACTATTTGGTCATTAACAAGCTTACCCGGGATGCGCCGTTTACCAGCTATTTCCCTCGGGAGTCTCCCGGAAGGGCGGCAAACTGGATCGGATGGCAAATCGTACAGGCTTATATGTCCAGTCATAAGGAAGTCTCACTGGCAGAGATGATGAATAACTATGATTACCAGAAAATTCTCGATGAATCAGGATACAACCCGGAATAAGTTCGGAAATATTCCGGAGATCATTTGAAGGTGAAAAAATAATACGTGAAACCCGCCAAAGGGAATACGTTAACAAATCATAGCGTGGTTAAAACAGGAAACCCGGAATCCCGGGTTTCCTGTAAAGAATCTTATTCCGGATGTATGGCCTCAACCGGGCATACATCGGCACATGCACCGCAATCAGTACACAGATCAGGATCAATTTTATAAATATCCCCTTCCGAAATAGCTTCAACCGGACATTCGTCAATACATGTTCCACATGCAGTGCATTCGTCATTTATTACGTAAGCCATAATGCTAATATTTTAAGTTTTGTTCTTAAGAAACAGCAAAAATAGTACATTCTTAAAAGAAAATATCAAAAAAAAATAAAAAATCAGGGAGGTTTATGTTGAAGAATATTTTTTATCGGGCTAATCGTTAAAAAAAGGACCGTCAGAATATTCTATTCGTTTAAAAAACGCAACACCAGCCATGCCAGGTGTCCTGCACCATAGGGCAGGACATCCTCATCAATATTAAAATCGGCAGCATGCAATTTATTAGGTGTGATTTCTGCCGGGGATTTTACTCCTAAACGGAAAAAAATCGCCGGGAAATGTTGTGAATAATAAGCAAAATCTTCTGAGGTCATACGTAAATCAAGCGGAATTACATTTTTGTTGCCGAAATACTGGGAAGAGAATTCCGTTGCACGTTTTACCGCATCCGTATGGTTTACCAGTACGGGATATCCTTTTTTTATCTTCGTATCACATTCTGCCTGATATTTCACCGCAACATTCTGGGCGGTTTTCCTGATGAGCTGGTGGGCTTTCTCCCTCCATGTTTCATCCATAGTCCGGAAAGTTCCCTCAATAAATATTTTGTCCGGGATAACATTGGTTGCTCCTTCGGCAATAATCTTCCCAAATGCCACTACCGTCGGAATATTTTTCGGTTGATTTTGCCTGATGATATCAGTAACACTCAGGATCGTTTCTGCAGCAGCCAGCGATGTCTGGGTAACCTGTTCAGGAAGGGCAGCATGTCCCCCCTTTCCTGAAATGGTAAAATATATTTCATCGTTTGAGGCCATATAAGTACCGGGCCGGTAACCTACCGTACCGCAATCAAGGGTAGGATCGACATGTTGCCCGATAATCAGCCTGGGATTAATTTCCTGAAGGATACCGCTTTCCACAATTTCTATAGCCCCGCCGGGAAGCTTCTCTTCTGCTGGCTGGAACAGCAGATATACCGTTCCGTCCCATAAGCTGAAATGTTTCAGGATTTTCATAGCCCCCAGGACACAGGTCATATGTACGTCATGGCCGCAGGCATGCATAATACCCGGGTTCACGGATACATAAGGTACCTCATTCATTTCTGTGACCGGCAGGGCGTCCATGTCGGCACGGATCACCAGCACAGGGCCATCGGTTGTTTTTCCGGGAATTTTTGCCAGTAAACCTGTGCGGGCAATTTCGGTGATGTTATTTACTCCGTTTTCTTTAAGTATTTCCCGGAGGTAATCTTGTGTATGATGCTCTTTAAAAGACAACTCAGGATATTGATGAAGATGATGCCTCCATGTAAGCAACTCTTCTTGCATTTCCCAGGCATAGTCCCTGATATGATCAACCATTTTATTATCCATTATTTGCCGAAAATCATTTTTAAGGAAGCCAGTAGTACCAAGAATCCAAAAATCTTTCTCAATAACCGGTCCGGAAGATGCACGGCTAACAATGAACCCAGATAACCTCCCAGGATAAAAGCCAGGGCAAGAATCAGAACAAATTTGATGTTAACGTAACCGTTCCTGTAATATTGAAACGCTCCCAGAAAAACGACTGGAATAACCAACACCCCCAGGCTGGTACCCTGAGCCTCGTGCTGGGAAAAACCCATGAGAAAAACAAGGGCAGGGACAATGACAATTCCGCCGCCGACACCCATCGAACCACTGACAAAACCGGCTGTAAGACCTATTAAAAGAAGTAAAATAATCTGTGGGATGCTCATAATCCTAAAAATCCATATTGAACGATAAATAAAAAAGTGGTTTTTGTACTTCGAAATTCTCTACACCCCATGCATAATCGGCACGGACAAAATATCCAAACAACAATGCCCGCGCACCGAAACCAAAACCGGCAACAAATGGCTCCCTGTTGGTATTCAGTGTAACGGTAATCGGGCCATTACGGATAACTTTTTTGTCATAGGCATTTTGTCCCAGGTAAGGATTCCATCCCGTCCAGGCGGTACCCACATCACCAAAACCCACTATCTGAAAACTATTCAGAAATTTCGAACCCAACGGGTGGTTGGCCAGGTAACGGAATACCGGCCAGCGGATTTCTGAATTCAGCAATATGAAACTATTCCCGTTCCGGATATTTTGCCGGAAACCACGCATATCCGTTGCAACGGTTTGGAAAACATAATTCTGGGTGTAATCTACAGGGATATTCTTATTAAATGCTTTTTGCGGATTGAACATGTAATTCAGCGCATTGTCCACTCCGCCAAGGTAATAAATCAGCTTGTTGTGCCCGAATGAGGTGCTGGCTGCAAAACGGTTTGCCCAGATCAGATCGCGGTGTATTTTCAGATAATGCCGGAAATCACCTCCAACAATAAAAATATCCGATTTTTTTCGCTCAATCTGCCGGTAAACTTCTCCAAAAACCTTAAAACGCAATCCATTGTAGATATTGACTCCACGTTTCCGCGTGTTATCATAAATATACTCTCCTTTAAGGCTTAACCAGGACAGGAACAGATTTTTCTTATACAAGTTATTGGCATCGGTAGCAAGGGTAACCAACCGGTCGGTGCGCAGACTTGCGGTACCCCTGAAAGCACTGACCTGAGTAAATGGAAACTTTAACGAATAATATACCTGCTGTGATGTAACTTTTTGGTTGGTATTGGTTTCCTGATCAAAAGCATTATATACCTGACGGTGAAAAACAGCCTGCCTGTCTACCCTGAATTTCAGATTTTCAAAACTAAGCAGGTATTCATTGCTGTTGAAATCCCCTGAAAAACGAAATCCTGCAATAATTTTATAGTTCTCAAAAAGATCGTTCGCCCCGATTTTAAACAACATATTCAAACCGGGGTTATAAAAAACACCGCTACCATTGAAAAACTGGTATGAATGGGCCAGAAAACTGAAATCTACCTGATTGGCAACGTAATTCTGATAAAAGGAAGTTTCATAAATCCTTATCGGTGGAAATGAGATTGTAGTGGTGTCCAGGTCGATACCGGAATACTGGCCCAATAATTTTTGATTGTAATAATTTTGTTTCTCCTGTTCGAAAACATAATGGTTGATGTCAATTAAATTCGAACTAGGAAAATAACTATAGACAGGCCGGGACATGGTGTCTCTTCGTCTACGGTCTGCTTCAATGAGCATTTGCCGGATCCTTTTAATACTGTCGTTGCGTGAAAATGCTTTATCCCTAAGGGCACGGTATTCGGTTTGCGGGAGAGCCCCCTTTCCCGTGCTTTGTTCATCCAGTTTCATGTAACCCGGCACATACTTCCCATCCGTATATACTACTTCGGAAACTATTCCTGCTTCCGGGGCAAAATCCTGCTCAAGAATATTACGGTTATAATTTGTCATAGGTTCCGACCTGGTGAAATACCTGTAATGCGTAATGGTATCAATAAAAGTGATGGTGCTGTCAAAAGTGGCAGAATATCTGTTGATGATACCGTTTTGATCATTTAGATAGAGATATCTGGAGGAGGATAATTCCAGCGGGAAAGATTTATCCCAGTATCTTCCTTCGGATAGCCGTAACAATACATCAGGCCTTTTTTTATAATCGAGAATAAACAGGTCATAAACCGGGGATGTTTCAGGCATGATTATATTATCGTTCCTTAGGGTATCGGAAATCCGGTTCGAAGAAAAAATAATGCGCTCCGAATGATCGATATACCGGGGATGCAGTTCGTCTTCAATATCATTGGTTAATTGCTCCTCGGTTCCCGAGGCAATATCATAAATGTAAAGGTCAGTTTGTCCGTTCTTTACGGCAGAGAATAACATCTTTGAACCATCGTCGGAAAAATCAAAATCAAGAATCTTGTCAAAATATAACAGATTAATACTTTCGGTTTTACGTGTTTCCAGACGATAATAATGAATCACAAGTCCTCCTTTTTCTTCGCTGATGAACGTAAGCATCCGCCCATTGGGATACCAGGCAAGCACCGGGTATGAATAGTCAATGATCTGTTCTACCCGGGGTTCCTTTTTATAAATTTTCCGGGTTTTGCCCGTTTGCAGGTCAAGCATCCAGATTTTATATTGTCCCAGTTGGTTGGTTACATAGGCGATGTGATTCCCATCCGGACTGATACGGGTTGTCAGATACACTTTTTTCGGATTAACACGTTTGACCATCGGTTTGCTTGCCGGGGATTGGGTCTCCGATTCAATCCTGGTGTATTTCTCCTTGTAATAAGAAACCCACTTTTGTGACAACGTTCTGATCTTTTCCCCCATTACATAATAAAATCCCTTTTCGAGATTTTTGTTAATTCTTGTAAGGTACAGTATATTCGGTACAATACCTTCGCCATATTCTTCAGTGATATATCTCCAGAAAGAATGTCCGGCAAGAATGGCATCTTCCTTCTCCACATGGTTCAGGTTTTTGAATTTTCCGGACATGATCCCGTCTTTTACCCTGTTGTCAATATCAATGTCCCAGGGTTCGGAAAGATATGCGATAAGGCCTTTAACAAACCAGTCGGGAAGGGAAACATCAGATGACCCTGAAACTCGGTCACGCATATCGCCACTATTGATCATTTCATTGATAACCACCTGGGCGATCGCTGCTGCGATCTGTATGTCATACTTGCGGTGATCTCCCTCATAAAATAAAAAAACCTTGTTTTCCAGAACCCGTTTGATCCCCCCGACATTGGTTTCTTCCATCCCGGATACCAGGCCTATATTGCTTTGTTTGTAATCGGATTGTTTATTATATACCAGGAAAATCAACCGCTTGGAAAGCCGGTAATCAAAAAAATCCTCTATCTCATAGAGTTTCTTTGAAACAACTTCCGCAGTATAATCGGCCAGTGGACGCCCAAATTCATTAAAATATATGTCAAATTGTTCGAACCGGTAAAAAGACCAGTAAAAATCATTGTATTGAACCCTGTTTTTGCCAAAATCCATCTGATGGCCGTTATAAAACTGGGCATAGCTGACAGTTGCCGACATAAATATCAGAAGGAGAAAAAATCCCCGGTATAAAAGCCCGCCTTTGCTTTTCATTTTCTGGCCCTGCATAAAACTTTGATAAAATTAGACAAATTGAATTAAATAGGGCTTTTTCACAAACAATTTCTAAATTTGAGACGTTATAATGTACAAATAAATATAAAACCATCGTTATATTACAAAAATCAAAAAATAAGTTATTATGAAAAAGCTTTACGTTTATTTAACAGGCATTTTGTTTTTCCTGTTCGCTTATAACGGGTTATCCCAGCAAAAGGGGGCAAGTATTGCCTTTGAATCAAAGGTTCATGATTTCGGGAGGATCAAGGAAGTGGCAGGTAGGGTTACCCATGATTTTAAATTTAAAAATACGGGAGACCAGCCTCTGGTGATTACCCGTGTTACTGCATCTTGTGGCTGTACGACCCCTACCTGGTCGAAAGAACCCATTCCTCCGGGTGGAGATGGTTTTATTCGTGTAGTTTATAACCCGAAAAACAGACCGAACGCTTTTAATAAGAGTATTACGATTTATTCAAATGCCAACCAGGGAAACGTATTGCTGCGGATTACCGGGTTTGTTGAACCTCGCCCAAAGACCCTCGAAGATACTTATCCGTATCAAATCGGTGGGCTACGATTCAAGAAAAACCATATTGCATTTACACGTATTTATAAAGGTCAGAAAAAAACACAATTGGATGAATTTATCAACACATCAGATGAACCCATTACCATTGAATTTACCAGGGTTCCTCCGCATGTTACCATGAAAGCCGATCCCCAGACCGTGAAACCAAAGGAAAAAGGCACGGTTACAGTGACTTATGATGCTTCCAAAAAGAATGACTGGGGCTTTGCTGTTGACAGGGCATGGGTGAAATTAAACGGAACTGAATTACCAAGTGCCAGACTCACCATCTCTGCTTCAATACAAGAAGATTTTTCAAAACTTACTCCTGAACAGAAATCCAATGCTGCGCATATCCAGTTTAAAGAAAAAGTATATGATTTTGGGACCATGGAACAAAAAACTACCGTTGAGCATGAGTTTGTCTTTACCAATACCGGCAAAAGCGATCTGGTTATCCATAAAGTCAGATCATCTTGCGGTTGTACTGTGGTTTCACCGAAAGAAAATGTGATTAAACCCGGCCAGAGTAGCTTTGTTAAAGCAATCTTTAATTCCGGTACACGTGTAGGCAGACAAAATAAAAGTATAACGGTCATTACAAATGATCCCAATATGCCCACAACAGTGTTACGGATTACAGGCATAGTTAACGCTCCGGGGAAAAAGTAAAACCCCTTTATGTTTTTTGAAAAAGCGGGCTGAATACCTGCTTTTTTTCTTAATAAAGGATTATGCATTAACTTGCCATTGTTAAGCGTATCAGCATGGGTAAATCGGATAATGATGTAAGCAAACCAGGCGACCAGCATAAACCTGTCAATGAAAAAACAGTTGCTGCTTTCAAAAAACAGAAAAAACCTGAACGGTTACCCGAAGAATATTTCCGGGGACTTAAAGCCAGAGATCCTATTATTTTAAGTCAGGCCATCACCCTGGTGGAAAGTGTGCTTCCCCGGCATCGTGAATTGGCATCCAAACTGATGGAATTGTGTACTCCATCCACAGGTAAAGCTGTCAGAATTGGCATTACCGGAGTACCTGGAGTGGGAAAAAGTACTTTTATCGAAGCTTTCGGCCTCTATCTGATCAGCCTTGGTAAGAAAATAGCTGTACTGGCAGTGGATCCCTCCAGCTCGAAAAGCGGAGGAAGTATTCTCGGCGATAAAACCCGTATGGAAAAACTGGCTGCCAGCCCGGAAGCTTTTATCAGACCTTCTCCGGCCGGAACTTCCCTGGGTGGGGTGGCCCGGAAAACCCGTGAAGCCATGCTTTTATGCGAAGCTGCGGGTTTTGATGTAATTATTGTTGAAACCGTTGGTGTTGGTCAATCTGAAGTGGCTGTCCATTCCATGGTTGACTTTTTCCTTCTTCTGATGCTTGCCGGTGCAGGTGATGAAATGCAGGGGATAAAAAGAGGTATAATGGAAATGGCTGATGCCATTGCTATTACAAAAGCAGATGGATTAAATCTGAACCCCGCAAACAGGGCTGTCAAAGAATACCGGTCGGCGTTGCATCTGTATCCGTTGCCGGAATCGGGATGGACACCGGAAGTTATTTCCTGTTCGGCCACAAAGAATACGGGAATTACAGAAATCTGGGAAATGATTACCGAATACATTAAATTTACACGCAATAACGGGTATCTCGATAAATTGCGTAAAAACCAATCCCTCTACTGGTTTTATGAATCTCTTCGGGAAGGTATTGAAAATCAATTCTTTCAGAATCCGGAGGTCAGGAAGAAAATCTCTGAAATGGAAAAAGCCGTGAAAGAACAAAGTCTTGAACCATACATTGCTGCACGGAAACTTCTAAAAGAATATTTTGAAAAGAACTCATAATACCCTTTCTTTGTTTGGATTACATAACGATAGGTCCATATTAATTTTTCTTTAAATAATTTTAATCCTTAAATACATACGATTAATGAAAAATCTCACTTTCCTTTTTTTACTTCCTGCCCTGATGTGGGCATGTTCTTCCAATAATTCCGGGTATAAAATCTCTGGCGAACTTACCGGCCTGGATGATAGCGTCGAAGTGTTTCTAAAAACCAGTAAAGACGGTAACACGGTTACTGTCGATTCCACCTATGCCCAGGATGGGAAATTTGTTTTTTCCGGCTCGGTTGAACAACCTTCCATTTATTACCTCCAGGTGGGGAATAAAAGAGGATCCCTGTTACTTTTTATGGAAAATGCACAAATGAAAGTTACCGGCAATGCAGACTCTTTATGGTTGGCCAAAGCTGAAGGTTCTGCTGCACAGGATACCTTTAATACATATCGCGAGGAGTCGTCCTCATTCGACGAAGCTTCGGCTACACTTTATCAGCAGTGGAGGAATGCACAGGCAACGGGTGATGAAGCATTGGTAAAAAAAGTCGAAGACCAGTATGATTCACTTTTTGCCGAAAAAGAAAAATTTGACAGCGCTTTTATCATAACCCATGGTAATACCCTGGTTGCACCTTACTTGTTACGCGGAATGGCCTATGATATGAAGGGTGATGAAATGGAAAAAATGATCCGGAGTTTTGACCCTTCCCTGCAGCAGGCTAACCTTGTGGTCGAGTTAACAAGCTGGGCCGATGCAAAAAAACGGGTGACCGTTGGCCAGCCGGCTGTTGACTTTACATTAAATGATACTTCCGGGAATCCCGTTACCCTTTCTTCACTCTATGGAAACTATATCCTGATAGACTTTTGGGCTGCCTGGTGCGGACCTTGCCGTCGCGAAAATCCCAATGTTGTGGCAGCTTACCAGGAATACCATCCGAAAGGTTTTGATATCATCGGGGTTTCTTTAGACCGTAATAAAGCTGATTGGATCAAAGCGATCGAAGATGACCATCTGACATGGACTCATGTATCTGACCTTAAATACTGGAACAGCAAAGTACCAAAGTTATATGGGGTACGTGCTATACCGGCTAACTTTCTCCTGGACAAGGATGGCATAATCATCGGGGTAAACCTGAGGGGAGAGGAGCTGAAAGCCAAACTGTCTGATTTGTTAGACTGATGCTGTAATTATGATGGTAATGAGCTGCTTTATCCGGGCATGAAAAAAAAATATTCCTGAACTGGAGAAACGGTTGACTGCTATTTTCAAAAAGGTACTTTAAAGGTTTAATCGGCGACATACCTCTTCGTATATATGATCGCCGTTGAATCCCAGTTTTTCATCCAGAACCTTATAGGGGGCAGAATAACCAAATGACCGCATCCCCAACACAGTGCCTTTACAACCGGCCAAACCCTGCAATGTTGACGGTAACCCTGCAGTCAGGCCTAAAACAGGAATGTTTTCAGGGATAACCTCTTTCTGATATTCGGAAGATTGTTGTTTGAAAAGACCTTCCGAGATCGCTGATACAACCTGGATTTTTAATCCTTTTTCTTTTCTCAGTTTGTTGGCTCCTTCAATCAGCGTTGCTACTTCAGATCCGTTGGATAGAAAAACCAAATCAGGTTTTCCTTCATCTTTTTCTACGATATATGCCCCTTTGGCCGCCTGTAAGGCTTCTTTATAACGGTTGCCTGACGAAGCAGGAAGATCTTTGATCCCCTGCCTCGAAAGGATCAGTGCAGTAGGGGTTTTATGGTTTTCCAGTGCCAGTTTCCAGGCAACCGTGGTTTCATGCACATCAGCAGGTCTGAGGACAAGCATACTGCTCAATCCGGAGTGGTTTCTTAATTGTTCAAGCAACCTGATCTGTGCTTCCTGTTCTACGGGTTGATGTGTGGGACCGTCTTCTCCTACACGGAAAGCATCATGGGTCCAGACATATTTTACCGGGAGTTCCATCAGTGCAGCCATACGAACGGCAGGCTTCATGTAATCAGAAAAGACAAAGAATGTTCCGCAAACAGGTATTACACCACCATGCAGGGCCATACCGTTGGCTAAGGCAGCCATGGTTAACTCCGAAACACCGGCCTGGAGAAATGATCCGCTGAAATCGCCCCGTTGAAATGATTTTGTCTGTTTCAGAAACCCATCGGTTTTATCACTGTTTGACAAATCGGCTGAAATTACAATAAGATTCTCCAGTTTTCCGGCAAGCCAGGAAAGAACGGTTCCCGAAGCTGCCCGGGTTGCCGAATCGGGCTTTTGCTGGATGGCTTCAAAAGAAAGTACAGGTAATGCTGTACTGAAAAACTGTTCCCATTTTTCTGCCAAATCGGGTTGCATTTTTTCCCAGCGTGTCTCTTCTTCTTTTTTCCATTCGGTATATTCCTTTTTTTCTTTCAGGATCCGGGCATAATACTCGGATACTTCCGGAAAAATCATAAACGGATTTTCCGGATCACCCCCCAGGTTTTCAATGGTTTTTTCAAAAGAAGCACCTGCTTTACTGAGAGGCATCCCGTGGGTGGAAACCTGTTTTTCAAATGAATGGCCGTCCGCATCAACGGCTCCCTTTCCCATAATCGTTTTACCAATGATCAGGGATGGTTTTTCCTTTTCATCATTGGCGGCTTTAAGTGCCTGTCTTATAGCCTGATGGTCATTGCCATCAATGGTTTGTACGTGCCAGCCCCATGCCCGGTATTTTGCAGCCGTATCTTCCGAGGTAACTTCACTGGTCCCTGTAGAAAGCTGGATATCATTTGAATCATAAAACATGATCAGATTTCCGAGACCCAGGTGTCCGGCCAGACGTCCGGCACCCTGTGATATTTCTTCCTGGACTCCCCCGTCAGAAATATAGGTATAGATTTTATGTTCCATCCATTCTCCAAAACGGGCAGCCAGAAAACGCTCCGTTATGGCTGCCCCTACAGCCATGGCATGACCTTGTCCCAGAGGACCGGAAGTATTTTCAATTCCACGTTTCGTGTCTTTCTCCGGATGTCCGGGTGTGGAACTTCCCCATTGACGAAATTTTTTCAGTTCTTCCAGGGTGTAATGTCCCGTAAATGTTAGAATACTATAGAGCATGGGAGACATGTGTCCGGGATCCAGAAAAAACCTGTCACGGTTACACCATGTCATGTCCGACGGATCGAAATGCAGGAATTCAGCATAAAGAATATGAATAAAATCCGCACCTCCCATAGCTCCGCCAGGATGTCCGGACTGAGCTTTCTCAACCATCGCAGCAGACAATATCCTTATATTATTTGCTGCATATAAATCTATATTGGGTTCCATTATCGTGAATTATAAATGATCGGGTTTCGGAACCAAAAATAACATGTTTTTAATTCAGGATTGATCTAAATTACGTATTCTTCAGTACTGAAGTATTCATCGTTCCATACGTATAATCCTTGTTTCTTTCGATAAACGTTTGTATTTTAATGGTATGAAAATAAAAAGAAATGTGGTTGGCAAAAAAATCAATGAGTAAAAAGTTTATAGGTGTACAAACTACAGCCCTTCTCAGAAAGTACATCAGATTGTTGCTGTCAACAAATCTGATCATGATTGTTATGGGTATTTTTACCTATCGTGGTTCGTTTCATTTCTGGGAGGATGCCTTAAGCTATCTTGGTGCCACGGTGAATACGCAGGGAGAAAAAAATGAGATATCTCCTTTCTTCTTCGATACAGGACTTTTGATATGCAGTATGCTGTCGTTTAAAATGGCGCGTTTGTGGGCACAGAAACATGATTGGTATTCCTTCAGGATTAAAACCTTTTTAATGCGACTTGGAGGTGTGGGATATCTGCTTATGATAACTCCCTGTAATCTCTTTAATCCGACTCACATGCTCGGCTCCTCTTTCGTATTCGGTTCTTACTGGTTTTTTTCCGTACTCCTGATTCAGGAATCCAAAAGTAAACTTGGGATATGGAAAGTGCTTCTTTTTCATCTGCTGTTGCAGGGCACGATGCTGCCTTATGCCTATACATATGTGATTTTACGCACTCCCATAAAACAATTCTACCAGAAATTTGCCATTGCCGGCTTAATATTAACCCTGGATTTGATTACAAGACTTTCATTTGGGCAGGTTACTAAAACCGGTATTGAAAATCCGGAAGTTGAAATCTCGGTATAAACATTTCCTCCCGTAATGCTTAAAATATTTTTGATCACTATATTAAATCGATTAATACATTAATTAAGTTATGGTTATTTGTAATTGTTAGAATATTTTATTAATAGTACTGATTAAGAATTTATAATAGAATTTAAAATTTATTATTGATGTAATTAAATAAAAGATAATAAGCAATATAAGGTAAAATAAACGTTTTAAATTATATGTCATGGAAAGTCAAAAATATTTATTGTGTAAGTATCAGGCTAATAGTAAAATACGAGTTTATATCTAAATAATTAAAAAGTAAAGCTTGTTCTAAAACTTTTAAATTCACTATTTTTGAAATGTTTTATAAAACCGGATTCATTTTAATCCTGATTGATTTTGTTCTTTTTACCTCAGTAAGCGCTAAGATATGTGTGGAATTATCGGATATGTCGGAAACAGGGATGTGATTCCTGTTTTGATAAATGGGTTGAAACGATTGGAATACCGGGGTTATGATTCTGCCGGTATTGCTTTATTTAACAATGGAATTAAAGTGTTTAAGTGTAGCGGAAAAATCCGGAAACTTGAGCAGATACTTCCATTAAATGCAGTGAAAGCCGATACCGGAATAGGTCATACGCGATGGGCTACACATGGTGAACCTACGGACATCAATGCTCATCCGCATCAATCAATGAACGGTTATTTTACACTGGTTCATAATGGGATCATTGAAAATTACAGCCGGCTGAAAAAACGCCTGGAAGATCGTGGATATATTTTCAAAAGTGATACGGATACCGAAGTTTTGGTCAATCTGATCGAATATATCTATATGAAAGGAAATGTATCTGCTGTAACTGCAGTCCGGCTGGCGTTAAGAAAGGTTGTCGGAGCTTACGGCCTGGCCATATTATGCAGCAATGAACCCGGGAAGATAATTGCGGCACGTAACAGTAGTCCGCTTGTTATTGGTATTGGTCAAAACGAATATTTTGTGGCGTCTGATGCAACCCCTATCGTTGCTTTTACTAAACGGGTCGTCTATCTGGATGACCACCGGCTGGCTGTAATGAGTAAGGACGGCATGGAAACCGCCGATCTTGAAAATAATCTTCAGGTAGAACCGGAGGTGCATACCCTGGAGATGGATATCGGGGAAATTGAAAAAGGCAACTTCCCGCATTTTATGTTAAAAGAGATATTTGAACAGTCACGCTCCATTCAGGATACTTTCCGAGGAAGATTATTTCCTGACCACGCCGAAATACATTTGGGCGGACTTCATGAGGTCATCCCCTTGCTTGAAAAAGCCGGCAGGATTATTCTGGTCGGTTGTGGTACTTCCTGGCATGCCGCCCTGGTCGGCGGATATCTTTTTGAGGAATTTTGCGGGATTACCGCTTCGGTAGAGTATGGCTCGGAGTTCAGGTACCGGAAGGTTATTATCCATCCGGATGATATCGTTATCGCCATCAGTCAAAGTGGTGAAACTGCCGACACCCTGGCTGCTGTGAAAAAAGCACAGAAGTCAGGCGCGATGGTCCTGGGTATTTGTAATGTCGTTGGCAGCAGTATTGCAAGAATGACGCAGGCAGGAGTCTATACACATGCCGGTCCTGAGATCGGGGTAGCCTCTACCAAAGCCTTTACCGCACAGATCACCATCCTCACAATGATTTCCATGATGCTGGGCAGGAAACGGGGAGTGCTGGGTAAGGTTCCTTATAACAGGTTTATCCGGGCTTTGCAGGAAATTCCCGAAAAAATCGAAGAAATCCTCCGGATGGATCGGAATATTCATACCATTGCTGAAAAGTATTCGGAAACAAATAATTTTATTTATCTCGGAAGAGGATATTCTTTTCCCGTTGCTCTTGAAGGTGCCCTGAAACTGAAGGAAATTTCATATATTCATGCCGAGGGGTATCCCGCAGCAGAAATGAAACATGGACCCATAGCCCTGATTGATGCAAAAATGCCTGTTGTCGTGATTGCACCGAAGGATGATTCGTATGATAAAATTGTCAGTAATGTACAGGAAATTAAAGCCCGCGGGGGGGATGTTATTGCCGTTGTCAATAAGGGTGATACCCTGATTGCCGGAATGGCAAACCATGTTATTGAAATTCCGGAAACCGATCTTGCCCTGACACCATTGCTTTCGGTTATTCCACTGCAATTACTGGCTTACCATATCGCTGTTTTGCGTGGATGCGATGTGGACCAGCCGAGAAATCTTGCAAAATCCGTAACTGTAGAATAAACAATAAAGATGAACCCTGCAGAATTTCGTTTATTGACCCGGGAGGAGATTATCCTGCTTCAGCAACAACATTGCCATGCCGTTGATTGGAACCAGGTGAAAGTTAAAGATCCTTTCTCTCCGGAAAAATTCAGGGAGGTCTATTTTTCAGGTGAAGTGTATCTGGGTTGCCAACAGAAAGATATCCATATCCGTAATGGCTATACCCTGCCATCAGGAATATATATGGCTGCTATCCATCATTGTTCCATTGGTGACAATGTGCATATATCCAGGGTCCATGGAAACATTGCACATTACCGGATTGGAGAGGGTTGTGTTATACGGAATATTGATACCCTTGAAGTCACGGGCCCTTCAACATTTGGTAATGGAACCCGTGTGAACGTTCTGGATGAAACCGGAGGACGTCAGATACCTATTTATGATTTCCTTTCTGCCCACCTTGCTTATGTGCTTACTTTGTACCGCCACCGGCCCCGGTTAATAGAGACCCTGGTAAAGATGATCGATGCTTATGCCGGGAGGTTCAGAAGTGAGACAGGTGTGATTGAAAAAGGTGTCTCCATTACGCACACCCGGCTATTGAAAAATGTTAAAATTGGGCCATTTGCCATCATCGAAGGGACAGGACTGATTGAAAATACGAGTATACACTCAACAAAAGAATCCCCTGTTCTTATCGGGTCTGATGTGATCATAAAGAACTCGATAATCTCATCTGGGGCAACCGTTACTGACGGAACAATCCTTGAACAATGTTTCGTCGGGCAGTCAACCCACCTCGCGAAACAATATTCCGCCGAGCACTCGCTGTTTTTCGCTAATTGTGCAGGTTTTCATGGTGAAGCCTGTTCGGTTTTTGCCGGACCGTTTACGGTATCTCATCATAAATCCACACTGCTGATTGCCGGGATGTTCTCCTTTCTTAATGCAGGCAGCGGTTCTAACCAGAGTAACCATATGTATAAACTCGGCCCTATACATCATGGTATTGTTGAACGCGGTTCGAAAACAACCAGTGATTCGTACCTGTTGTGGCCGGCCAGGGTAGGTCCCTTTACCCTGGTTATGGGACGTCATTATAAAAATTCTGATACTTCAACACTGCCTTTTTCATATCTTATCGAAAACAAAGATGAGAGCTATCTTGCCCCGGGCGTAAATCTGCGTAGTGTAGGAACAATCCGTGATGCACAAAAATGGCCCCGAAGAGACAAAAGGAAAGAAAAGAACCTGCTCGATTATATCAACTTTAATCTCTTAAGCCCGTACACCATTGACAAAATGATCAGGGGAAGAGATCTGCTATTACGTCTGCAGGAACATTCCGGTGAAAAATCGGAATTTTATGTTTATGAAAATGTTAAAATTACACGGTCATCCCTGAAGCGTGGTATACAGCTCTACCAGATGGGTATTAATAAATTTCTTGGTAATTCCCTGATCAGCAGGTTACGTGACAGGGACTACCGGACGGCAGATGAGATCCGGCAAAGACTCAGACCTGACAGTAACGCCGGACTGGGACCATGGGTCGATATGGCAGGCCTGATCGCCCCGAAAAATGAAGTGGATCAATTGCTGGATAATATTGAAAACGGAAAAATCCGTGACCTGGACCATATACATGGTGTTTTCAAATCATTTTATGAGAAATACTACACTTTTGAATGGACATGGGCTTTTAACCGGATATGTCAGGAAAAGAATATTTCCCTGGACAAAATTACGCCGATGCATATCATCAAATGGGTTGAAACATGGAAAGAAAGTGTGGTTGCTCTTGACAAAATGCTGTATGAAGATGCACGAAAAGAATTCACCCTTTCGGCCAGAACCGGCTTTGGTGCTGATGGTGACGGAAATACACGTGAGCAGGATTTTGATAATGTCAGGGGCCGGTTTGAAAACAACCAGCAGGTACGTGAAATTATTGATCACATCCGTAGGAAAACCGAACTGGGGGATTCGGTAATTGCCCGTATGCAAAAAATATGATGCTAAACATATCTCTTTCCCTTTTTGTCTATCCTTCTTGCAGCAGATCATACTGAATTTTTATCTTTGTCAAAAGTAATCTGCACGCATATGAAATATAAGGATGCACCCTTCTATCAGGCTCAGGATTTTGAAACCATTTTCGGTTATGCCTGGATGATCTATAAACGTTACTTTGGATGGTTATTTTTCTATAGTTTTCTGGGGATCTTACTTATTCAGGCATTGATATATACATTTTTTCCCAATACCATTGCACAACTTTATCAGGTAGCTGAGAATCCTCAGGCACCCATGGGAAATCTCTTACAGGAATTGGGATTGTTTGTCGCTGTGTTTTTTCTGATTTACGCTTTGTTGTATTTGTTCCTGTTTTATTTTATTATCGGTAAAACCCTCTTTCCTGAAAAATCACACTTAACCCTTTTTGCCGAAGCGGTTCAAAAATATTATCTTCACTATCTCCTGACGATGGCACTGGTATTTGCCGTTTTGTTTTTCGGAACCATTGCCGGTTTGATCCTGTTTATTATCGGCGCCCTGTTTACAGGTCTCTTTTTCGGAACGGTATTGTTTCCTTCGGCACCCATACTGATTGTGGAGGAAATAAAACCCATACAGGTTATTCCACGATGCTTTCAACTGGTGTTAAAGGATTTCTGGCGTGTACTTGGATTTGTAATCGTTTTTTATACCATTATCGTCCTGTTCTCAATGATCTTTTCAGCCATTTCCATGGCTCCCTATGCCGGAAAGTTCCTCCATACCGTATTCAATGCTGCTGGTCCCGAAACGGTGTCCGGTACTTCTGGAATGTTACAGCCCATGCAAAATCCGGTTTACATTGTTTTGAACAGTTTATTTAATGCTTTAATCATTCCCTTAACGCCGATCTTTTCTGTATTGGTCTATTTCCATCTGAAATTCCGGGAAGACCAGAGCAATCCTTCTTCTGCCGGTTCGGTAATTTGAGAAACCTGAATCCTGCGAACTCTGCTGCTTGTCCCGAAGAGATCACTTTGTGGCAGCGGGGTCGGCGAGCGTAAAAAAGATATGTAGAAAAGATCGAAGGTTGGCTACGCTACGCTCCGGTTGGTTTTGCCGAACTCGTAAACCCGGTTCTTTGCCATTTGCGAAGAGGAACTTCAATAAGAAGGTAAACGTAAGGAGATAATCCATTAAAGAAATATATTTGTGCTGCATTCGTCCTTGTAATTATATTTTTTATAAAAAGTGTTTTGACACCGGGGTTTAATGATTTATATTTACTTCCGAAGTTTAATCCCTAAACCGGTCATTATGAAACCCCGTTTACAATTCCTGCTTTTAATAATATTTTCTGTAATGTTAAGTGGTTATATTACCGGATGTGGCAGTACACAGTCCATGGCGCTTAATTCGTCAAAAAAAACAGCTGATCTCTATCCGGGTATGCCATACGAGCAGGTTGTGGATATGCTCGGAAAACCGAAATCTTCACAAATGGTCGGAGATAAATGGATTGTAAGATGGGTACTCCAGGAGATGTGGGTAGGATATGTTCCCTATGATTTTGTTTTTAATCCGGCAGATAAAACACTGGTATCGTGGTCGAAAAACGAAAAGGATTTCCAAAAAAGCCAGGAAAACCTGAAAGTAATTGCCGATGCTGTCGGGGAAGCGGCAGCCGAATCCAATGTAGCTGCCGGAAAGGGAAATGCTTCTTCCACCGGCCCTAATGACGAAGCGCTGATGAGACGGTTTGCCGTAAAGCTTTTCCGCTTTTCGGCCGTCGGAGGTGGGCAGACTGGAGGGTCATCGACCGAGATACATCTTTGTCCTGACGGAAAATTTCACTCGGGATCGGAATCCGGATACAGTGGTGAAGGTTGGGGTACCGCATCACAGGGAGGAGATCATGGTACCTGGCGAATAACCGGGAATATGCAGGAGGGTGAAATTGTATTCGTGCATGCATCCGGCGAGGCATGGAAATATCATTATACCAGGGTCGAAGGAGATAACGTGACCCTGGGTAGCACTAAATACGGAATAGCCGGCATGCCGGATTGTAACTGATCATCGTTTCGAAACCTCGTATCCGGATTATTCTTATTCCTGAATTATCTTATACCCTGCGTGTACGTACACGCTAAAATAATCACATTCCGGTAAAAGATGCGTGTACGTACACGCAATATACCGTTTTTTTCATAACTTTGTGTCAGGATTAAAGTCTGCAAATATGCAACATATTGGTATTAAAGAAGTCGCGACAAAGGCAAAAGTGTCTGTCGGAACTGTTGACCGTGTAATTCACAATCGTGGGCGTGTCTCCGAATCCACCAGGGAAAAAGTCCTCAGGGTATGTGAAGATCTTAACTATCATCCCAATGTGCTGGCCCAGCGGCTGGCTGCCGATAAACCGGTTGTCTTTGTCACCATCACACCGGGGTTTTCAAGCGATAATACCTATTGGAAAATTCCGCTGGAGGGAATACAAAAGGCAGCACGGGAAATGACCGGTTATAAAGTTAAGGTGGAAAACCTTTTTTTCAATCTTGCCGATCCCGTTAGTTTTCGTAAAGCCGCACTCGATGCGATCCTTCTTGAACCTGACGGGATATTGCTGGCACCGGTTTTTAAGAGGGAAGCCCGGGAATTTATACGTAAATGTAAAGAAAGAAAGATCCTTTTTGTTTTCCTGGATACGATTATTGAAAATATCGAGCCGTTAAGTTCTTTTTATCAGGATCCGTTTGAAAGTGGTTATCTTGCCGGCAGATTGCTTTCCTTTCATCTCAGAAGAAAATCTGAAATTCTGGTGGTGAATTTTACACTGGATATTGAAAATAATATTCATCTGGGAAACCGGGATAAGGGTTTAAGACAATTTTTTTCTGATAATAATTTCAGAGGGAAAATTGAAGAATTAAATATCAATCCGGCAGATGAGTTGTTGCTGACAAAGAAATTGGAAGATATTTTACATCATAAGACAAGAGGGATTTTTGTAACCTCTTCTGCACATAAAGTGGCCAAGAGTTTGGAAAAAACCGGTAAATCCGGGTTGATGGTGGTCGGGTATGACCTGACTCCTGACAATGTCAGGTATTTAAAAAAAGGGGTCATTGATGTGCTGCTGTGTCAGAAACCTGCTGCTCAGGGATATGGCGGGATGATGGCTCTGTTTAATCATTTTGTACGTAAAATACCGGTGAGAAAAGAACAGATCATGCCTGTAGATATTATTGTAAAGGAAAATTACCGGGATTACCGGGATTTTTAAAATTAATAAAATCTTAACCATGAAAAAACCCGGATTTAATGACCTTAATGGAAAAACCTGTGTGATTACCGGTGGCGGCGGCGCCATAGGTTCTTCTTTAGCGCTTTATCTGGCAGAAGCAGGTATGAAAATCGCAATTCTTGACATCAACAGCCGGCGCACCGTTGAAGTTGCTGATCAGATTACCGGAGAAATGAAAGGAGTTGCCCTCGGTGTTGAGACAAATGTACTTGACAAGGAATCCCTCTTGCAGGCCAAAAGAAAAATTAATAAAGACCTGGGGAAAATTGATTTCCTGATCAATGCTGCCGGAGGAAACTCACCTAAAGGAACAACAGAAGCTGAATTCCTGGAGTCTGTCTCCGAAGAGGATTTGCAGAAATCTATCTATGGCCTGGATATTGAAGGATTCAGGTGGGTGTTTGACCTGAATCTGTCCGGAACACTCCTGCCCACAATGGTTTTTACCCGCGATATGCTGGAACAGGGAAAGGGGGCTGTGGTAAATTTTTCTTCGATGAGTGCCTTGCGGTCACTGACACGCGTCGGGGCTTATTCTGCTGCCAAGGCTGCGGTAACAAATCTTACGGAATGGCTCGCCGTGCATCTGGCAAAAAAAAATATCCGGGTAAATGCCGTGGCTCCCGGTTTTTTTGTTGGTGATCAAAACAGGTTTCTTTTATTTGACGAAAAAACGGGAGAACTTTCTGCCCGGGGGAAAAAGATCATTGCAAATACCCCGATGAACCGTTTCGGCAATTATAATGAGATTCATGGCAGCATAGCCTTTCTCTTATCTGAAATGGCAGGTTTTATAACCGGCGTAACCCTGCCGATTGACGGAGGATTTAACGTGTATAGCGGAGTATGAAAGAAAAGATTAAAGAAAAAAGGAAAAAGATAAAAGATAAAAGAGTTTTCAAATAATCAATCCCCAATAGTGAATGATTATTAAAACTCATTGTTTAATTGTTTGAGTATTAAAAGTTGAAGTTTGGAATTAATAACAATATTTTCAAAAAAACAGCTATGAGTTCCAAGAACGTAATTATCGCTCAATCCGGAGGACCTTCCCCGGTAATCAACAATTCGTTACGGGGGACTATTGATGCATGCAGATCGCATCCTGATCATTTTGGTACGATCTATGCCGGATGGCATGGGATAGAAGGAGTGTTAAAGGAAGAACTGCTGGATCTTTCCGTACAGAAGGAGGAAGAAATTGCCTTGCTGGAAAATACACCTGCTGCCGGAAGTATCGGAACCTGCCGTTACAAGCTGAAAAATCACCGGGAAAAGGATTTTGACAGGATTGTCGGGGTATTCCGTGCCCATAATATCGGATATTTTTTCTACATCGGGGGAAATGATTCCCAGCATACGGCTTATAAAGTAAGTGAGATTTGCAGGGATAAGGGACTGGACGTTATTGCCGTGGGGGTGCCCAAAACCATAGACAATGATGTGGGTGATTCTGAATTTAAACTGATAGACCATACACCGGGATATGGAAGTGTGGCACGGTACTGGTCTCATATCGTGCAAAACGCAGAAGAAGAAAACAGGGGATCTTCACCTGCCGATCCGGTATTGGTGCTCCAGGCCATGGGGCGCAGGATCGGATTTATTCCGGCAGCAGCCCGCCTGGCCGACCCGCAACGGGAAACCCCTTTGCAGATTTACATGGCAGAATCGGGGGTCTCCCTGCCCGAACTTGCAGATAATGTCAACGATCAGCTCAGAAAGGACGGCCGTTGTCTGGTGGTGGTCAGCGAAGGATTTGACATTGGCGGACCGGGAGAGGTGAAAGACTCTTTCGGACATACCAATTTCGGGGCCACCAGGTTATCGGTTTATCAAACTATTATCAATTACTTGAATGAAAAAGGGCTGAAAGCCCGGGGGGCCGCCCGCGGCCAGGTGCCGGGAACCGATCAGCGGAGTACGGCCATTTATGCCTCAACTGTAGATCTGGACGAAGCTTACCAGGTAGGTAAAAAAGCCGTGGAAATAGCCCTTCATGACGGCAACGGATGGATGGCTACTATCCTCAGAGAACCGGGTTCGATTTATTCCGTCCGGTATGACAAAGTACCGCTTGAGAAAGTCGCTCTTTCCGAGCGCACTTTTCCTGAGAAATGGATCGCTACGAACCGGATGGATGTAACGGATGAGTTTCTGGATTATGTCAGACCTCTGATCGGAACCGACTGGCCCTCGGTACCGTTGGTAAACGGTCTGCAACGGTTCGCCAGACTGAAACCGGTATTTGCGAAAAAAAAACTGAAAAACTATATTCCGCAAGCTTATTGATTTATAGTATCACGCACAGCACGCGAAGAAGACACAAAAAGCGCAAAGAGATGAATGAAAACGATATATCATATAAAATTATCGGAGCTGCCCCGGATTATCCGGACTCAAGCTTGCGTTACTTATAAATTTTAATACCAAAATTTTAAAAGAAGGCATTCATCGGCTGATAAATAATTTATAATTCTGCGTACTCTGCGCTTCCGTTGCGCTCTTTGCGAGCTTCATTGCGTTCTTTGCATGAAACCAACTTTGAAATAAAAACACAGATTATGAATCTTCAAAAAAAACTGAAAGAGCTTTTACCGACAAAAGAATTTTTCATCGGGATTGATTCCGATGGTTGTGTCTTCGATTCGATGGAACCCAAACAAAAGGAATTCTTCTGTCCCAATGTTTTGCGGTATTTCGGCTTATTACCGGTATCGAAGGTTGCACGCGAAACGTGGGAGTTTGTTAATCTCTATTCACGGACACGTGGTATAAACCGTTTTCTGGCATTACTCGAATTCTCACATTTACTCGGAGAACGTCCCGAAGTGGCTGCACGCAGAATCCATGTGCCTGATTTTACTTCACTCAAGGAATGGACGCGGAAGGAGACCAGACTTGGAAACCCGGCACTCAAAGAGTATGCGAAAAGAACAGACGATGTAATGATCCACAGGATTTTGGAATGGTCGGAGAAGGTGAATGAGGAGATCGGAATCTGGGTGAAGGGATTAAAACCGTTTTCGGGAGTGCGTGAATCTCTTGAGAAGATTCGGGGGAAGGCGGATGCTATCGTTGTTTCACAAACACCATCCGGGGCACTTGAACGGGAATGGAGTGAAAACGGGATCGACGGGTATGTCCGGGTTATTGCCGGACAGGAGTACGGGACCAAAGCCGAACACCTCGCTCTTGCAGCCAAAGGTAAGTATCCGGACGACAGAATCCTGATGATCGGTGATGCCCCCGGAGACCTGAAGGCAGCCCGGGAAAACGGAGTATTGTTTTACCCGGTCAATCCGGGTAATGAAGAGGAATCATGGACCCGGTTTCACAACGAAGCCCTCGACAGGTTTTTTAACGGCACCTTTGCAGGAGCATATGAAGAATCACTGATGGAATCCTTTAACCGGAGTCTGCCTTCACAGCCTCCATGGAAATAGCTGATAAAATGTAAAGAATATTGCCATGATTTATTTTGAAAAAGGATCAGAAAAGGCCGTCCTCAGCAATGAAGACCTGGAGAACGGACTCTATACGGCATTGGATCGGTTAGGACGTAAACGGAAAGTTCTTGCCATACCTCCCGATATTACGCGCCTGCATTCCCGTGCCGGTGAAGTGACCAGGCATGCATGGGAATATTTTGGCAATACCCTGACTGATATCCTGCCCGCACTCGGAACACACTCGCCAATGTCTCCCGGACAGTTGCAAACGATGTTCGGGGATATTCCCCTGTCACTTTTTCGTGAACATAACTGGCGCAAAGATGTCGTTACACTGGGACAGGTTTCCGGTGAGTTCATTCATGAAATTACGGAAGGGAAACTCTCCTTTGATTGGCCGGCACAGGTAAACAGATTGTTGAAAGAAGGCGGGTACGACCTGATCCTCTCACCCGGCCAGGTAGTTCCTCATGAAGTGATCGGAATGGCAAACTACAACAAAAATATCTTTATAGGTACCGGCGGTGCAGAGAGCATCAACAAAAGTCATTTTGTAGGTGCTGTTTACGGAATGGAACGGATCATGGGACGGGCTGAAAACCCTGTGCGGGCGATCCTTAACAAAGCCGAAGTGCTTCTGGGGAATAAACTTCCTCCTGTGTTGTATGTCCTGACCGTTATCGGTCTGAATGAAAATGACAGGCAGGTTACCCGGGGATTATTTATCGGTGATGATATAGAAACCTTCAGGAAAGCTGCCGAATTATCTGTGAAAGTAAATATCCAACTGCTGGATAAACCGTTGGAAAAAGTAGTGGTTTATCTTGATCCTGCAGAGTACAAAAGTACATGGTTGGGGAACAAAGCCATTTACCGGACACGGATGGCCCTGGCAGATGACGGGGAACTGATCATCCTTGCTCCCGGCCTTAAGGAATTCGGTGAAGACAAAGAAATAGACCGGTTAATCAGGAAATACGGGTATCACGGAACGGATTATACGCTCGATCAGGTAAAAAAGAACCGGGAACTTGCTGAAAACCTTGCTGCCGCCGCCCACCTGATCCACGGATCATCCGAAGGCCGGTTTAACATAACCTATTGTCCGGGACACCTCAGCAAGGAGGAAATCGAAAAAGCCGGTTTCATTTTTGCGGATCTGACCCGAATGCAGAAAAAATACGATATCACAAAAATGGAAGACGGTTTTAATATTTTGCCTGACGGTGAAGAGATTTTTTATATCTCCAATCCGGCTCTGGGTTTATGGGCTGAAAAAAAGAAATTTTCGAACCTATGAACATAAATCGAACGGGTAAAAATTTAAATCTGATTAAATGAAACAAATCAACTGGGGGATTATTGGCTGTGGAACGGTAACCGAAAAAAAGAGCGGCCCTGCCTTTAATAAGATTGAAGGGTCACGGCTGGTAGCTGTGATGCGGCGCGACGCAGAAAAAGCTGCCGGTTATGCCCGCCGGCATCAGGTTCCCCGGTGGTATGATAAGGCGGATGATCTTATTCACGATACGGATGTTAATGCAGTTTACATTGCAACGCCTCCTCACATGCATGCTTCGTATGCCATCAAAGCGATGCGCGCCGGGAAACCTGTTTACGTTGAAAAACCGATGGCACGGACCTATGCCGAATGTCTTGAAATGAACCGGGTTTCGGAGGAAACGGGAGTACCGTTGTTTGTAGCTTATTACCGGAGGCGTCTTCCCGGCTTTCTCAAACTGAAGGAATGGATTGACAAAGGCAAAATCGGCCGTGTTGACAGTGTGTCCGTTCGTCTGATGCTGCCACCGCGAAAGGAAGATCATAACCGGAAAAACCTGCCCTGGCGGGTGATCCCTGAAATAGCCGGTGGCGGATATTTTTATGACCTGGCTTCACATCAGTTTGATATTCTGGATTATATCTTCGGACCGGTGAAAGAGATTCAGGCAGTTGTTACCAACCGGGGCGGTTTATATGAAGCAGAAGATACACTGGCAGTAAACTTCGGCTTTGCATCGGGAGTTACCGGGCAGGGAAACTGGAGTTTTGTTGCCAACCCTGTGTCACAGACAGATACTATCGAAGTGTTCGGCTCTGAGGGTCATATTCGTTTTTCAACTTTTCAGGTGGTTCCCCTGACACTGGTAACCGGATCCGGTGAAACGGAATTTACCTTTCAGAATCCTGAGAATATACAGTTCAATCTGATTAAAACAGTCGTCGGTGCTATACAGGGAAAAGGAGAATGTCCCAGTACCGGCCTTACCGCCGCACGTACCAACAGGGTACTGGAGGAGGTAGTAAAGGATTATTACAAGCAAAGATCAGGGAGATGAAAATTGTAGCCGATGCTCATATACCGTTTCTGAGAGGGGTGTTTGAACCCTGGGCGCAGGTGGATTATATCCCGGGCAGGGAAATCGGCCGGAGACATCTTACAAATGCCGGGGCACTGATTATCCGTACACGGACACAGGCAGACAGGCATTTGCTGGAAAATACGGATGTAAGAATTGTGGCTTCGGCTACCATCGGTACAGACCATATTGACCTGGATTGGTGCCGTGAAAACGGGATCACGGTCGTTAATGCTCCCGGATGTAATGCCGGTTCCGTGATGCAGTATGTTGCTTCGGCCCTCGTCTGGCTGGCACGCAGGAAAAAATTTCGTTTTACGGAGAAAACCCTTGGGATTATCGGTGTCGGAAATGTGGGTTCAAAGGTGGAACGGTTGGCAAAAGCGCTTGGATTCAGCGTGCTTTTAAATGATCCTCCCCGGGAAAGGAAAGAGGGTTCCGGACATTTCGTTTCACTGGAAAAGTTACTCGATAAATCCGATATTGTTACCCTTCATGTCCCCTTAAATAAAACCGGAGCAGATAAGACCCTGGGCATGGTGAACGAGACTTTTC
This sequence comes from Chlorobiota bacterium, assembly GCA_013152085.1. Lineage (GTDB taxonomy): Bacteria > Bacteroidota > Bacteroidia > Bacteroidales > VadinHA17 > JAADHC01. The sequence goes on from JAADHC010000019.1 coordinate 69,663, forward strand.
TCAGCCGGATGAAATGCGGTTCCGTTCTGATCAATACTTCCCGCGGACCGGTGGTGCAGGATAACGCTTTGCTGGAAGCCCTCCGGTCGGAACATCTCACCAGCGCCGTACTGGATGTATGGAATAATGAACCGGCCATAAACAGGGATCTGTTGGAAAGAGTATCCCTGGCGACACCACATATTGCCGGCTATTCCGTTGATGGAAAAGCCAACGGAACAGCCATGAGTGTAAATGCCGTATCCCGGTTTTTTCACCTTCCGCTTGAACCCTGGTATCCGGAGGAACTGCCTCCGCCGGGGAATCCGGTAATTCATATAAATAATGAAAAGATGAACCTTCAGGAATGCCTTACGGAAGCCATCCTGCACACATATTCCATACGGCAGGATGATAACCATTTAAGAAAAGATCCTGCTGCCTTTGAGTTGCTTCGCGGAAAATATCCTGTCAGAAGGGAATTTTTCAACTATAAGATTGTCCTGAAGAAACCGGATAAAGTTCTCGAAAAACATTTTTTAGAAATAGGTTTTAACATAAATAATTAACCGGAATATGGAAAAGAAAGCAGAAATAGGTTTGATCGGGCTTGCCGTGATGGGCGAGAACCTGGTATTAAACATGGAAAGCAAAGGGTTTACGGTTGCCGTCTATAACCGTACAACCGAAAAAGTGGACAAATTTATCAACGGCCGGGGCAGAGGGAAGAACTTTATCGGTACTCATTCGCTTGAAGAGCTGGTAATATCCCTGAAACGTCCCCGGAAAGTGATGATGCTTGTAAAAGCCGGTAAACCGGTTGACGATTTTATTGAAAGACTGATCCCGCTTCTTGATAAAGGGGATATCATTATTGACGGAGGAAATTCCCACTTTCCCGATACGATCAGACGAACGGAATATGTAGAGCGTAAAGGCTTATTGTATATAGGCACAGGCGTTTCGGGCGGCGAAGAAGGTGCACTGAAAGGGCCTTCCATGATGCCGGGTGGATCCCGGGAAGCCTGGCCACTTGTAAAAAATATTTTTCAAAGCGTCAGTGCCAAAGTGAACGGAGAACCTTGCAGCGACTGGGTAGGGGATAATGGCGCCGGACATTTTGTGAAAATGGTACATAACGGGATCGAATACGGGGACATGCAACTGATCTCCGAAGCCTATTTTATGATGAAAAACCTGCTGAACATGTCGCATGACGAAATGTACCATGTTTTTTCCGGATGGAACAAAGGAGAACTGGACAGCTATCTCATTGAGATTACCGCAGACATACTGGCATTCAGGGATGAGGACGGTGAACCGTTGGTAGAGAAAATCCTCGATACTGCAGGCCAGAAAGGAACAGGGAAATGGACCGGAATCGCTGCCCTCGACGAAGGGATTCCTTTAACACTGATTGTTGAATCGGTCTTTGCCCGGGCATTATCGGCACAAAAAGAAGAACGGGTGACGGCGTCACGGGAACTTACAGGCCCGCAACCTTCCTTTTCCGGGAATAAAAAAGCCTTTATTGAGGATATCCGGAAAGCTTTATATGCTTCCAAAATTATATCTTATGCCCAGGGTTATACCCTGATGCGTGAAGCAGCCGGACATTACGGATGGGCCCTGGATTTTGGCCGCATTGCCTTACTCTGGAGAGGAGGATGTATTATTCGTTCCGCTTTCCTGGGAAAAATCAATGAAGCTTTCCGGAAACGCCCCGGCCTTCCCAACCTGATCCTTGATCCCTATTTCAAATCCATTGTGGAAAAAGCACAGGATAGCTGGCGAAAAGTGGTCAGCAATGCAATGAATAACGGGATCCCGGTACCCGGCATGGCTGCAGCCCTGACCTATTTCGACGGATACCGTACAGACAGGTTGCCGGCAAACCTGCTGCAGGCACAACGGGATTATTTCGGAGCACATACTTACGAACGGATTGACCGTCCGCGTGGTGAGTTTTTTCATACCAACTGGACAGGGACAGGAGGGAATACCAGTGCAGGAACATACAATGCGTAAAAGAAACGTTTGCAGGATAATAAGTTGTTTGATCATTGTTAGCAATCGGCATTATGGAGATAAATAAATATTCGTTCGGAACAGGTGACCGATTCGGACACCAGGGAGTTGCACAGCTGCAAGCCATTATGAAAACCGGGGAACTCGGTATTGACCTGGTACCGGTATGGAACAAATCCCACCGCGAACATACCATCATCGGGACAACACCCGGATCCGTACGGGAAGAAGCAGGTAATGCCGTAAAAAAACTGGGTTGGGACAAACCCTGGTTTGTGGATGCCGACCATATCAATAAAAACAACGTGGATGCATTTATAGAACCCTCCGATTTTTTTACGATTGACATTGCAGATTTTATAGGGAAGAAACCGGATACATCAGAGGTGTCTGATTTTATTAAACGGAACAGGAAATATACAGGTACCTTAAACATTCCCGGTATTGAAGAAAAATTCCATCTCTCCGGCAGAGACCTGGAAAGAATTGCCGGAAAATTCCTTTTTGCCTGCCGTGAAGCTGCCGGGATATACAACTATATTGCTGACCGGAAAGGAGCGGGGAATTTTGTCACGGAAGTTTCCATGGACGAAGTGGATGCCCCGCAAAATCCTGTTGAACTGTTTTTTATTCTCAGCGCCCTTGCCGGTTACGGGGTGCCGGTGCAGACCATCGCACCCAAATTCACCGGAAGGTTTAACAAAGGGGTGGATTATGAAGGCGATGTCGGGACTTTCAGCAGGGAATTTGAACAGGATCTGCTGGCGATTGAGTATGCGATTCATGAATTTGGTTTACCCCGCAACCTGAAACTGAGTGTCCATTCCGGGAGTGACAAGTTTGCCATTTATCCCGTTATGGGTTCACTTATAAAAAAATATGATAAAGGGATCCATATCAAGACTGCCGGTACGACGTGGCTCGAAGAAGTTACCGGTCTGGCGCTGGCAGGCGGTGACGGGCTGATGCTGGCAAAAGAGATATACCGGAAAGCACTTGAAAAACAGGAAGACCTGTGTGCTCCCTATGCTTCGGTGATCGGCATTGATCCTGCCCGGTTGCCCCCGGCGGAAGAGGTAAACAACTGGGATGGCGGGACGTTTGCGGCTGTTTTACGTCACGATCGGGAAGAACCGCGGTATAACCCCGATTTCAGGCAATTGATCCATGTGGGATATAAAATTGCTGCGGAAATGGGAGAAAAATATACCTCACTGCTCGAAAAATATAGCGGGATCATCGGGCAACAGGTCTTTGAGAATATCTATGACCGGCATATCCGGAGGTTGTTCGGCGTGTGAGATTTATTTCTTCAGGATAGTTTTTTAATTTTGTTCCGCAGATAAACAGCTTTTTTTCTTGTTGCTGGTCGCCTGCATCTCTCTGCCTGTTTTATGAAGTTCAATACATCCTGGTCGTCCCTGATGTCGTTAAGGAATTTTTTTAATGTCTCAAGCACCTTTCCGGTTACTATATCATGGCAGTCCTGGTTGTCGAATTTATCCTTTGAAACGAGAAGCAGTTCTTTGATAATTTCCTTACGTTTTCCGGGTTTGTTTTTGGCAATAAGTCCAAGGGCGAAAACGGCATGATTGGAAGTGATCAGATTTCCGCCATGCAGCAATTCAATAATGTCTTTGATTTTCCCGTCTGTTTTGTTGTCTTTGTCAACGGCAGATAAGTAACCGATAATATCAATAGCTGTCCATTTAAGTACGTTATTGTCACCGGTCATCATTTTTATCCAGTCATCGAAGTTGTCGTAAAGCAACCCGGGATTGTCAGCACCCGTTTTGAGCAACTCCTTTGCAAACCCGTACTTTACTTTCGGGTCTTTTGATTTCAGTTTGTCAAGGTCTAAAGGTTTTGTTGTCATTGTCGTAATTTTATAATTGTCCACAACCGGTTTGCCGGTATGCGAAACGGTGCGAAGTTGACCGGCATGTCGGCGGATGATATTAAACTGATAATAAAGTTACGAATTTTACTATGAATCAGCAAATTGAACCATATGGTATACCGGTTTGCCGTGCCTGCTTGCTCATTATCTCATACCGGGATTTATACGAACAGGTCTTAAATAAGATATCAAAACTTATTTTTTGTGAATTTACTTCATTATATTAACCGGGAATACGGATAATACTTTGTATTTTGAGATTAACTTGTAAATTGGAGATGGAATTTTTTAATGTTAACTTACGGCTGGTGTCCGGACAAGAGTGTATTGCCGCCAGGGCGCCGCTTTCCGGTAATCCGGCCACAGGAGGTCAATCATGCGGATCAAATCACGAAACATAATAACTATCATAGCTGTTGCCCTGTTCACCGCTCTTGCCTGTACATCGGGGGAGAAAAAAGTGTTCCGGATCCTGACCGCCGGCATCCGGCATGAATCCAATACATTCATACCCTACCTGACAACAGCGGATGACTTTACGATCCTGCGTGGCAGTGATGCAACGCAGGGGCGGGCATGGGCCGGATACCTTGAAGACGAAGGTGTGGAGGTAATACCGACGCTTCACGCCATCGGTGGTGCATCCGGTGTTGTCTCCAAAGAAACGTATGAGGCATTCCGCGACGAGATCCTCGAAGCATTGCGGGCTGCCGGTTCTGTTGATGGTATCTTTCTGGACATGCATGGGGCCCTGCACGTCGAAGGCTACCCGGATGCACAGGCCGATTTCATTAAACGGATCCGTAAGATAGCAGGAGAAGATGTTGTGATAGCCGCCAGTTTTGATCTGCACGGCAACATTTCCCGGGAATTCATCGATGGTCTCAACATTGTCTCGGCTTACCGGACCGCTCCCCATGTTGACGGGGAAGAGACCCGTACACGTACGGTAAGATTGTTGGTAGAGGCTCTCAGGAATGACTTTTTACCCCGGACAGTGCACATAAGCATTCCCATTCTCATTCCGGGCGAAAAAGGTATCACAGGCGTGGAACCGCTCAAATCCCTTTATGCGAGATTGCCTGAGATTTCCGGGATGGCGGGGCTTATGGATGCCAGCATCTTTGTTGGTATGCCCTGGACGGACGTGCCCAGAGCCGGGATGAGTGTTCAGGTAGTGGCACGGGACGATAAGTATCTGCCGGAGGCGCGGGTACAGGCCGAAGCGCTGGCGAACGCAATCTGGGAACAGCGTTCAAATCTCAGGTTCGACATGCCAACCGCTTCGATTGACGATGCCATAAAGACCGCACTGGAATCTCAGGATACTACGGTGTTTATTACAGATTCTGGCGATAATGTGACAGCAGGTGCCGCAGGTGACGGTACACTCGTGCTGGAACGCCTGCTCGCGTATAAGGTGCCGGATGCCGTTTTGGCCGGCATTGTCGATCCGGAAGCTGTGGAACAGTGCGTGACTGCCGGAGTTGGCACTACGGTTAATCTTTCCGTCGGCGGTAAAATCGATAATGTGTTCAGCAAACCCGTCGAAATTACCGGTATCGTGCTGCGTATTACCAGGGAACAGCCGGACAGCAAACAACCGGATGCGGTTTTGCAGGTGGATGGCGTAACGCTTGTGTTGCTCAGCAGGCACAGGGCTTTCACAGACCCCGCTCATTTCCGTGCGGTGGAGATCGATCCGCTTAAGCACAAAATCGTCGTTGTGAAAGAAGGATACCTGTTTCAGGCCCTGCGGGATATCGCTCCACGTACCATCATGGCACTGACGCCCGGTTTTGCCAATCAGCTCATGGAAAACCTTGAGTACAAACATGTCCGCCGGCCGGTCTTCCCTCTTGATCCCGACATGATATGGTCGGCCAATAATCTCACTCACAATTGACGGTATTTGAAATAAATTTCCGCAACGTTAAAGATCTTACTCCTGCAATACACAATCGGCTTCCACTTCAATCAGCCATTCGGGATCTATAAATCCGGAAACCCCGATAAAACTACTGGCAGGCTGCACACCGGAAAAAAATTCGCCATGTGCTTTTGCAGCCTCTTTCCATCTTTTAATATCTTTGAGAAATAATCTTGTTCTGATAACATCATCAGGTTTTCCACCTGCCTGCTCAGTTACATCCTTGATTATTTCTAAACATCTTTTGGTTTGGCCATACATATCCCCGGGCGTATGAACGTACCCGTCTTTTGCTATCGGGGCTGTAGCGGTAATTGCAATGATGTTACCGATCCTTACCGCCCTTGAGAATCCAATCTCTTTTTCCAACGGGTGATTGTAAGTTATGTTTTTTCGTGTCATATTGAAAAGATTGTATTGCAATTTTCCTTGCTTTTTGGCTCAGGTCTTTGTTGTAGGCTGTTGGGGGAATACCGGTTCATTTAAATAATTGAGTTGTTTGTTTTCCTTAAACTTCTCCTACTCTTAAACAAAAAGCACATTTAAATTCAGGTTATCAATCTTTTTGTCGTTTCTCAACGATCCTGATCGTAGGAAATATAATTCCAAAAATGACAGCAAATCTGAATGATGTTTCCCAATCAACAGAACCTGCACTATGTGCGATCAGACTATAGAAATAACTGACAATAGTGCTAACGATAAATACTATTACGAAAGTGATCGCAAAATCTCGAAGGAAATTCATTATTTTCATTGTTTACCTCTTTTTTGTTTATATTAGTTTAATATTAATAACGCCGGTTCTTTCATCAACTCACAAACGTTACTGACAAAAGCGATTAACGCCAGTAAATATTAATCAAGCATTGTTATCGCTTTTGCAGCTTTATCCACCGTTAACGGTTTCACAATATAATCTATAACACAGGGATAGTTGCCTGCTTTATCTCTGTCGCTTTGCATATCGGAGGAAGTTAATATGGCCACTTTGGTTTTCACAGAAAATCCGGCCTTCTTTATTGCTTCCAGGAACTCAAATCCGTCCATTACAGGCATGTTGAGGTCAAGGTAAATCAAATCCGGACAATAGTTATTCATACAATGAATTGCCTTCTGTCCGTCAAGAACAGCCTCAACATGAGTAATACCAATTATATCCAATACTTTTTTGGAAAGGAAGTTAGTAATTTTATCGTCTTCAACCAATAATATTTTAAGATCTTTCATTATTGAAATATATTTTAAATGTTGTGCTTTTATTTGGTTCACTGATAACATCAATTTTTCCGTTATGTGAATCTACTATTAATTTGATAATATATAGCCCTACACCCTGGCCTTCAACGTGTGTGTGCAGTCGTTTGAAGAGTCCGAATACTTTATCTTTGTGTTTCCTGACGTCAAAGCCCAGTCCGTTGTCTTTTATCATCAGGCACGTTTTCCCGTCTGTAATTGCTGTTTTGATTTGTATCACGGGGTCCGTATTTTGCTTTTTGAATTTAATGGCATTGGTGAGCAGATTCAGCATGATGCTTTGCAAATGCAGCGGGGGATAATAAACATGCCCGCATTCGGAAAAGTCAGCATTTATTGTTGCATTGGAGGATTTAATTTGCACTTCAATACTCCGGGTAACGGTGTTTAATACTTCGTCAAAGCTTAACCGTTCGTTTTCGACATTAAAAGTATCCTTCAGGGCCAGTACTTCGTTAAGTGAAAGGAGGGTGGCCAGGGTTTGTTCTACCGAAGTTTTTAATTTTTCAAATATGTATTTGGAATTTTCATTAATACCGTCAGACTGGTCAATAAGCATTATTAAGCTCTGTATATTGGATAAAGGTGCTTTCAGATCATGTGAAGCCACAGAGGCAAATCCCTTCAACTCTTTATTGGCTCTTTCTAATTCTGTAGTACGTTCCGCAACACGCTGTTCCAGAATCCGGTTAAAACTTTTAATTCTTTGCTGGATACTTTTTTGCTGGTATACGAATATGGTCACTACGGATATTACAAAAAAAGCATAGATCCTGTTTAATATTACTTTCCATAGTTCACCCCCTTCAGGTGACAGATAATAACCCAATGCAGTTAGTACTAAACCTGTAATGCCCAGAATTATACTTATCTTTTTGTCTTTATACCACAGAGCCATTAAAACAAGCGCAACATAAGGTACGCCGCCCGCTACACCGAGTTCTGTTGAATAATCAAGAATGAAAACAGCGATGCCCAGTAAAACAGTAAGAAATATCTTTATCCAAATATGAAATGATTTTTTCATTCTTTCTATAAAAACATAACTTATCCGCGAAATATACTTTGGTTTCCTGTAAAACCAGACTAAAGTACTAATAAATTTGTACATTCAGGTTTATAAAAAGGCCGCATAGAAAACAGACATCAGTTTATCGCACAAGAACTTTCTGAAGTTCATTTCATAATGTTTCCTGACAGAAACCTCATGAGCTTTCTGACGGCTTGGATGAAAATATTTCGGTTATTGGGATTCTTACTTGTTTTTTAGCTCAGTTCTTTGTTGTGTGCCGTAATTTTTCAATTTGCTATCGTTATTGAAATTAATATTGCTAATCCATCAATAAAAATATTTCCAATTCCGTGCCAAATTCCAATTGTGATGAGATTCTTAAATCGATAGAATAAAAATGAAAAAAGCAAACCTAAACAAAATATAAAAGCAAAACCTACTAAGTTTGATTTGTAAAAATGAAAATGCTCTGGTCCAAAGGTAAAAACATGTTCTATTGCCGACCAAAATTTAGCTTTGAAATTTTCCTCTTTTTGATGAATGATTCCCTTGA
>JAADHC010000059.1 GCA_013152085.1 Chlorobiota bacterium
GAAATCGGAAAGGAACGGTGCGATCATGGGTAAACATACTGGTAACTATGGTATTGGGCGGATTGTGGCATGGCGCCAGCCTGCGTTTTTTGTTATGGGGAACCTTACACGGCACCGGCCTTGTTGTTGAAAAAATATTCTTCAGGATTCTCCCTTCAGTACATCATCCCCGGAAGACAGGACAATTCGTCTCCCGTTTTTTCACATTTCATTTTGTCACTTTTCTCTGGATTTTTTTCCGTGCCCCGGATATGGCTACGGTACGGTCAATGATCAACAGTGTGGTACATAACTGGGATTTCAGCATCATTGCGGATATTGCAGAATATTACACCGGAGCAATCACATTACTTGTAACAGGATACCTGTTGCACTGGATCCCGGCGCAGTGGCAGGAAAATTCACGGGGTTGGTTTATCCGGCAACCGGTTGGGGTAAAGTTTATCCTTATATTCATTATTGCCGCTATACTGGTACAGGCAAAAAACACAGGTTTCAGGCCATTTATATACTTCAGGTTTTAAAATGCTTTATTCCGTTTTAAAGAAATGGTTTTAACCGGATTTTTTTTGTATAATTTGCACTTGAAAAAGTAAAACCGGGATATGGGAGAAAACAGGAACAATAACATTCACTGGTACGCGGTTTACACTCGTCCGCGTAATGAGAAGAAAGTCAGGGATCTGCTTACTAACTCGGGATTTGAATGTTATCTGCCCATGGTAAAAACCCTGCGGTTGTGGAGTGACCGTAAGAAATGGGTTTACTTTCCCCTGTTCCGTTCCTACATTTTTGTACGGATCGATCTGAAAGATTATCATGATGTTCTGAATACGGAGGGTATCGTAAAATTTATCCGGTTTGGTGACGGGCCTGTGCCGATTCCGGAAAAGCAGATCAAAGCCATCAGAATGTATGAAAAATCGGGTGAGATCATCCATGATCAGGAAATTGATATCCAGATAGGCGATTCGGTGGAAGTAATTCACGGTCCGTTAAAGGGACTTTCCGGTAAAATGGTGGCCGTAAACCGCAGGAAAAAAGTACAGATTATTATCGAAGGTGTGCAGCACTCGGTTTATTTGTATATTCCCAGATCGTTTTTAAGGAAAATCCCCGGAGCAGCAACCGTTTAACCGGAGTCCCTATAGATTATGCTAAAAGCAAAATTTAAAATATACTACACTGTTTTTTTATATGCCTCGATCCTGTTTTTTGTGTATTACCTGGCGCGGCAAGACTATCTGCAACTTTCAAAGATCCGTTTTCAACCCTGGATTCTTACAGGTTCCATACTCCTCCTTTGGAGCGGTTTTTTTGTCAGCACACTTAGCTGGAGAAAAGCCTTAGCGGTACACGGGATGCATATCCCTCCTAGAATAGCGGTTTATTCCCACGGGATATCCGTTTTGGGAAAATATTTACCGGGTAAAATCTGGGTTATCTTCGGAAGGGCTTTCCCGGTAACATCCAATAACCAGGACCTGCAGCGTGCTACCCTGGCTTCGCTGAAAGAACAGCTTCTGTATCTCTTCCTGGGATTACTCATCAGCTTTATCCCGGTAGTTATACTCTACCCCCTGGGGTATGTAACCCTGATCCTGTTGATAACCTTAACCTTACTTGGGCTATTTTTATTTTTTCCGGGAATTCACAAGCTTTCCGTTTCTTTATTAAAACGCATCATCCGGAAAGAACTGAATTTTCCTGTCATTACATTCGGACAGTCCTTGCAGATGGGCCGTATCATTATGGTCTACTGGATATTATGGTCTTCAGGGTTTTATCTGTTTCTGCTATCATTTGCAAACAATGTACTTTGGATACAGGCTTTTGCTTTTCCGTTAAGCGTCTGTTACGGTGTTATGGCCATTATCTTCCCCGGGGGTCTGGGAATCCGTGAAGGTATCATGACCGGGTTCCTGGTACTTACCGGAATGCCGGTTGAAACGGCCACGACAATATCCGTATTGAACCGGCTGTGGTTTATTACCGGTGAGCTGTTTATCTTTACCCTGGCTTTCTTTCTTCGTCCTAAAAATATAGATACAAAAACCTGTGACCAATAACATTTAAAGATCAGGGGGCATTAATCAAGACGGGCTTCCCCCTGTCATCAAAATAAAAGGGTTGATAAACATGTACCGAACTTTCCCTGAAAGGAATGACTTTTAAAGGATTCCCCAGTTTTTGTGCCACCCGGGCAGAATCCAGGGCTTCCATATAAACAAAGGTAAATGCCGGATTACCATACTTCCCTTTTCCTCCGCGGTGATACCAGTTCTCATTCATCACATGATACCAGGGATTAAGATCTTCATAAACCGTATATACCCGCAGTCCGGTTTGGGAGAACATGGTAATATATTTTGCATTCCAGTAAGATGCCACACCGTAATGTAAATCTTCCCGCGAGGAAAGGGTATCCATTTTACGAACCATGGCCGGATAATAATGTACAAGGTTCTTCAGGCCGCCGGAGGAAATACCGGAATGTCTGACAGCCAGGGGAAGGATCAAAAGTAAGGTCAGCGAACCTGAAATAATCCATCCGGTATGCCGTAATTTCATATTCCTGCGGATCAGCATCAGAATGACACTAAGGTTGAAAAGACTGAGGTAAAAGGCATAAATGTTATAGCGCAAAATCGCATAACCCACATAACTGCCGTTAATCACAGGTGTCGCCAGGACAATGATCCAGAAGAAAGCGGAAAAGACCAGGTATATAGCAGTAAAAAGGTCGCGAACATCAACATTTTTATTACGATAGAAACGCACAAAGTAAATAACCGCAAACCAGGTGGTCACCAGAAAAGAAAGTATCGACAGAATTACAGTAAGGGACCTGAAATCAAGGGATTTAATATATGTGAGATGTTGATGGATCATGGTATGGAAGGATACCGGGATGTTTGCGAAATTCAGGAACTTCCAGGAAAGCGAAATAATATGAATGGTTCCGGAATGCCTGATGCCATTATAAATAATGGTTCCGAGCAATACAACCAGCAAGGTATTTGAGAGAACGAGAATGATCCTTTTCCGGTAGTTTACCGAAGGCAGGAACAGGATCAGCGATAAAGCCGGCAGTACATACATGGCGATAAACAATTTGTCGTTAATCACCCCGGATAATCCTGTCAGAAACAGGAAGAAAAGATCACTGCGATGACCGCTTTTCAGAAACCGGAAAGTAAAAACCATGGCCAGGAGTGCCATCAGAAAAGCCCCCATGTGATAACTGATGCTCAACAGATAAAAGGTAAAGACAAAATCTCCCGGATAGAGGGTCACCAGGAAAAACACCAGCATGATCAGGTTCCCGGCAGCAAGTTCCTCTTCACGGATCCCGGGAAAAATCGTCCTGAACAACCGGCGGATAAGGATTAATAGAATACCATACTGAAGGATACTGAAAATGATCATAGCCACCCTGAAATTGAAAAAAACGGTATTGATAATAAAATAGAGCAGCATGTCCGGGAAAAAGTTGGGAGCACCATTCAGGTGCCATCCACTGAAGCCGGAATGGTCAACAAAAAGGTCCCTGAAAATCGAAGGCAGGTAAAGGGTGTCCGAATTGAAATAGACATAAATCTGTTGTTCATTCAATCCTGAAAAGACCTTCAGAATCATAAGCAGACTCAGGAGAATTGAAAACAGGTATAAAATCTTACCCGGCAGATTTTCGTTATATGAATGATGCCTCACCCGTATTGGATATTATTTGTATAGTCTTTCGTTATCGAGCATATCCATCCACATGGCAAATAACAGTGATTGGGAACCACTGATAAAAAGAAAAACAAAAGCCAGGACGGTAACCGGGTTGGCATGGATACCTAAAATGACCAGTCGTAAAATTTTAATCGCATAGGGTATGGCAACAAGAAGCAGGACAAATGAAGTATGATACAAAATGAAAAGGGGATGAAAATCACGGAACAGATATTTTACCCATAATCTTTTAAAGAAAAGTCTTAGTAACAACCATGATATTGGTAAAACAACCTTAAAGGGTTTCATTTTAGATTCTTCACCCACCTTATAAACGGGTTTAATGTTCACTTCTTTAAGCGTACAATGAGCAATATTCAGCTTAACAAGCAGATCATTTGGTACACCATAGCCGTGATAAAGATTATAGAGGGTCAGTGTCTGTAAAGCCTCCAGAGAGATGGCGGTAAATGCGGTCTGTGTATCGGAAACCCTCCAGTAACCGGAGGCGATTTTCGTCAGAATGGATAATATGGAGTTTCCTAAAAACCGGTTTCTGGGAATTATAACCCTGGCACTTCGATGACGCAGACGGTTTCCTTTCACATAGTCAATTCCTTCTGAAATTACAGGAGTACAGATTGAATAGAGTTCTGAAGGATCCATCTGCCCATCCCCATCCATAACGGCAGTACAGGATATATGATGATCTTTTGCCCATTTATAACCCCATGCTGTCGCTTTCCCCTTACCCCTATTCTTTTTAAGCTTTATCAGGATCAGCCGGTCGTCCGGAGCTTTTTGCAGGATATCGGCTTCAGGGAAGAAGGCAATTTCGTTACGTTCCTCTTCAGCCAGAATATGATCAGCCTTACTGTAAAGCAAATTTTCCTGAGGTTGATTTTTTTCCAATTCCTGTAGTTCGCGTTTCCCCAGGGTTTCCCTGTATTCAAGCACACGTTGGGGAGTCTGGTCCGCAGAACCATCATCAACAACAATGATACGATCCACAAAATCAGGAATCGTTTTCAGTACCATTCCGATTTGCTTTTCCTCATTATAAGCGGGAATAACAACAGCTATGGACTTATTTTCAATCATTTATACTCATATTTTTGAATAAGATAACACGCTTCATGACGAATAACCGAATCCATATTTATTTTTTCCTTTTTCGCCTCTTTTTTATACTGACGCATCAATGATGGATTATCACGAATTTTCTTTTCCAGGAAATTCAGGATCATTTTTTTTCGATAATAATCATGCCGTACTGAATAAATACTATCAACCAAAAGAGATAAATTATCATGATTGACGGTAGTATCTGCGATTGCTTTTTGTATACTTTTCTTCACCTGTTTTTCGGATATTTCTATTTTTAAATCCGGTAAAATTTCCCGGTAAATTCCTTTTCGTGCCATATCATAATCCGGAAAGGTAACCAATTCCCAGTATTTACCTGTAGGTTTATCCCGCAGAAAGTCTTCCCAGTAGGCCTCCCGGTTCATCCACCAGTAATGTAGCGCACCATGGTTGTACTGCCTGATCTGGAAATCATTGTACAGTACCAGGACAAAGAGCGATCCCATCAGGCTGTAGCGCAAGGGCCTTTTCAGTGAAAGGATCTTTTCAACCATTACCCCCAGCGGAAGTGCCAACAGGGCATAACTGTCAATAAATGCCCGGTTTCCGTAGCATCCGCCAAACCACCAGCTCCACCACGATGCCAGGATATAGAGATTGATGATAAAATATACGAGGACCGGTATCAGAAAAGCAGGCTGCTTCCAGGACGACCAGAACAAGCCGGCCAGCGTAAAGAGCATCACCGGTGTGTACACCAGCCAGCCCTTTTTGTAACTGAAGAGGATATTCCAAAACTGGGGATTTTTCCAGAAAAATTTCCCGCCAATCGCACCGTAGGAGAAATAGAGGTATTTCCCCGACACATGATGCCAGTATAGAAACTGCGGAACCCATACGGCAAAAAACAGGAGAACCATAAGTAACACCAGGTCAATCCGCCTGAGAAAGAAAACGATCCGGTTGACAAAACTTTTCCATGAAGTAATATCCCAAAGGAGCAGGATCAGCAGGATGATGATATTGGTTGGCCTGATCAGGGCAATCAGACCGCTGACCAATCCAATGAGCAGCGCCGAAACTGCACCGGGCTTCCGGAAAAACCACCTGGTCAGGAAAATAAAAATGGCAATCAGTGAAAAACTGTAGGCATGAGACATGGGGGCCTCGTATACGGAATAGTAGAGAAGGTTGGTCCCCAGTACAACGGTAACGAGGACAACGGCAGTAACGTTTTCCGTAAAGTAGTACCGCAATACTTTCCGGAGAAAAATAAGCCCAAGAATCAAGTAGAAAAGAGCACTGAAAACCAGTGCAAAGCGGTAAGGAACCGAATAGCCGTCCGGTTCGTAATTCGTAACCAGGGCCACACCGTGGGCGATAAAAAAGAAAGGGGCATAGAGATAAGACATACCCATGGAGGTGACAATGGCCTTTTTCCCTGTCGGGGTGGGTAACGGCCATACCAGGTTAGCAAATTTATCTATGTTCTCATCCCTGAAATCCAGGTCAATATCGTGGTAGATAAAAACAGCCGGCAGATAGGCATAATAGGATATCACATCCCACTGAATGACTTCACCCTGGCGGTTCCATTTATGATGATTGAAATTCAGCAGGGTGATCAGGACAGCCAGGCCGGCAATAACCAGTTTTGAAAGAGACAGGGATATGTGTGCGGGACGGCTCATGATCAGGCGGTCTGTTCGTTCTTTATATTTGTTTCGCGAATAATATAATTCGGTCGCCGTTTATTCTCCAGAAATAATTTACCCAGATATTCACCTACGATACCGATCATGATCAGTTGGATACCGCCTATAAAGAGCACACTGACAATCAGCGATGCCCAGCCGGTTATCGTATTGTCGGTGAACAATGCCTCGTAAATCGCATACAGACCATAAAGGAAAGCCGAAAACGCAAACAGGAATCCGAAAAATATGGAGATCTTCAGCGGCCGGGTACTGAAAGAGGTAATACCTGCTGTAGCCAGATGTATCCGCCTGCCGAGGGAATATTTCGTTTTTCCGGCCTGTCGTTTATTGGGAACAAACGGGATGGCATATTGTTGAAATCCAATCCAGTTTACCATTCCCCGCAAAAAGAGGTCATGTTCACCCAGTTTTTTCAACTCTTCCACCACTTTCCGGTCAAGCAGGCGGAAGTCGGCGGAACCGGGTTCAATTTTTGTCTCGGAGAAAAAATTCAGGAGTCTATAGAATGTCCTTGAGGCTATCCGGTCAAAAAAACCTATGTTCTTCCGGTCATCACGGACGGTATAAACGACCTCGTATCCCTCCTCCCATTTCCGGATCAGTTCGGGGATCAGTTCCGGAGGATGCTGCATATCCGCATCCAGAGAGATCACACAATCACCGCAGGCAAGGTCAATACCGGCCTTTAAAGCATTCTGGTGACCAAAATTCCTGGAAAAGGATACATACCGGACCGCCTGATCATCACGGGCAAATTGCTTTATGATATCAAGGGTAGGATCACTGCTGCCATCATCCACAAATAAAATTTCATAAGGATGTGGATTCAAAAGCTTTGTGAGTTTATGGTAAATCTCACCGATATTCTCTGCCTCATTATAGCATGGAATAACCACGGAGACCATATTTTTCTTTGAACCTGACAGAGAAGATTTTCCGGGCATGGGAGTGTTTATTTCATTCAAAAATAATTTTTAATCCCTCAATATCCAATTTCCTGCCCGGATTAAGAACACAGAATCACCGAAACCTTTGTTTTTTGACCGGTTTTGAATTAATTTTGGCGATTAATTTAAAAGGGGTATTAGCTCAGTTGGTTCAGAGCGCATGTTTCACAGACATGAGGTCGCAGGTTCAACCCCTGCATACCCCACATCGCCAAAAAAGCCGGCACAAAGTGCCGGTTTTTCTTTTTCGGAGCCCTTCAAGCTTGCTTGAAAAGGGCGTAGGAAAAAGAAAAAGCAACATTGCGCAAGCAATGGGCTTTTTTGGCGATGTAAGGCTCCCCCCCTGAGGGCCTCACGAGCGAAGCGGGTAATTTTCCTCTGAATTCCTCAATGCCATGCCCTGAAAGGGCCGAACTTGAATCACCCTGCTGAGAAGACTTAGTCTTGTCAGCAGGGTTCAGCCTCACACGG
>JAADHC010000013.1 GCA_013152085.1 Chlorobiota bacterium
TTCCTGATGTCCGCTTTTTTTTGTTTCTTTGGATATCGTGGGATCTGTAGTCATGATTTAATTAAAGATATGAAGCGTTACCTGTTATTGTTCCTCCCGGTGATCGTGCTTTCCTGTTCGCCGAAAACACGGTTTAAATTATTGGATCCAGATGCTACCGGAGTCAATTTTGAGAATGCCATCACTGAAACGGACAGCCTGAACGTGATGAATTTTGAATACATCTATAACGGTGCCGGCGTTGGCATAGTCGATCTCAATAAAGACGGGCTGGAGGATATTATATTTACCGGAAATCAGGTCTCCCCAAAGGTATATCTTAATGAGGGGGATTTTAAGTTTTCCGATATTACTTCCTGGTTTGAGGGTTTGGACGATGGCCAGTGGTACAGCGGCATTACATTCACCGATATCAACGATGACGGCTGGACAGACATCTATTTTACCTGTACGGCCTATAATCAACCTGAGCGAAGAAAAAACCGGTTTTATATTTGCCAGGGTTTGCAGGATGACGGCCGGTTGCTGTACAAAGATAAAGCCGGGGACTATGGTATCGACGACGACAGCTATACGGTGCATGCTGCCTTTTTTGATTACGACCGGGACGGAGACCTGGACCTGTATTTATTAAATGACTGGGTAAACGACAGGCTGTCTGCCAGCTACAGACCTAAAATCAATGACGGGACAGCGGTTAGTAATGATGATCTGTACCGGAATAATGGTGACGGGACTTTCACCAATGTCACTATTAAAGCCGGAATTATCTATGAAGGTTTCGGACTTGGATTGGCCTTGGGGGATGTCAACAAAGACGGATACCCTGATATTTATATTTCCAATGATTACATATCCAACGATTTGCTTTATATAAATCAACGTGACGGAACCTTTAAAAATGAAATTGCCACCTATATTTCTTATCAGACCAAGTCGTCAATGGGCGATGATATGGCGGACATTAATAATGACGGGAATCCCGATATTATCACGCTTGATATGATGCCCGTTTCCTATTATAAGAAAAAGCAAACCATAAACGGATTTGCCTATCTCTACTATCTGTATGATGCGAAATATGGATATGAGCATCAGTATTTAAGAAACATGCTCCATGTGCATAATGGATTTGTAAACGGCAGGATGATTCCCTATAGTGAAGTTGGCCAGATGGCGGGCGTGTATCAAACCAACTGGTGCTGGTCTCCCCTGTTCGCCGATTATGATAATGACGGCGACAAAGACCTCCTTATTGCCAACGGTTACCCCAGGGACCTTACGGACAAAGACTGGACAAATTTTAAAGCACAAACATGGAATTTTGTCGCCTCCGAGGATCATTTGATTAAGAAAGCACCTGCCATTAAAGTCTCGAATATCGCGTTTGAGAATGAAGGGAACCTGAAGTTCACAGTCAGGTCCGGAAAATGGCTTGATGCACCTCCTTCATATTCATACGGAGCTGCTTTTGCAGATCTGGATAATGACGGAGACCTTGATTACGTAGTGAATAACATCAATGATAAAGCTTTTATATTCAAAAATACAACGAATGAAAAATATAAGGGGAAAAGTAATTACTTCAGGATAAAACTCAAAGGCAGGAAAGGGAATACATGGGCCCTCGGCGCTAAAATAGAATTGTGGAGCGGGGGAGAATACCAGTTTCAGGAACACTTTTTATCACGAGGATATATTTCATCTGTTGATCCCATCGTCCATTTCGGGCTTTCAGATCATACGCACGTTGATTCGGTTAAAGTAACCTGGCCTGCCAGCGGGTATGTATCCTGCCTGAGAAATCTTCCGGCCAATCAGGTAGTGGAAATAGACGAAAGCAGCTCAGTACCACCCTTTAAGAATCCCCGGAACCGGGAAAATAAAAAATTGCTTTTTTCAGAAGCGGACAGCGTAATAGATTACCTCCATCAGCAGGATGATTTTATCGACTTTTATGGCCCTCAAAAAGTTATTCCGCATAAATTTTCACAAATCGGTCCCCGGATGCAAAAAGGTGACCTGAATAATGACGGACTTGAGGATATTATTATCGGAGCTACCAACATATTGCCTACCAGAGTTTATTTACGGGACGGTGATATATTTAAACAGACAAAGATTAAAGGCCTGACAGAGACAAAAGAATTCTCCGAATCGGATTTTGCCATAATCGATGTTGACCGGGATGGAGACAATGATATTATTGCACTGGCTGGTGGTTATGAAGTACCGGAAGATAAGTATATACATTATCTCTATGAAAATACCAATGGTACATTCCGCAGGACTCCGCTTCCCATACCTCCTTTTCCGGCTTCCGTAGTAAGACCGTGTGATTTCGATCATGACGGGGATATTGACCTCTTTATCGGAGCCAGAATAAAAAAGGATATGTACCCGCTGGCAGATAATTCATGGATACTGATCAATGACAACGGACATTTTACCGGTCAGAAGCTTATGAGTTTTGATCTGGGAATGGTCACGGATGCCGTGTGGAGTGACTTTGATGGTGACGGGTGGGAAGACCTGCTCATCGCCCGGGAGTGGAATTCTGTAGCTGTATTGAAGAATATGAAGGGTCACGAACTTGAAAAACAGAATTTACCCGGGATCGAATCCATGCACGGAATCTGGTATTCGATCACAGCCGGGGATTTCGATCAGGATGGCGATGATGATTATATCCTGGGTAACCTGGGTGAAAACCACCGGTTTACGGTCAGCGATCAATACCCGTTAAGAACATATGTTTTAGACATTGACATGAATGGTACGCTGGATCCCATATCAACAGGATACTGGAAAGATCAGAAAGGAGTAATGACAGAGTATCCCATCAATTATCTCGATGAACTTGTAGGCCAGTCATCCTATTTTTCCAAAAAGTTTAAGAGTTATGCCTCTTTTAGTTATACATCATTTAAGGATATTTTTGATTCCGCCACAGTCAACAGAATAGAATATAAATATTATGTTAATACGACTTCCAGTTATATTTTGTGGAATGAAGGTGACCATTTCGAGTGGAAGAAACTTCCAAGATTTGCCCAGGTTTCACCCATAAAGAAAATGATCGTTCGGGACTTTAACCATGACAGCTTGCCGGACGTAATTCTGGCCGGGAATGACTATACTTATGAAGTAAGTACAGGCTATTTTGATGCAAACAAAGGGCTGGTTTTGTTTAGCAAAGACGGCAAACCATTATCTGATTTGGAGATGCCTCCGCAAACCGGATTAATGCTCCAGGGAATGGTTGAGTCACTGCTTTACCTGGATGGTGACAAACCACTGATCATCGTAGGGTTTAACAGGGCTAAAGCAGAAGCCTTCCGGGTCAATAAATAAGATTCTTTAACTACGTAGATATAACTACGTAGTTAATGATTTTTCTGAAACTTGTTTCGGGAATTTTGAAGACACAAATTCACGAATTGTTGGCGAATGATATTTATTTCACTTTTATCCACCAAAATGTAATGAAAGTTGAGCTTTGTTCACTTGTATCTGCGTTTAAGACCTGACAGCGTCTGAAATGACCTGTCAGTGTCTGGTTGAGTAAGTGGAAATCCTTTTTAACATGATCAGGTTCCTGTACCAGGAGAATGCACTGGTTAGGTCGGGACTTCTTCGTAACTTTGCATCCTGGCGTTGTGGTGATGAAGGTGATGGATCTATGGTCACCGCGAAGGCGCTAATGGCGCTAAGAAGCGCAAGGAAAAGGAAAGTCCCTTAAAAGCAGGAACCAGAAACCAGGAATGCCGAAAATCCCCAAACTTTGTTTGTTTGTATTTTTGAGCATCCACGAAAAACAACGAAAATCGAAGATTTTCTGTTTTCGGGACCAGGAACATTTCAGCACCTCCGCATATTTATTTTGAAACCGCTTTGGTTTCAGCAATCGCCCTGCGAAAGGTTTCTGTCGTAACTTTACGTGTGTTATATTCTTTAAGATATTGCTGATGTTCACGATCCGAAGGATAGGACTCATCAGAACCGTACGGATAATGTGTCATACCGTGAAAGGGCAGGGGCAGGACATTTTTTCCGGTGGCTGTATTCAGGTCACCGTCTTTCACCCACCCCTCGCTGTGGATGAGGAAATCACGCTTCCATCCTTTGGGTAACGGGGGTAACTGTTCTGCGTTAAATTCAATGGTGGTCTCATCTCCGGCATTCTTAATGATGTATTTGTCATCTGCTTTTGTAAGCAGCGGTAATACATCACCATAACGGGTGTAGTTCCCTAATAAGTCTCTCCATTTCTGTCCGGTAGTTACATCATTATAATCAAACCAGTGCGGCCCATACCTGCCTCCTTTCCTGTATATACGTGAAAATCCTCTGTAATGCAGGTTTGCCGAACACGGATTTAATGTTTCCGAATGAACCGGGGCAGACGGATGATCGTTCGTATAAAATATATAATCCCAGTATATTTCCATATTAGTACGTATCCGTATCCGGGCATCTGTGGAAAGGATTTTTCCTGTAAGGTCAACGATAACGGTTTTATCTTTTCCCATGGGAAAACTTATATTATCGGCAATGGTTTCCCACTTACCTTTCCTGTTTATGGCCTGGATGTACGGAGCAATTAATTTTATTTTACCTGCTTGCGCAATGGCAGCATTGATACTGGCATCAGACGGAAATATCCAGCCGTTAAGGAAAAGCGTTAAGCTTTTTGACGGATCAATTTTACCCAGATTTAGTTCCAGGTCAGTCAGTTCTGTAATCCCCTGATACTTTTCATGGTTAAAATCTGAAATATACCGATCATCTTTTTTAACAATAAACGGTAAAAGGTTGTCTCCCTTTTGATTGACTGCAGATTCCGGGAAATGCTTATCTCTCACCTGATAAAGTTTATATCCCGGTGTGGGAGAGGGCATGAACCGTTCATCAACATAAACATCTACGGAATCGGGATGATCCAGGGAAATGAGTTGTACTTTATCAAAATAGATGGTTTCCCATAATTCATCCGTAACCTGGATTTTATATTTACCGTTCTTTGGCTTTAATAATTCGCCGGGAATTTTAATATAATCAACAGAGGGATTCGAACTGGCATATTTTGTCGCTTTATCTTCACCCATAATTCCCAGGGGCATACCCAGGGCGCTTCTCCACATAATATCTTTTACAAATACATATTCAGCCCCGTTCCACGTATATAGAAAAGGACAGGAACCTTTCAATTGCTGCTGTTCAACCAGATCCTGGTCTGTGGTGGGGAAAAATATATTCTGAGGAACCCCGTTTGTCCACAAAATACGTATTACATCAGCTTTGGCGCGAGGGCCTAAGCCGAAAAGAATATCAGGTTTAGTAACCACTTTCGATTGATACAAATTACCGGCCCTGACTTCAACTTTTGCACCGATTCCATAATAATTATTTTTTCCGCTTCCGGTTCGCAGGCCGACAAGTTTCATCTTTACATAATGATAATTATTTCCGCCATCATTTCGAAGAAGCCGGACGTACCCGTTCATTCCGGTAACAGCAACATCCATATCACCGTCTTCGTTGTAATCAAAGGTTAAAATCTCTTTGCCGGAGGTTAAATCTTCAGGCAGGATATTTTCTGCTACAAAATATTTTCCCGTTTCGTCATTATGATAGAGAAACACGCCATTACCACCATCTGTCTTTGATGTACCCACAACCAACAGATCCAGAAAACCATCGTTATCAAAATCCAGGAAAGAAGCATCGCAGGCCTGAACGTTTTGCAGGGTACGGGTTAAATCTTTTGATCTTCGATCCGGTTTGAAAGTACCATCACCCCGGTTACGGAACAATTTACTGTTCCCGGCTTCAGATGATGTTACAAAAAGATCCAAAAAACCATCATTGTTGTAATCTCCTACGGTAACAGAAGTGGATTCCCCATCACTGGTCAATCCGCTGTTTTCCGTGACATTTTTAAAAATCCCTTGTCGCTGGTTGGAATAAAGCGCATTGGATGCATCCTGGTTAACGACAAAAAGATCGATGTCGCCATCATCGTCAAAATCTCCGAATGCGGCATCCACACTGACGGTATTCCCGCCGGATAAGTTGGATGCTTCTGCCTGCTCATGAAAGGTTCCATCAGCATTATTTCGATACAACAGGTTTGGACCAGATCTGGTTACAAACAAATCGAGATCTCCATCATGGTCAAAATCAAAAAACAGCGCTTTATTTCCTTCCGATGCATCCCCGACGTCGGCCTTACCGGTTACGTCCGTAAATGAGCCTTTGCCCGTGTTTTTATACAAAATATTGGCCCCTTCCTTTACAATGTAAAGGTCCGGATATCCGTCATTATCATAATCGTCAAATTTTGCCGAAAATTCCCTTCCCTGATGACGAATACCTGCTTCTTCAGAGACATCCGTATATTTTCCCCAATCATTTTTTAATAAATAGTGCTTAAAAGAATTTGTCTGAGGATCAAAACGGCTTATATACAGATCAATATCACCATCCAGGTCATAATCACATGCAGCCAGGGGAGTAGAATGCCGTACTGTCTCAGCCAGTATCTCTCCTTTTTTAACCTCTCCGTCACCTTGAATATCCAGGCCGGCAGAAGAGGTTATATCGGTGAAGCGGATAGCTGCCAGTACCGCTTTCCAGTCACTGACCTGTGAAGTGGTTTTATTCTGATCGAATGTTATAACCGGTGAACCAATAAAACCTTCGGGACCTTTTAATTCCAGTATTCCGGCCTGATAGGGGGCGGTTACTTTTAAATAATTATGAAAAATCATAAAGGACACACCGGCTTCATCCATTTTATCTTCCCGCAGGGCCGTCATGGTTTTATCGTAGTATTCAACAGCTTCTTTTGGGAATGCCGGAAATACTTTCCGTAGCGCTTCCATTTGTGCCAATGCCTGATCAATCTTGTGATCATGAATTAAAATATCAATCAGGTTTAGCCTGGGAACAATGTTGCCAGGGGCTTTTTCTACCAATGCTTTTGTATATTGAAAACGTTTTTGCAAAGATTCCTTGCCTGTTAATGCAGAGTATAGTTCAGAAAGCGTATAAAGTGATTTAACATGTCCGGGTGAATACTGAAGTGACGTTTCCAGCTCAGTAATAGCTTTATCGCGGTGATTACTCATTTCATAGACCTTTGCCAGTATCAGCCTTACATCCGGATCCTTTGGACGCATCTCAATCGCTTTTTTCAACCATTTTTCAGCCTCCTGGTATTTTCCCATTCTTAAATAAACAAGCCCGAGATTTGCATATCCTGACACTTCTTTCGGACTAAGACCGATAAGTTTCAGAAACTCAGTTTCTGCCTTATCCAGTTGATTTTCCTCCAGATAAGCCAATCCGAGTGTTTTGGTGGAGCTGATTGCTTCCGGTGTAGCTTCTTTCTTGTTTTTCTGTTGATTACAACCATAAGAAAAAAACATGAAAAAAAACGTGATCAGGATTATGACGCTTCTGAATTTCATGGGTACTTGATATTTATACTGCAATAACGCTATTTAAAAAACTATTTGGAAGAACCGAATATCATTTCTCACAAGATACAAAAAAATATATCTATTTATCCTCTTTAATGGGTACCGGAACGCCGTTTTTCAGGATCATCAAACCGGCATCTCCGGAACGGTTTCCCTTTTCATCAAACCGGATTTCTCCGGTGATTCCTGAATATTTCATTTTTGATAAGGCATCAATAATCTTATCACGATCGGGTCCCGCCACTTTAATGGCTTTGATGATCATATTCATACCATCATAAGCATAAGCGGCTACAGGCCCGGGTTGATAACCATAAATCCTCTGAAACTGTTTTTGAAAATTGACACCCTTATTTGTAAACCATTGGTCTGAAGAAACCATAATGGAATTATCAAGGATATTCCAGTTATGGGTATGTGATTTTTGATCATCCAGAAGAGATAGGGTTCCAAAAACGGGTTGTTTCATATTCCCTTGCCGATATAAAGACATAAAGTCTGAAGCTAAAGCAGGTTTGCCGAACAGAACAAAGGCTTCGATTCCAGATTCGTCAATACCCGCAAGAAAATTCTGATCGGACGATTTATACAAAAACTGCCTGGGTTTGGTAATACCCATGGATTCAGCAACTTTAATAAAGGTGTTTAGTGCATTTCTGGAATCATACGATTCCGTACCAATGAGTGCAATATTATTAATCCTCCGTTTGTTATAAATTTCCTGTATCAATGCTGTTGCCTGTTGCTCATCGTCCGGTATGCAACGGAAATACCATGGCACAAAAGCATAGGATAACGTCATGTCGGTGGCCCATGCGGAGATAAAGGCAACCTTTGTTTTTGTTGCTACCTGCTCGGCAAGATGCGCATTCCGGCCATCCAGTGATCCCATGATGGCTAAAACATTATCATCAAACACCAAACCTACTGATTTTTTAGAACCCGCTCCCCAGGGGCCTTCCGAAGAACGTACGACCAGATGAAAAGGAAGGCCCGGATATCCTCCTTTTTTATTTGCATCCCTGATAGCGATTTCAGCACCGTGTTTTGCTTCCAATGCTTCTTTATCGGGAATTAAAAGACCGATATTCAGTTGGGTGTTTTGTTTTAACTTATCTGTTCCCCGGGAAGGCTTTGAAACGGATTGACGGATGTAACGAGCTCCGGATCCGGAGGTAACCGACCCTGTTAATAACACCATCACTACGATAACGACGGAAGATAGTTTAACAGGGTTCATGCTTAATATCTATTAACATAAACCGCAAATAAAAAAAGTACTACGCAGGTAATGGCTTGTAGTGGTATAATTCCTTGCCAACAGCCCTGGCAATTTCCTCTATTTCCCTAACCATCTGTACAAAATCTTCCGGATAGAGGGATTGCTGACCATCACTTAAGGCTTCTTCCGGTTTATGGTGTACTTCAACCATAACCCCGTCGGCTCCGACAACAATGGCTGCTTTTGCCATGATCGGCACCAGCCACCTTTGTCCTGTTCCGTGGCTGGGATCAACGATAACAGGAAGATGTGTTTTTTGTTTCAGAACAGGGACGGCACTTAAATCAAGTGTGTTTCTCGTGGAAGTTTCAAAAGTACGGATGCCCCGTTCGCACAAAATAACCTGGTCATTACCTTCCTTTAAGATATACTCTGCAGCAAGAAGATATTCATCAACAGTGGCCATTAATCCCCGTTTAAATAAAACCGGTTTTCTGCACTTTCCGGCTTCTTTTAACAGCGGAAAATTATGCATGTTCCGCGATCCGATCTGTATGATATCCGTATAGTTACACACCATCTCCATGTCGCGTGTATCCATAACTTCGGTAACAACAGGCAATCCCGTTATTTCTCTGGCTTCATTGAGATACTGCAGGCCTTCTTCGCCAAGGCCCTGAAAACTATAGGGAGATGTTCTCGGTTTAAAGGCGCCACCCCGTAATAAATTTGCACCACCGGAATGTACTTTTTTTGCCGTTTCAAGCAGTTGTTCCCTGTTTTCAACAGCACAGGGTCCGGCAATGATAACAATCTCACCTCCACCGATTATTATACCATTAACATTGATTATGGTATCATCTGTTTTCGTCTGACGATTGACCAGGTTTGAAGAAGAATCCCTGGCAGAAATATTTTTATCGCCTTTTTGTGTTTCCATGCTTCAGTTCTAAATCGAAATTCTAAATTATCAATTTTTTACTTAACTACCAAAGTATCCAGTGGCGAATGAAAAAATATGTATTTTCCATCGCGTACTTCAGTCATCCATATAGATCCGATATCATTCCAGGACGGATCAAAGATGATCTTACCTGTAACACCATGATATCCCTGAAAAGTTTTCATGTCAGTAAGTGCGTCACGAATCCGGTAACGATTAAGTCCGGCTTTTCGTATCGCGGCAATAATAATATTCATTCCATCATAGGCATGAGCAGCAAAAACATCCGGTTCTATTCCAAATCTATCATAATAATGCTTTTGAAAAGCTTTTAATTTCGGATCATCCAGTTTGGGATTATACTGGCAGGTCGTTACCAGGCCTTCGGCATCTTTACCGGCAATTTTCAGCAGCTCCGGAGACATGAGCCTGTCAGATCCGAAAATGGGTAGTTTGATTCCCGCTGCCCTGATTTGTTTTATAAGCACACCTGCTTCTTTCGCATTTCCCCAAAGAACAATGGCATCCGGGGAAGCATCAGTAATCCGCTGAATTTGTTTGGTAAAAACAGTATCACCCTCGGCATATCTCACTTCGAGAACAAGAGGATGTCCCATACGTAGCGATGCTTCCCTGAATTCTGTTATGCCGACCCGGCCATAACGGTTATCAACACGTACAACGGCAGCACGTGATAATCCTTTTATATGATAAATATATTCTGCCAGCGCATAGCTGCTTTGCCGGTCATCACTGATCACCCTGATAAGCCAGGGAATACGCGTTTCAGTCAGGGTAGGGTCGGGGTCGCCTGTATTTATCATCGGAATCTCCAGTTTTAAAGTCATTCTTAATGCTACATGCGAGTTTGTTCCATCAATGGTTCCGAGAAAAGCCCAAACACCCTCATCATTCATTTCAACAACCTTATTTGCTGCAGCACCCCATAAACCGACATCATTATGTACCATTAATTTGAATGGAATCCCATGATAACCACCACCTTTATTGGCTTCCTCAATAGCAAGAGCAGCTCCGTTTAACATTTGTTTTCCCTGAGGAACCATAACGGATCCCGCAAGCGGACCCAGAAATCCGATTCTGACTTCGCTAAGGTTGGCAGGTGGTGCTTTTTCGCGCCCGGGACCGGTAAAAGGTTGTATGGTATCAAAGAAATTCAGGTAGGCCTTCTGAAATCTTTTATAAGGTACGATCTCGTCAGGTGTATTGCCATAGTTTTTCTTTTTTTCCTGGCCGGTTAACTGAAATACCGGAAACAGTAAAAGAAAAGAAAACATTAACCATTTAAGAATTGTTTTCATGGCAGCATATTTTAATATTTACTAATCGCAATAGCTTCAATCTCTACCAGTAATGTCTCCCAGCAGAGTCGAGCCTGAATACCCGTACTGGCAGGCAACGGATCAAGTTCCAGCCAACTGAAGAAGGTGGTTCTTATTTTATTAAAATCTGCATAATCCCGCTCAATATCTCTAAGATAGTTGGTTGTCCGTACCACATCATGCCAGCTCATCTCCTCGGCTTTCAATAAGTTGGTTATGTTGCGATAGGTACGCCAGAGTTGTGCTTTAAAGTCTCCGATATGTTCGGCCTTACCCTGGTCATTCACACTGGCAGTTCCTGAGATTAACAATACTTTGTGACCCCCGAAATCAAACCGCAGGGCTCTTGAAAATGATGATGGCTTTTGATAGTTATAAGCTTCGTTAATCACTTCGGGAGCATGAACGGCAAATTTCTCTATGGGTGCCCTGTTTTTATGGATGGAAGGATAATGATTATTTTTTATCTGATTGAATTCATTTAAGATTCCAAGCTTAATCATCTCTTCTTTCTCACCATCAGTCAGTTTGTCCAAGTCAATCAATATTTCTTTCGTAACAATCATTTCAGCTTTAATTTATGGCAAAGTTAGTTAAAAATAACATCGGTTATTTCTTCAAGATTATTTAATTCTTTCACCCCGGCTTACTCCTTTGGAAGTGGCAACCCAGATTTCATCACCCTGAAAGTCAACCCCAAGTATAAAATTATTTGCAAAAGATGTCGGAGAAGGATAAGTTTTTGTGTCCTTACCGTGGGTTACTAAAACTTTGCCTCCGTCATGGTTTTCATTTTTCTGATAATTGACCCATGTCTTCCCATCAAAACTGGAAAGTCCTTTATCTGTACAAATCCATCCAACCTGGCCGTCAGCTTTAACAAAGTTTATAAAATTACTGAGAAGGCCTGAGTCCTTATCAAAATAACCTTTCCAGTGTGCCCCGTCATACCAACTGAGACCAAAATAGGTGCCTACCCACAGAACGCCATCTGCCCAGGATACCCCGGTAGTAATATCGTGAACCAACCCGTCATCGGGAAAAACATCCAGTTCCATCTGACCGTCGGGATCAACATAATCCCTGAATTTTTTGGTACTGGTGTTATATTCTATCACTCCGCCGCCCCAGGCAGCAATAAATATTTTGCCACCACCGGCACAAACCCCATAGGTCCAGGGCTCATGCATGGGAGCATTATTTTGCATATAAATTTCCCACTGATCGGCGTAAGTATCGTAATGACCTGCTCCCCCGGCTGTTGCAACCCAGACATCTTTACCGTCACAAATAACAGAATAGATCACATCATTGGCCAGTCCACTGTTGAATTGCGTAAAGGTATAGAAACTTCCTGCAGACCAACGGGTTAATCCTCCCATCGTCCCAATCCAGACATCACCGGTGAGTTCGCTTACATCAATGGAAAGTATACTGTTATAGGCCAGGCCATCTTCAGTAGTATAAGTGTGCCATTTCCCATCTTCATAAACGGCAAGCCCTGCACTGGTACCTACCAGCACCCGGTCCCCATCGATACGGACACAAAATGCTTTATCAGCAGGTAAACCATCTTTCTTTGTAAAAGATTTCCAATGGCCGTAAACAGGCATCTCACCGGCATCCTGTTTAACATTTGTGCTGCTAAACCCTGATCCTTCCGGCAGATTTTTTCTCTGGGCCTGCTGGTTGTCATTACGGTCACCCTGTAAATGTATATCTTGCTCATGCAGGGAGAATCCGGAAAAAGCAAAACTTAATATGGTGAATAACAGTACGGTAATTCTTTTGGTAAGTTTTCGGTTCAAAAAGCGCATAGTTCAGGAATTATTTATTAAGTTCTTTTAAAATCTTATGGTAATCTTTGGGATAGTATCTTGAATCTCTTATGGATTTGAGGTATTCAATCAGGTCATTAAGCTGATTTTTAGTCAAATCGTTGATTACACCATGTCTGTCCTCAGTACCGTATTTTGTCCAGATTTCCTCGAGTGTAGCGGCTCGTCCGTCATGCAGATAAGGTCCCCCTGCGAACAAATCAATTAAATCAGGTGTGTCGAAAGGGATCGAATCATCGGTTTCCGCCAGCGTACCGACATTTTCCAATTTTCGATTTGTAAAATGTGGTGGCGGGTGACAAATGTAACAACGATTATTGATCGGAATCTCTTTTCCGAAATTGGTATGGGTCCTGAAAAAAATCTTTTCACCTCTTTTCTGGATTTCCGTTAATTCACCTGTCGGATTGTATCTTAAATTGGGCGGATTTTTTATACCGGTGATAATGTAAGCAACAAGTGCATCCAACTGATCATAATCAAAGGGTTCGGTTCTTGTCAGAAAAGTAGAGAAACGCATACCATCCTGTTTATACACACTTTGATTATGCCCATTCCATTTGTATGGATGGGTATCCCCGATATCAAATAAAGATAGCGTATTGGTCAGATTTCTTCCCATGCCTACTCCGGCCATATTATATACTACTCCGTCCTCGTTAGCATCCGGATGACAGGTATAGCAACCATACTGATTTTGGAAAGTATGTCCCGAATTATTGAATAAACGCCGGCCTTTACGTGCTACCGTAACCCTCCCGGGCCCGCCCAGATCAATCTGTTTTTCGATTTCCAGGGTTTCTGTGTTAATGACAGCTACCTTGTCTTCCAATCGTTCTGTTACATAAAGGTGTTTTCCATCAGGGGAAAGGACCATGCCTTTTGGATTGGCTCCTGTCCGGATTCGTTTCAGGACATATCTGCTGCTGATACCCAAATGATCTGAATAGGTCTTTAGCATTTCGGGGGTCGACGTTGCCAGAAGTTTGCGAACCTTGTTCAAGTCAATCACGGTGATGACATCAACCCCCGAATTGGATATAAATGCTTTTTTTCCGTCGGGGGTAACCACTACATCGAAGGGATCTGAATAGTAAGCATTGGGTTCATCTGTTAACAGTTGGAAGATTCTGCCATTTTTTCCGGGTTCGATAATACCCATCCCGTATGTCATCATCCATCCTTGTTCTACCTGTATGGATGGCATAAGGTTTTTAGGACGTATGAGCGTTGCAACAGCCAAATCTCCGGTAGGTGAAAAGGTTACATTCTCCATGATATAGGCATCCCTGAACTTCTTTCGTTCTATCACCCGCTGTTTTGCAGCATCAATAACCGTCATCTCCGTACTGATCGGTGCTCTGTAAGGCCTGGGAAGAATTCTCCGGCTTGTCACGTAAACCAGGTCTCCGGAAGGGGAGAGTGCTGCGCCTACAGGATTGTTCCCTGCCACCAGTCGTTTTTTTTCTGTTTTGGTGTTCAGATCGATAATGGAAACTTCATTTGAATAAGAATCTACTACATAAAGAAATTTTTCATCTTTACTCAATACCATGCCTGCAGGACCATTACCGGTTATCAATGTATCCGTTACCTTTAATGAAGGAAGGTCTATCTCATAAACATTATCGGCCCATTCATTACTCACGAATGCCGTATTTCCGTCACGATTGATCACCACACTGTGAGGCTGCAGTCCGACAGGGATTTTGTCTGTTACCTGGTCTGACTGGTTATCAACCACTAATAGTGCATTGCCTTCCTGTGCCACAACATACAATTTACTTCCGTCGGGAGATACGGCCAGATTGAACGGGGATAAATAGGGGGCATTTACGATTTTGGCAAGAAAATTATCCCTTTGTGTGTACAAATGACAGGAAATGCAGTCCAACGGATGATCATCAACTGCGGTCATATAATTGACATGCTTCCGTGCCAGGTTATGTGCCGGGATGATTATTAATCCGATAACTACAAATATTGCTCCTAAATAAACCAACCTTTTCTTTCTCATCTCTCACAGAAATTTTAATTCGATTTCAAATAATACCACGACAACCACCGTATTTACAATTTTTTCATATTAATCATTTCATATCACTTACTTTGAAAGTCTGAACATTTTTCAGAGATTGAGTAGTATCCACCGGTATGAGAACCGGCCAGGTTTTAATGGCCAATGGAACGACATTTTCAGGAACCAGTTCGGGATCCTCATGACACCCTACGCATCCGCGTCGTTCAAAAGGACGAACCCATATCCAGTCTGAGGGTCCGTACAAAACCCGGTCATGGTCGTCCAGCGCCCGGATACGAAAAGGGAGATCTGCCGTTACTTTCAGATAAAACGAACCATCATCTTCTACTGGGACGATTCCAAGGCTTTTATCCAGACCCAACACTTCAATTTTAGTCGTTTTTGCAGTTGACGATGAGGCTGTATCAGGCAAGGAAGTAATATTGACATTCTGGCAAACAATCAAACCTGTGGGATATGTCAGGTTCAGTTCATCCGGAAGTTTCCTGGGCCTGTTGTAGGGTTCAACCAGTACAGGATCAAGAATATGGTATTTTGAATCACCAAACAAACGTTCACCTATTGATTTCTTTTCCCCGGAAAAATGATACAGGGCGATTGCCTGGTTATCTGACGGTCGATAGGATACAAACATATCTCCCGATGGTAAAGGTAAAACGGTATAAAAGTTACCGGAAATTTCAGCCGTATAATTTACCCTGGAATGCAGGGGTCTGTTATAGCGTATAGAAATGATATCTCTTTTTTTATTTTTTCCTGTTTTCCGTTCAATAAAGTAAATATGTTCATCTGCCGTTTCATATACCCGGAATCCGGGTACAGTGCCTTTTTCCCCCTGGTAAAATAATTGTGCTTTTGTCCCGTTGGGCCTCATGGCCAGGTATTTTATCTCTCCCTGTTCCGGGAAGATCTGCTTACTAAGCATCAATATCCGGCCGTCACGGAGAATAGTTGAAACATAATCATCATCAGGATGAAAAGTGATCTGTTGAAGATTTGAACCGTCCAGGTTCATCGTAAACAACGTATGTGTCGTCCCGGTACCGGTATCAGGCATTTCCCTGCTGAAAACCAGACGTCCTCCCGGCAGGTAAGCCGGCCCGAAACAGGATTCCTTAAAATCCGTAATTTGCTTACTGGTTTTATGTTTTAAATCCATTTCCCAAACCTGCCAGGGATCCTGTTCGTTTTTCTGCCCTGCAAAAAGCAAATGAGTGGCATCATACGAAATTTGAGGAGAACAGGCTGAATAAAAACCGGGGGTTAAATTGATTTCCGGTCCGCCAGCTTCACCCGGTTTTACGGCCATAAGACCAGACCCCGGAAAGTCATGGGACAATCCGTCGCCATCCGGGTTGAAACGATCGACAGGTATCCGGGTAAAAATCAACATCCCTTTCATAGAATGATTTTTGCAGGAAACCAGATAAACACCGGTTAGTCCCAGGGCAAAGATGTACCCGGCCAATAAGAATGCTTTTCTAAGATTCATGGAGTTTTTGCTTCAGATTCCTTAATGGTAAGAACTTGATTTGCTTTTATATTTTCCAATTTTTGAACGATACCTGAGGGCCAGATCACTTCAATGGTATCAACTATATTATTCTTACCAAGCCCGAAATGCACCCTGGGATCGTTTGTAGACAGATACCCGCTTGAGCTTTTCTTTTGCGCATATTGTTTCTTCCCTTCCGAATTAATGGAGATTCTGGCGCCGACACCATCCCTGTTGCTGGTTTCACCGATAAGACTCAGGGTGATCCAGTTGTTTTGATTTCCTTTATTGTTACGTAACAGTACACCGGGTTCTTCCAGATTTACAATGTAGGCATCAATATCACCATCATTGTCATAATCGCCAAAGCAGGCACCCCGGCCGACATGTTCATCCTCGAAATATGCTCCTCGTTGCGTGGAGACATCTATGAACTTGCCGTTTCCTTCGTTTTCAAAAAGCTGATCTTCCTGTCCGTACAAATGTTTCAGTTCACCATTCACTTTAAATAAATCAAGGTCACCGTCATTATCATAATCCAGGAACGATGATGCCCATCCTACAAATTGTCCGCAAGCGACAGCAATTCCTGCCTTATAGGACATCTCACTAAAAACACCGTTCCCTTCATTCCTGTGCAGTGAACAATAAGCATTATCTGAAACAAAAAGATCCATTAATCCATCATTATTATAATCTGCAAAATCAACAGACATACTGATGGTTGCCTCACCAACCTGATTAAATCCGACACCGGAGGCCGTACCTCTTTCATCAAATATCTTTCCCTGGTTATTATGATACAGGTAATTAATCATGTGGTCGTTGGAAACGAATATGTCGACATATCCGTCATTGTCATAATCGGCAGCACCAACGCCCATAGCCCTGCCGTCTTTATTATAAACATGCATGGCTTTCGTTACATCTTCAAAAGTTCCGTCCCCACGGTTGTGGTAAAGTATATCAGGTGTTCCGTCATAGGCCATTGGACCCGGAAACCCGTCGGGAGCGTAGTAATAATTATATTTCGGATCAAATTTAATATAGTTGCCTACATACAGGTCGAGGTACCCATCGTTGTCATAATCCAGCCAGACAGCACCCACGCTACAGTCATTCCCGGCTACACCTGCCCGTTTGGTTACATCCGTATAGGTCCCGTTGCCATTATTCTTATACAGGACATTCGGCCCGTAATTACTTACATAAATATCCGGATAACCGTTATTGTCAAAGTCCCCGACAGTAACACCCATGCCATAACCCCGGTCGCCAACCTTTGCTTTTTGGGTAACATCCTGAAAAGTCCCGTTATGAATATTCCTGAAAAGGTGATTTTCCGAATCTTTCTTAGCAGGATGTTCCTGATTACGGCTAAGTGTCTTATTATAATTTCCGTTGCTTACATAAATATCAAGATAACCGTCCTGATCATAATCCAGAAACGCAGCACCGCCTCCATCGGATTCAACGAGATTGCTTAAATGCTCATCACCGATCGTACGGATAAAATCTATTCCCGAATACTTGGTAATGTCCTGGAAATAATCACCATTTGGCGGCGGAAGAACGGATTCTTTTGCTTTTTCTGTTGATGTGGTAGTTTTATTTTTTGGCTGGCATGCACCTAAAATAAGTATAGGTACCAGGATTATCAGAATTAAACGGAATCCGGGTAACGAAAAAACCGACTTTAATTTTTCTATCATCTTTATAGCTATATAAATGTTATAAAAATAAATGTGAACAAAAATATAAAATTTATAGGTTCGTAGTACTTTTTTTTTGTAGTGTTATTAAGCATTTCAGGATTTTTTTAGGGGAAAATGTTATTATTATCTGTGACATTTGTAACATTGTAATAATTAAGAACCTGAACTTTAAAAGATTAAACATATACATATTTAAATATGTATATGGATTTTTCAGGCGATTTTTCAGCATGGCTTTGGAGTGAATAAAAGTTCATAATGTTAACATAGACATGTAACCTGAGGATAGATCTTTTGGTAAAAATTCATCAGGCTCAGCCTTTCTTTTCTCTTTTCCAGGCACTTCTTGCACGAATTAAAGTTCTCAATATTCCATAGGTCAGCAAAAACGGTTCCTTTATTTAATCCGATACCATATTCGATGACATTTTCCAGCGATTTGATATCCGGAGGAGTAAAATAGCTGTTTTCCGCTAATGTATCCATGGCTCCATTGCCCGAACGTACGGGAATTACCGTGCATGTTCCAACGCCTATCTTAAAAGCATAGTCAATAGATTTTTTTGCCCAAAGCATGCCCTCTTCTTCAGACAGAAACGGCGGGCGCAGAAGGATAAAAGTACGGGTTTCCATTCCGTTGGATGTAAGAAATCTGACAGCCTGTTCAAAACCGGTCAGGGTCATCCTTTTATTAAGTCTGGGAAGCACTGCCGGATGAACGGTTTCCAGGCCGATGGCTACATGTAATGCCGGTTTGATCAGTTCGTTAAAATAAAGGGTATTTCGATTTATAAATTGGGGATGACTTTCAACGATTACAGTTTCAAAATGATCGATAAGTGAAGCGATTTTTTCATAATCCGTTTTTGGAACAGCCCGGGTGTCAAAAAAACTGCCGCTGTTGTATAGTTTCAGATGTTTTGTTTCAGGAAGCCTGGACAGGGCATATTCAATCTGACGGGGAATAGCACCTTCCGGTACGGGCTTATCGGTAGTGTTTTTCCAGAGATCACACATCAGGCAGCGGAAAGGACATTCCCGGTTGGTCAAGAAAATGGTGGTAACATCCCCGATAACGCCTGGCCCTGTCCGTTCTTTTTCCATAAAGAAATCATAGGGTATGAAAGGGTTCACCGGATTCTTCTTCCCCCGTCGGGAGGTTACCCATTGATTATCAATTTTAAAATCCGGGAATTTACTCATACATGGACAGAAATTCCAGTCGGTAATCGGTTTCTTTTTCAGGGAATAGTTTGTCAAAAGAATTCCGGCCAACTACGCCATGCTGAAAACGTCTTTTTTCATATACCGGCATATCCATACCCGTGACAGCTTTAACACCGCCAGCCACTACTTTGCCTTTGAGTTCATATAACTTTTCATGATCCCAATCTGTGAGATCAATAAAAGGAATGCCTTCGGAGATTTCAATAACATTTTCCAGGGTATAGGGACTAAAGGCTTCAAAACCCAACAGGTCGGATGGGGCATAGGTACGCATGTATCCCCTGCTTAACCCGCCGGAATAGGTTAATGAGTGTTTCCATTTTCCAACACCCCAGCCTTCGTGATATAACAGTGGATTATTCAGAACACTGCGAATTGTCAGTTCGGGATTTTCTTCAATCGGATAATCCTTCATATTTTCATCCCCGCCATCTCCGTCAATAATATATTTCCAATCGGGATAACGTGAACGAATACCTTCAAGAATGGCTAAGTTCATGGTAGCATCCTGGATGTCAAGTGGCTTATAATCCTCGACAACCTTAATGGCTTTCTTCCAGTTTATTTCTGATGATCTAACCTCAATCGGCTCAAGAAAAAGTTCCAGGTTCAAAGCTTTTAAAAATGCCCTGGACTGTTTAATATCTTCCCCTTTCCCGTCGACGGTAAGTGTAAATGCCTTTAACCTTGAAGGGTTCTCGTCCAGTTCCAGCAAGGCATGGTAGGTCAATAAAAATATCGAACCGCTGTCAATACCAGCAGAAAAAGTAACGCCTATCGGTCCCTCTTTTGCTTTAAATTTCAGCCACTTCTTAATTTCTTCATATACGGTACCAATATAAAGTTGGCCTATCTGCTCCATATCATTATTTTTGAACTTATTTCGCTCAGGTGTAAAAAAACGGTTAAATACCGGACTCGGATCGGGACAACCCAGTAACTCAATCGTCGTGATATAGTGTGCCGGAGCCATTCTCGTATAGGAAGGATGAAACTGGTCGTCCAGTCCTTCCTGTTTCAGATAATTGTAAATCGTATCAATTCGTTCGGCAAGAACCAGACAGGGTCCGTCTTTTAATTTTGCAATAAAAAAACGCAGCGGTCTGCCGATTGATCTGGCCATTCGTATGGTTTTTCCCTCTACGGTAAACAAAGCAAACTGTCCGTCAATCTTGCGTACAGCCTCAGGGTCACCTGACTTGACAAGTGCTTTCGCTTCCTCCAGCGTCATGTTGTAAATGATGTTCTTTGATGGATCCGTAAGGTCCACAATCCGGTTCACATATTCTTTATGTATCATTTTGGATAAAAATTAGTTTCGATCAGATTACATAATGAACATTCAAAGTTCTTCACAAAATTAAGAAAAAGTCATTCCGGTGACGTTAATAATATTTAAAAAATGTTAAAATTTATCCGGGTCACACTACGATAGGATTGCACCGAACGGATTCGTCTCAGTAATTGATTGAATAAAACTTTTATTTTAGAAATTAGGAATTCATACCAAACTATATTAATTTTAAGAACTGAATCATTCCTGAATAAAAATGGAAAGAGATTTTATGTGTCCCCATTGTGGCGGCTATCTGAATGTCGCCGGACATATTATTTTCTCAGTAAATAAATCGAATAAGAAAAAAGGGCTTATCCTGCTGAGTCCGCAAATCGGAAATTACACAAGCGACAAACATAAAGAATTTAACCTGGCAAAGGGTGAGGCTGTTGCGTTTTTCTGTCCGATGTGCCAAAAAACCCTTACTTCGGATATTGATGAAAATCTGGTACATGTGAGAATGCATGAAGGAGCGGGGAAGGAGTTTGATATCTATTTCTCACGCATTGCAGGCGAACAAAGTACCTACCAGGTATCGGATGATGAATTTTTTAAAGCCGGAAAGGATGCCGGGAGGTACACCTATTTTAAACTCAGTGACAAATACAAACCTTTGGTAAAACGAAAGAGAAGACAAAAAAAATAATAACTTGCATGGAAATTCGTTTAAAATAAATTCGCTGTAAAATATGGAAAAAGTCGGATATATATTATTAGCTATTGTGGCTGCAGCCTGGTTGATCGTAATTCTTGTCGGTATGGTTGCAGCATGGCCATATGGCATTGTTGGTTTTGTTATACTGGCTGGCCTTGGTTTGCTCTTTGCCCAGGTGGTTAAAGAGCGGCTGGAAAACAAAGAAGATGATTATTACTCAAAAAATGTTGATCAATAAAAGTTACCATTATGCTGATTACTACTCAAGATGAATTTTCCGATTATGAGATTACCGAAACGCTGGGCCTGGTAAAGGGAAATACCATCCGCGCCCGACATGTAGGTAAAGATATTATGGCCGGATTGCGGAACCTCGTTGGCGGGGAAATTACCGAATATACCAAAATGCTGGCCGAATCACGCGAACAGGCCCTCGACAGGCTGGCAGCCAATGCCAAAGAAATGGGAGCGGAGGCCGTTGTTTGTCTGCGGTTTACTACCTCGGCCGTTATGTCCGGTGCTTCAGAACTTCTTGCATATGGTACCGCCGTGAAGATCAGGAAGAAATAAAGAGCCTGATTTCCATATGTCCGTATCACTTCCTGATAACTATAAAAGAGTGCTTTCCTCACTCGCCGAACTGATTGAGCGGAAAGGATCAGACCTTCTGGATATACTCCAAAGGCAGAAAACAGGCCATATAGTATCCGTCCAAAAAACATTTTCAGCCGAAGAGCGAAAAGAAAAGATCAGGCTGCTGGAAAAACTGCTCGAAGCAAACAGGCGGTTTTTCTCCGGACTTGATCTTAAACCGTCTGCCTATCCTGAAGACCAGGTATTCAGGTCCGATATTGCCTGGCTTTGGACTATCATTAATGATTCGCGGACGAAAAGGTTGAAAGGGTATGGAAAACTTGACCGCGAAACATCTGCTGCGATCGACGAAAAAATCTCGGAACTGCTGGATATTATTGCTGAAATAGAACAGGATTATAACTAAAAGAAAGCCTGTTTCAGTTTTTCGATGGTACCAAAGCCTATATCATCAAAAAAGACTTGGCCTTATTATACCTTTTAGGGTATAAAAATAAAAAATGTCTTTTTATATCAGATCGGGTATATATTAAACCGGTTACAACTTTTACATTGCAAAATTTGAGTCTCGGTGACCCTGACGGGCTTCGCTGTCAGGATGAGTTTGACTTGCAAATTTTGCTTATGCAAAAATTGAGTCTCGGTTATCCTGACGGGCTTCGCTGTCAGGATGAGTTCGACTTGCAAATTCTGCTGATGCAAAAATTGAGTCTCGGTTATCCTGACGAGCTTTGCTGTCAGGATGAGTTCGACTTGCAAATTTTGCTTATGCAAAATTTGAGTCTCGGTGACCCTGACGAGCTTTGCTGTCAGGATAACTTCGAACCAGACGATTCACTGCACCTACGGCTTGTGAATCGTCGGTCTCAGTTACTTCCCGATGCAAAATTTTGAAAAAATATTCCCCAGGATATCATCCGTGGTAATCTCCCCGGTGATCTCACCTATAAAGTGAATTGCTTCACGCAGGTCCTGAGCCACCAGGTCATTACTCAATCCCTCATTAAGTCCGTTGATTGTTCTTCTGATGGCTTCAGCGGCATGGCTTAATGCTTCGTAGTGCCGCATATTGCTAATGATGATTTCCTGGTCGCCGGGCTGTTTAAGAGCCGGTATTTTAACCAGTCGTTCCCTGAGTTCTTCAAGATTTTTTTCCCGGAGAGCAGAAATAAGAATGACATGATCAAACGTTTCATGCCAGCGACGCCCGGTTTCATCTTTCCGACTACCCGTGAGTTTATCGGTCTTATTGACAACCACGACAAGATGCTGTTCATCATCCTTAAGCAGAGATTGTATCTCATTTACCCTGGTTTGTACCGACTCCGGATTCGAATTGATGTCTGTAACCAGTAAGATCAATGATGCTTCTTTAATCTTCCGGTAAGTACGGTCAATTCCGATTTTTTCGACCTTGTCTTTCGAAGCTCTCAATCCGGCCGTATCGATAAACCGGAACATAAACCCGCTGATGGTAATGGTATCTTCGATAAAATCACGTGTGGTTCCGGGGATTTCCGAGACGATAGCCCTGTCTTCCTGCAACAGCGCATTCAGAAGGGTTGATTTTCCGACATTGGGCTCACCGATGATGGCAACGGGAATACCGTTCTTCATGACATTTCCCTGCCGGAACGAACCGGTCAGTGATTCCAGTGTATGCAGGATTTCTCCGGC
The DNA here is from genome assembly GCA_013152085.1 of Chlorobiota bacterium. Taxonomy (GTDB): domain Bacteria; phylum Bacteroidota; class Bacteroidia; order Bacteroidales; family VadinHA17; genus JAADHC01. The sequence goes on from JAADHC010000013.1 coordinate 23,574, forward strand.
GAGATCCATCAATGAGTTCCTGTCGGCGAATTCAACATCTTCCTCGCTGAAATCAAGTTCCAGCTCTATGAGGGAAGCCATATCCACTAGTTCCGACCGCAGTGTTTTGATTTTCTCAGATACCTGCCCCCGCATCTGTGTAAGAGCCAGACGGTGCGCTGCCGCATTTTCGGCAGCAATCAGATCTCCGACAGCTTCGGCCTGTGCCAGATCCATTTTCCCATGCAGAAAAGCACGTTGTGTAAACTCACCGGGAGCAGCCGTTCTGGCGCCTGCATGGATCAATGCAAGCATGATACGCTGCTGAATATATGCGGATCCATGACAGGTTATCTCAACAACATCTTCGCCCGTATAGGAGTGAGGGGCATGATACACAGAGACCATCACATCGTCGATGAGCCCCATGTTATCTGACAGATATGCAAATCGCAGAACATTCGGCGATAGTGTTTTCAGCGGTTTTCCCTTTCCCGGGAAACGGATCAGGCTGTCTGCAATATCAATAGCCCGATCACCTGACAGGCGTACCATGGCAATCGCTCCAAGGCCGGGTGGGGTGGAAACGGCACATATGGTATCCCGGAAATCGATGGTAGGGTTCACTTTGCAAATATACAAACTCCTGTGTTGTATCATGACAATCCGGGATAAGCACAGGTTATCTGCTCAAAAACAGTAATTGCAGATAAAAGAGCACTTTGAAAACTCGCCTGAATATCCTACTTTTGACCCTTCTGAAAAACCATAAAACAATGAGTGTACTGGTCAACAAGGATTCGAAGGTTATTGTACAGGGATTTACCGGCAGTGAAGGATCATTTCATGCCGGACAGATGATTGAATACGGTACGAATGTAGTTGGGGGTGTTACGCCCGGCAAAGGCGGGCAGACACATCTTGACAGGCCTGTTTTCAATACCGTCAATGAAGCCGTAGAACAGACCGGTACCGATGTATCCGTCATCTTTGTTCCACCGCCATTTGCCGCCGATGCCATTATGGAAGCTGTCGATGCAGGCATTAAAGTTATTGTAACCATTACCGAGGGTATTCCTACCCAGGATATGGTAAAAGTTAAGGAATATCTCACCGGTCATAGCTCCAGGCTTATCGGCCCCAATTGTCCCGGAATTATTACGGCAGATGAAGCAAAAGTCGGGATTATGCCGGGATTCATTTTCCGTAAAGGGTCTGTCGGGATTGTTTCACGCTCCGGTACATTAACCTACGAAGCTGTTGACCAGGTAACCAAAGCCGGTCTGGGACAGACAACCGCCATCGGTATTGGCGGAGATCCTATCATCGGTACTTCTACACTCGATGCTGTTAAGATGTTTATGAATGATCCGGAAACCGAAGGGATTATCATGATCGGGGAGATTGGTGGAAATATGGAAGCCGATGCTGCAGAATGGATCCGGGACTATGGAAGCAAACCTGTGGTTGGATTTATTGCCGGTCAGACAGCTCCCAAAGGACGCAGAATGGGACATGCCGGTGCCATTATCGGTGGAAAAGCAGATACCGCAGCGGCCAAAATGGCCATTATGCGTGAATGTGGGATCCATGTCGTTGAATCTCCTGCCCATATCGGAGAAACCATGGCCCGCGCCCTGAAAAAAGATTGACCGGCAACTCTTTACTGCCGGCCTGTAAATAAATGATCATGGATGCCTTCTCAGAGGCAGTGGAGACCTTACGTAAGTCAAAACATACTACCGCATTTACCGGGGCCGGAATATCCGTGGAAAGTGGAATCCCGCCTTTCAGAGGGCCTGAAGGTCTGTGGAGTAAATATGATCCCCGTGTGCTCGATATCGACTATTTTTATAATCACCCGGCGGAGGCCTGGAAAGTAATCCGTGAAATATTTTACGATTTTTTCGGAAAAGCAAAACCCAATCCGGCACATTTTGCCCTGGCTGATATGGAAAAGGCCGGTTTGTTATCTGCAGTAATTACCCAGAACATTGACAATCTTCATCAGGAAGCCGGAAGCAAAACCGTTTATGAATACCATGGGAACTCCAAAAGACTGGTTTGTCCAAAGTGCGGGAAGAAATGGAGTGTCGATAAAATCAGCCTGGAAGATTTGCCACCACGATGCCCCGAGGACCAGGCTGTTCTCAAACCCGATTTTATATTTTTTGGCGAAGGAATACCACCTCTGGCTGCACGTAAATCCGAAGAAGAAGCTTATCAGGCAGAAGTCTTTCTGCTGATCGGAACCACAGGGGAAGTTATGCCGGCAGCCATGATTCCCCGCATGGCCAGAAACCACGACGCAGTAATCATCGAAATCAATCCTCAGCCATCGGCATACACTTATGATATTACAGATATATATCTGCGGGGAAAAGCCGGGGACACGATGAACAGAATAGTAAGGGAACTGCGTTCATGACACAGATTTCTTCCGGATTGTATGCCCTCCGTGAATCGGATTGTATTGGTATTTTATGAACTATGTTGTCAGCAACGGGAAAGTTTACCGCAGGATATCAAAATAGTTTTATTAATTTTCGGCCAGTTTTAAAATGTTAAACCGAATATTATGAAATTACTCGAAGGAAAAACCGCACTGATAACCGGTGCTGCCCGTGGTATTGGACAATCTATTGCATTTAAATTTGCCGAAGCTGGTGCTGATGTGGCATTTACCGACCTCGCCATAGACGATCATGCCAGAGAAACAGAAGCCGGAATCAAGGCTTTCGGTGTAAAAGGGAAAGCCTATGCTTCTGATGCCAGCGATTTTACCGATACCGAAAAAGTAGTAGGAGAGATCCTCAATGATTTTGGTAAAATAGATATCCTGGTCAATAATGCAGGGATCACACGTGACACATTGCTGATGCGTATGACGGAAGAGCAGTGGGATATGGTAATTAAAGTAAACCTGAAATCTGTTTTCAATTTTACGAAAATCGTTCAACCGGTCATGCTGAAACAACGTAGCGGTTCCATAATCAACATGAGTTCGGTTGTCGGTGTAAGCGGAAATGCCGGACAGGCAAATTATGCAGCCTCAAAAGCCGGTATTATTGGTTTTACCAAATCGGTGGCTCGTGAAGTGGGATCACGGGGTATTCGCTGTAATGCCATCGCCCCGGGTTTCATCGATACCGAAATGACCCGGAAATTACCTGAAGATGTACGTGTCGAATGGACCAAACAGATTCCGCTACGCAGGGCAGGCACTCCCGATGATGTTGCGAATACATCTCTTTTCCTTGCATCTAATCTCTCTTCGTATGTAAGCGGGCAGGTAATACATGTCTGTGGTGGAATGAATACCTGATCATTATCTTCAGATTTTACCGGAGTTCCTTAAACCCGTTATTTATCATCTGTGACTGCCGTTTTTTTTTATTATTTTCGGAGATTAATCATGGGTGAAAAAAAAGGGTATAAAACTGTTTGGGTGTTACTCGTTATTCTAACAGGAGTAGCTTCTTCCTGTATTTCACAACGTGAGATCGTGGTTGACCTCTTTCAACCTCCTCAAATAGAATTTCCCGACAATATTGATACCATAACCATTTTGCACAGGGTATCTGCAAATGAGCGGGATTATCTTTTAAACGACCGTACGAAACTGGGTGGAAAAATGGAACAGGGTGTCCACATACTTGCCGGAGAGCGGGCGGTCTTCGGATTTCTTAACCATTTGGCGGATGCTGATCGCTTTTTTCTTTCGGGAAATATTAGATGGCTGGATACCATTAACCTGCCTGTTGATACATTCCCGCCACCATTGTCATGGGATGTTGTAAAAAAATTTTGTAACGAAAAAGCATCGGATATTCTGGTTACGTTAGAGACGATAGGATATCAGACAGACATTCAATATTCTGAATACCGCCGAAGGGTTAGTGAAAATAAAAATAAGGTATGGTCCAAAACCCTGTTGTATAATGTGCAATATCAGATTATGCAAAAAGCTGATTTTACAATGGCGGTCAGGGCCGGATGGCGGATTTATGATCCGGCCGGACAACGGATCCTCCTTGAAAAATGGACAAATGACTCTATTGTTTACGAAGTTGACGGACAAACACGTAAAATAGTTGAAAAAAAACTACCGTCAATAGAATCCTTTGCTGAACGTGCCGGTTATGTTACAGGAGAACATTTTGCCCGGCTTGTTTTGCCTTCTTACAAAACGGTGGTCCGGTATTATTTCGGCGGGGGATCTGATGAATTCAGGGAAGCTACAACGTTGGTAAAGTTCAGGAACTGGGAAGATGCCGTAAAATTATGGAAAAAACTGCTGCACGAAGCAAAACCTGCAACCCAGGCAAAACTATGGTATAATCTGGCTCTGGTGGCTGAAATGAAAGGCCGGCCCGAAGAAGCACTGTCCATGCTTGCCATGGCCGCAAATTTGCACCATAACCCGGAAATAACTCATTATCGGGACATGATCATCAATGAATGGAAAATGAAAAGAGAAGCACTTTGAAAGGTTTGGTTAAAAAAAAATTCCTGCGGCCTGCTCCAATGCTAGCTGTTTTTATAGCTGGATTTCTCTCTTCATGTTATGCTCCCAAGAATATTACCATACAAGTATTACAATCTCCGGATACGATGTTGTTCGCCGATAACCATAACCTTTTGTTAATAAACAGTATGTATAGCGACGGTCAGCTTGAGGATACCATCCATTATCATGATCTGCGGGTTCCGGCTCCGATGTACAACCAATTGAGCTGGAAAGCAATATATGGTTTTGCGGATGTGGCTTCAACATCGCCGTGGGTAAGAAACATTATATTCGATTCATTGCCCATAAGTCCCGTAAATCGGGGGTATGACGAATCCATGCAGAAAGTTAAAACAAAAAAACATGATACTCCGGTTTCCATTCAGCTTAGTCACATTGTTTTATGGGACTCACTGGAACGCGGCCAGGGTATCTATTCGCTGGAGGGAGAACCGGGGACGAATCTTGTAGGCGTTTTCCTATATCTTACATTACAGACATATTGGAATATTTATCGAAAAGATACAGGTTTTTATCACTTGATTTCAAAAGATACCCTTATTCTCCAGGGCATCGGTGTGAACTATAGTGAAGCCGTAGCGAACCTTCCTGATATCAGTGAAAATATTCGTGACCTGGTGTATCAGGGAGGAGTGAATACTGCATACAAACTTTATCCGGTTTGGTTGGATGTGAACCGTGTCTACTACATCCACCTGACCAATAAAAAAATGGTGGAAGCCGAAAAGAAAGCCGGTAAGAATCAATGGATGGATGCTGCTGCTATCTGGAATGAGCTTGCCGCATCCAAAAGAAAATCCCTTGCTGCCCGTGCTGCTTTTAATATGGCTTTGGCAGCAGAAATCAATGATCACCTGGATATTGCCGAATCATGGCTTAAAAAATCATTTATACTCCGGCCACACAAAACAACCCTTAAATACCTTCAGGTTATCCGGCAGCGACAAAAAGACCTGCAGAAGATAATGCATACGACCAGTGTGCCGGATGAACAAAATCATTAATTTTGCTGCCTGCAAAAACCGGTGCTATGTATAATATATTTTTTTTCATTATCGTTGCTATTCTTCTGTTTGATTTTATCACGGAATTTATCCTTGATTGGCTAAATACACGTTCGTGGCGTAAAGAAATACCTCCACAGGTTGCCGGTTTGTATGATGCCGGTAAATATGCAAAATCGCAACAATATTTTCTGTCAAACCTGAAGTTCGGATGGATTACTGCTACTTTTTCCCTGGCAGTAATGCTTGCAATGCTATTCGCCGGAGGTTTTGCCGTAGTGGACAAGATCGCTGTGGGTGAGGGTCGTTCCGAGATCATAGCAGCACTTATCTTCTTTGGGATACTGGCACTCGGGTTTGATATCCTGCAAACCCCGTTTTCACTTTACCATACTTTCAGCATTGAAGAAAAATTCGGTTTTAATAAAACAACCTGGAAGATCTATCTGACAGATAAGATCAAATCATGGATTCTGGGTGCGGTTATAGGTGGTGGATTGCTTACACTGATCATACTGTTCTACCAATGGACGGGTAAAAACTTCTGGTTTTACGCCTGGGGTATTACCATGGTGTTTATGGTTTTCTTTACTATGTTCTATTCCAACCTGATTGTTCCTCTTTTCAATAAACAAACCCCGCTGGAGGACGGAGAGCTGAAAGATAAGATCCATGAACTTTGCAGAAAGGCGGGATATACACTGGACAATATTTTTGTCATTGACGGATCAAAACGTTCCACGAAGGCCAATGCCTATTTCTCCGGCCTGGGTCCCAAAAAACGTATCGTTCTTTACGATACGCTGATTAACGATCTGGAGCCGGATGAGATTGTCGCTGTCCTTGCCCATGAGACCGGACACTATAAAAAGCGTCACACTTTGCAGGGCATGGCACTTTCCGTGGTTCAGACCGGACTCACACTTTATATTTTATCATTGTTTATTGACAATCCGGCACTGTCACAGGCGCTGGGTGTTGATCAACCGTCTTTCCATACAGGCCTGGTCGCTTTTGCACTGATTTTTTCTCCGGTATCTACCCTTCTCGGGGTAGGGATGAATGTAATATCCAGGAAGAATGAATTCGTAGCGGATCGTTATGCTGCAGCATTAGGTTATCATCAGCAGCTTGCTTCCGGGTTAAAAAAGTTATCAGTAAAACACCTCAGCAACCTCACTCCGCATCCGGCCTATGTCTTTGTACATTATTCACATCCGCCTTTGCTGCACCGCCTGGAAAAACTTGAAGAAACAGCAAATTAAAAAGCAGGCTTTGTTTTATTTATTTTTAGGTTAATTTTGCACTGCTTTTTACATGTTGCCTCCTTAGCTCAGTTGGTAGCATCCCGATAAAAAGCCACTTTAGCTCAGTTGGTCAGAGCGGTTGTTTCGTAAACAACAGGTCACGGGTTCAAATCCCGTAGGTGGCTCTAAATTTGGTTAAACACTTGTTCTTTGGCGTTATTTATCAGGTTCTTTTTTTTGCAATAAACAAGCGGGAGTAGCTCAGTGGTAGAGCATCAGCTTCCCAAGCTGAGGGTCGCGGGTTCAATCCCCGTTTCCCGCTCAAACAAAAAATACTTTGTTCTCAGTATACATATTATGGTCTGATAAATTGAGCAGATTCTATATTGGACAAACAGATGATCTTCAAAAAAGAGTACATCGTCATAATAGTGGTTGGGAATTAGCAACAAAACCGGGTGTTCCATGGAAATTGGTTTGTTCGGTAGAAAAGAGAACCAGGAAAGAAGCCATGGAACTTGAGCGTAAGCTGAAGAATCTCTCGCAGAAAAGGCTCAGGAATTTTATAAAAAAAT
>JAADHC010000050.1 GCA_013152085.1 Chlorobiota bacterium
CCCTTTGCTGTTTCAGCACATACCCTGATCCGGGGTAAGGTCATTGACTCGGTGACAGGGAGTCCGTTGCCGGGAGCAACAGTAACGGTGAAAGGATCAGTAACCGGAACAACAACCGACCAGGCGGGAAACTTCACCCTTCGTTCCGATTCGGTGATCCATACGTTGCTTGTTTCCTATGTCGGGTATAAGAGTAAGTTGGTAACTATCGATGAACCTGCTGAGTATATAGTTATTGATCTGGAGCCCACCGAGGTACGGATCAGTCAGGTCAGTGTCACGAAGCTGCGTATGAATCCTTTAAAACCGCTTGCCACCGTCGATGTTGACATGCGTCCGGTAAATACCTCACAGGACGAACTGCGTATTGTTCCGGGATTGTTTATTGCCCAGCATGCCGGAGGCGGGAAGGCCGAACAGATTTTCCTTCGGGGTTTTGATATGGATCATGGCACGGATATCGCCATTGGGGTTGACGGTTTACCGGTAAACATGGTTTCACATGCCCACGGACAGGGATATGCCGATTTACACTTCCTGATCCCGGAACTTATCAAAAACATTGATTTCGGTAAAGGGCCCTATGATGCTGCACACGGGAACCTGGCTACCGGTGGTTATGTTGATTTCCAGACCTTCCGGAGCCTTGACCATAACAGGATACAACTGGATATCGGGGATTTCAACACCAAACGGCTGGTAACCATGACCAACCTTCTCGGGGACTACGGCAAAACACACAACCAGAATGCTTACCTGGCATCAGAATTCTATCTTACGGATGGTCCCTTTGAAAGCAGCCAGCAATTCAAAAGATATAACCTTTTTGGAAAATATTCTAATTATGTCGACCCCAATCACCTGCTGACCGTCGAACTTTCGACATTCAAAAGCACCTGGGATGCTTCGGGCCAGATTCCGGAACGTGCCGTAGAACAGGGACTCATCAGACGGTTCGGGGCCATAGACAATACGGAAGGTGGCGAGACCGCACGGAAAAATATGCTTATCCGTCTGAACACGACCTTCCGTAACGGTGCCGGCCTGGAAAATCTTCTTTATATGTCAGATTACGATTTTACGCTCTATTCCGATTTTACTTTCTTCCTGCACGATCCGGTTCACGGAGACCAGATCAGACAAAAGGAAAAACGGAATCTTTACGGTTACTCCGTAAAGTTCAATAAGGAACATCATCTGGGGACATGGAAAGGGAATATGACCGCGGGAGGAACCTACCGTTACGATGCTGTACGGAATCAGGAACTATCCCACACATGGAAACGGCTCACCACACTGGATACTATCAATTTCGGGGATATCGATGAACTGAATGCCGGCATGTATGTCAGTGAAAACCTGTCGAAGGGCGGGTTTATGCTAAATATTGGCGGACGTTTTGATTTCTTCCGGTTTGAATATGTTGATAAGCTTTCACCGGTCTATCAACATCAATCGGTCACGAAAAACCTGTTCAGTCCCAAGTTGAGCATCACGCAGAACTTAACACGAAACTGGCAGGCCTACCTGCGTACCGGCGTCGGTTTTCATACGAATGATGCCCGGGATGTCATTGCCGAATCGGGAGATAAAATCCTCCCCAGGATGTACGGAGTTGACCTCGGAACGATATGGAAACCCGTTGACAATCTGATGATCCAGTCGGCATTGTGGTGGTCATTAATGGACCAGGAGTTTGTCTTCTCCGGAGATGAAGGGACGGTAGAAGCCACCGGGAGATCGCAGCGCACCGGAATGGATCTCTCCGTAAGATATCAGTTGAACCGGTGGCTCATTGCCGATATGGATATGAACTATGCTGTTCCGAGATATGTCGATGAACCCCGGGGACAAAACTACATTCCACTTGCTCCCGTTCTCTCAGGTGTCGGTGGAATTCAGGTAAAACTGAAAAATGGCTTTGGAGGCAGTCTGCGCTACCGGTATATGGCACCGCGACCCGCCAATGAGGATTATACCGTCACAGCGCTCGGATATACGGTTTTCGATGCCACCCTGCACTACCGGAAGCCGGCATACGAACTGGCCCTGTTAGTGGAAAACCTGTTTAATACCGACTGGAACGAGGCCCAGTTTGATACCGAATCACGTCTTCCCTTTGAAACCCGGCCGGTATCCGAACTGCATTTTACTCCCGGAACCCCGTTCTTTCTGAAAGCCCGGATAGCCTGGTTTTTTTAGCCAACGAAACCGGAAAATGGAATTTATTCGGAAGTTTTATTTTTCCCGGACATGTTGACATTAAAATCGTCTGCTGAAATCTTATGCACTACCCTGCCCAGGGTTTTGGGATCAATATCACCTACCAGGCTTAAACCGAGAAATTCTTCATTTCCGGTAATCAGTACCATTGCCTCGTCAATAGTCTCACCGGTTTGATGCACTTTGATCCACACCTGGTCGCCGGCATTATTCACGATCATAAGGTCTTCAAAGCCATCCGCATCAAGCATCTCTTTGAAATCATCGATAAAATTATCCAGCTCATGGCCCCGGGTTTCGGTTTTATTTACGAGGATAACCTTGATGGTTTCCATTGATGAAAGAAAGTCTTTTACATCCGTGCTGGTTTCCTCATTCACAGCCAGTCCGAGTAAAGCCGGCGGGATACGGAAGGCATATACACCGGGCATACCTTCATATTTCCGGAAAGCTTTATCCGCTCTGGGTTCCGGACCGGACATACAACCGGATAGAAGAATGGTTATCAACCCGGTAAACATGGTAATGGCGGATAGGATTTTATATCGTTGCATATTACTTTTTCTTTTCATCTATTTTTTCCAGTTCATCCAATCCCTGGACATTGATCATTTTAGAGATCTCAGCGACTTTTTTCAGATCGATATTCCCGCGGATATCAATCAGGGCATTATCACCCCCGCCACCGACAACCAACAGTAATTCGGCAATACGGCCGTCTTTTTCCTTTACCAGGAATTTCAGTTTCTGATTTTTATCCTGAACCACCATCAGTTCTTCGTATTCATCCACGGGGAGATCCTTCATGATCTCATCATAGAAATTCACGGACGGATCAAGCGTACCGGAATCATCCGATGCCAGTATCCGGATACTTTTCAGGCTATTGACCAGGTCGTTGAACTCCGGGTCATTAACATTGGCTTCGGAGAAAAGGCTGAACATCTTGCTGGTAATGTAGACGGTTGTATAACCCTCTTTCCCGGCATATTTCTCAAAAACCCGGTCCACCGGATCTTTCTGAGCCTGTGTAATTGCCGGAATCAAAAGCATTCCGGCTAAAAAAATAAACATTCGTGTTTTCATGGTCTGTACATTTATTTCTGGTTATTTATATTCAGATATTTGGTCATGATATCCCTGGTTTGGTTAAGCGCCGGGTTATTCCGTAACGTTTGCATCCCCCGGTTTAAACCGTCGAGTTTTTTCAGGTCTTTGACAGGCCTGTAGAGTTCCTGCAGTTTCTGCAGTTCCTGTACCGGTTTGTCTGCAGCAGCCAGCATTTTCATCTCGCGGGTACCACGGTTAAGATTTTGAGATACATATAACAGGGCTTTTTGTGTTTCGGCATACGCAAGTGCCGGATCGGAGTATGTATCCTTTACAGGATTGTGTATAAATCCGAAATAGGCAACCACCAGCAGGGCAATACCGGCAGCAATCCCCGCAATACGGGCATACAGAGGCATAAGACGCCGGAACGTACTTTTCCCTTCAGCCAGCGTATCCACATATCGCGCCATTTTCTTCTCAAAACCGTCAGGGACTTCAGAAGATTTCGCAGATGCCAGATACCGGAAAAGTTCTTTCTCGGCAGCAAATTCTTCCGGAATATCCTCACCTGAGAAAAAGCGGATCAGCTCCTGCTCTTCTTCCGGGGAAGATTGTCCGTTATAAAATCTCTTCAATCGTTCGCGCAGGTCTTTCATTTCCATACTGGTGTTGTTTGATCAATTGTTCTTTTACTTTCTTACGTGCGCGGGAAAGCAGCACACGTATGTTGTTCATAGTGATACCGGTTACCCTTGATATCTCTTCAAATTCATATCCTTCGATATCCCGCAGGTGCATGACCGTTCGCTGGTTCTCTGGAAGTTCCTGCATAATCAGATACACCTGCTTCACGGCTTCTTTGCGATGCAGGATTTGCTCGGGCGATTCGGTTGTTTTATGATTATTCTCCATAACATCCTCCCTGCCGCCAACGGTATGTTTTGTCCTGATCCTGTCGAGGCAAAGATTCCGGGTAATGGTCATCGCCATCGCTTCCTTATTCTTTATTTCGGGCATCTTCTCTCTCATATTCCAGAGTTTAAGCAGGGTTTCCTGTACCACATCTTCAGCTTCCTCTTCACTCCCCGTAAATCGTAACGCAAAACGCAACAATTTGCCGCTTAACGGGATAAATATCTCTTTGAACTGGCGTGTCTCCACAGCGGAACTGTTTCTTCAGGTAAAAGATAAAGGTACGCTTTTTTATGTTTCCGTATGAAAGGAAGGGTAACCCGCCATTTCTTTTACGGCGGGTCCGGTCACTTCGCATATCAGGTGTTTCAAACTTCGCATAATCACCTTTTCCCGTTTACATATTTTCCAGTTCTTCGAGGTATTCAAACCCGTCGGCATCAATATCCAGGGAACCGGCCAGCCTGGCTATACTTTTCAATGAAAGGTTTCCACGGATAATGATCAGTGCATTGTCTCCTTCACCTCCGGCAATCAGCAGCAATTCGCGAATGATGTCACCCTCCTGGTTGACCAGAAACTTTACATGTTCTTCCCCGTCACGGATCACCATCAATTCTTCATATTTTCCTTTTGGCAGTTTTCCTTCAATCTCCTTAAAAAAGTTGATCCCGGTTCCGTTATCTTCCGAAGCAAGGATCCTGATCGATTCCAGGCCGTTAAGCAGGGCCTGCGCCTCCTGGTCTTCAGGATCCAGTTGTGAAACCATCCTGAACAGTCCTTTTGAAATATAAACCGTGGTATAACCATCTTTCCCGGCATACTTGTCAAACAGATCATCCGCAGCAGTACGCTGACCAAAAGCGGCAATTCCTGAAATGATCATTGCTAAAAATAAAATTGTCTTTTTCATAGGTTTCATGTTTTGTGAATATCTTGCGTTTCATGATGGAGACGATGATCAACCGGAAATATTACACACGGGAGAATTTTTTTAGCTTTTTTCACATCGCCGGTATTGTTTTGAGAGTCCGGAAACTGGTTGTCAAAATAATTAATTACGTAGTTATCTACGTAGTTCGTATTTTTACGAATACTATCAGAAAATTCTATCCGAAACCAGTTGTAATACAGATTCCGGAGGGCGTACGGGTTTGAATCTTTGACTGTCGGTGAAAATCAATGTGGTTTGTGCTGTGGCCAGCAGCGTTCCGCTGCCGTCAGTAACTTTATATGAAAAGGCAATACGTACACCCGAAATCCCTTCAAGGGTAGTTTCGATGGTAAGGATATCATCGTAATAAGCAGGATGCTTATACTGTATATGAATTTCATATATCGGCAGGATGATTCCGCTGTCTTCCAGTTCTTTGTAGGAAATACCCTCATCACGCAACATGGCCGTACGGGCTTCCTCAAAATATAAAACATAAGCGCTGTGATGCACCACCCCCATCCTGTCGGTTTCGCCGTACCTGACCCGGATTTGAATGGTATGATGTAATTTTTTTCCGTCTTTCATGATCATAAAGTTCGTCCTGCAAAGTTAGGATAAAATATACATGTTTATCTTTTGCTATGACGGGTTAACTCAATGAGCACTGTACTTTGTTGCTTCGTGTCTTTTAATCAAAGTTTGATGTTAGTATGTTCATAACGCGGGAAGTGCAGGAAATTCCCATCGCAAAATCCTCACCATAACGAAAAAAAATCTTAGTTTTATATGCCTAAACGTGTTCCAAACTTCGAAGATTTTCAATTACCTCTGTAAACCAATCCGTTAAATAATGTCAATCCTTAATTTCAAAAAGTCAGTCCTGCTGCCGGGTGTTGCTCTTCCCGGAGGAATCTTTTCGGTACACAGCTCCGGCGGACACTGCATCCTGATCATTCCGGAATATAACATGGTTATTGAACACCGGGTGAATACCGACAAACGCGGAAATAAAGTCACTACATCAGAAATGGGCCATCTGACCCGTCTTATCCTTGAAGCATAACTTTAAACTTATATCTATAATCCTTTATTATTCAATACAATGAAAACAGTTGTCAAAATTTTACTTTTTTTTCTTTTTCCGTTGTTTCTTTTTACTTCCTGTCAGCAGGCTGACCAGGGAAAAAAAGACAAAATGCGTGTAGGAGTCATCCGTTTTTCCCATGAAACCTGTACATTCTGCCCCAGGGAAACCGGGATAAAAGAATGGGAATATTACGGCCCGCCGATGCAGGGGAAGGATGTCCTTTCAGCCGGTCCTTATATGCGGGGTTTTGTGGACTTTTGCCGTGAAACCGGCGGTTTTATCCTGACAGGTATTTATTCACCCCGCGAAGCACAGGGAGGGTCATCCGGAAGCTGGATCACACGGGAGGCTTTTGATAAATATACCCATGGAATGCAAAAAGATTTGCAGGAACAAGGGCCTTTTGACGCACTCTATCTTTCCCTGCACGGTGCCATGGCTGTGAAAGGCATCCTGAAACCCGAAGCGGAGATCGTTCGCCGCCTGAGAACGGTGGTTGGCGATATTCCCATTTTTATCACGCTTGATTTGCATGCAAACGAAGATCACGAATTATCGGATGTGGCCGATGCGGTTTTCATTGTAAAGAGATACCCGCATTATGATTCTTACCTTCAGGGTGAAAGGGCTGCATGGGTTCTCTACCGTACCCTCAAAGGAACCTATAAGCCGGTCATGGCTACCCGCAAACCGGGAGTTATTACACCGAGTGTTTTTCAATGGACCGGCGAGGCGCCTGCTATGGAGATTATGGAACGTGCCCGTCGCTGGGAGTGTCGCAGGAAAGATGTTTTTGTTTCGGTAGCTTTTGGTTTTGCTTATGCCGATGTGCCGGATGCCGGTGCCACGTTGTTACCAATAATGATACTACGCTGGCCAATACCATCGCCGATGATATGAATGACTATATCTGGCGCGTACGCAAGACTTTTGCCGGTAAAAAATTGCCCGGTACCGTCGACGGTGTCCGGCAGGCCATTGCAGCCGCTGCCAAAGGAAAAACACCTGTGGTTATTGCCGACCACAGCGATCGCAGCGGAAATGCCACCCATGTACTCGAAGAACTGATCCGTCAGCATGCTTCCGGATTCTGTATAGCTACCCTCTCTGACAGCCTGGCCCTGAACAAACTTGCCGCCGGATCAAAAA
>JAADHC010000025.1 GCA_013152085.1 Chlorobiota bacterium
CCGACCTCGCGAAGATTGAACAGAAGATGCAGGAACTTGCCCGTCAGAAAGAAGAATACCGGCGCAAAGTTGTTTCAAAAGCCGAAGCGCTTGAATATTTTGAAAAAAAAGGTGACGAGTACAAACTCGAGCTGATCGGCGAGTTGGAAGACGGGGAGATCACTTTTTACTCAAACGGACATTTTACCGACCTGTGCCGCGGACCGCATTTGCCAAATACGGAACCCGTAAAAGCCATAAAACTGCTTAGCGTTGCCGGCGCCTACTGGCGTGGTGACGTTACACGGAAACAGCTTACCCGGATTTACGGGATAACCTTTCCGAAGAAAAGTATGCTGGATGATTTCCTGGTAAAACTCGAAGAGGCAAAAAAACGGGACCACCGGAAAATCGGGAAAGAGCTTGAGCTGTTTACCTTCAGCCAGCGCGTCGGGCAGGGTCTGCCGTTGTGGCTGCCCAAAGGGGCGCAACTCAGGGCAAGACTTGAAGATTTCCTGAAAATAGTGCAGAAAGATTACGGTTACGAACCGGTGATCACTCCGCATATCGGACAAAAAGAACTTTATGTTACTTCGGGACATTATGAAAAATACGGTAAGGATTCGTTCCAGCCGATCAAAACCCCTGTAAAAGGGGAAGAATTTCTGCTGAAACCGATGAATTGTCCGCATCATTGTGAAATTTACCGGTCAAAACCCCACTCATATAGAGATCTTCCCGTTCGTTACGCCGAGTTTGGTACGGTATACCGGTACGAACAAAGCGGAGAATTGCACGGACTGACGCGTGTGCGCGGGTTTACACAGGATGATGCCCATATTTTCTGCCGCCCCGACCAGCTTAAGGAGGAGTTCATCAAAGTGATCGATATCGTTTTCCTGATCTTCAATGCCCTTGATTTCAAAGATTTCACCACACAGATATCCTTACGCAATCCTGACGACAAGGAAAAATATATCGGGAGTGATGAAAACTGGGAAAAAGCCGAGAAAGCCATCATTGAGGCGTGCGAAGAAAAAGGTCTGGATACTGTGATTGAGGTAGGTGAAGCGGCTTTCTACGGACCCAAACTTGACTTTATGGTCAAGGATGCCCTGGGCAGAAAATGGCAACTGGGGACGATCCAGGTGGATTACAATCTGCCGGAACGTTTTGAACTGGAGTATATCGGAGCAGATGACAAACGCTACCGGCCGGTAATGATCCACCGGGCACCGTTCGGATCCATGGAAAGATTTGTAGCGGTACTTATCGAACACACGGCCGGAAAATTCCCCCTCTGGCTGGCACCTGACCAGGCCATTGTCCTGCCTATCAGCGAAAAATATACAGATTATGCAAAAAAAGTTTTTAATTTTCTAAATAATTCCGATATTCGCACTCTGATTGACAACCGCAGTGAGAAGATAGGTAAGAAGATCAGGGACAGTGAGTTGAAAAAGATTCCTTACCTCCTGATTGTGGGTGAAAAAGAGGAGAACGGCAGAACAGTAGCGGTCAGAAAACAGGGAGAAGGGGACCAGGGGGCTATGACGCTTGAAGATTTTGCAAAAAAAATTACGGGAAAGGTTGAAGAACAGACCCGTAAATTATATGAATCAAAAGAAAGGAGGGCTTTACCATAAGGCAACAACGCAAAGGCAAACCGCAGCTCAGGTATCGGATTAATGAACAAATCAGGGCCAAAACGGTTCGTCTTGTTGGTGACAACATTGATAACCCGGGCGTTTATTCTTTACAGGAAGCAATACAGATCGCCGACGATCTTGAACTTGACCTCGTAGAAATTTCACCGAATGCCGATCCACCTGTATGCAAGGTGATTGATTACAGTAAATTTCTTTACCAGCAAAAGAAAAAACAAAAGGAGATCAAAGCCAAAACGGCCAGGATCGTTGTAAAGGAACTGCGATTCGGCCCGAATACCGATGAACATGATTACAATTTTAAACTGAAACATGCGGAAAGATTTCTACAGGATGGGGCCAAGGTAAAAGCATACGTATTTTTTAAGGGACGGTCGATCATGTTCAAGGAAAAAGGAGAAATACTATTATTGCAGCTGGCTCAGGACCTTGAAGAGATCGCCAAAGTAGAACAGCTTCCCAAACTTGAAGGCAAAAGGATGATCATGATGCTGGCGCCGAAGAAATAAGAAGCCGGAATTTAACAAATAATAATCATTTAAAAACAGCAAGCATGCCGAAGATGAAGACGAATCCGGGAGCAAAAAAGAGATTTACGCTCTCCGGCACGGGTAAAATCAGAAGAAAGCACGCATACAAAAGCCATATTCTGACCAAGAAGGCTAAAAAAAGGAAGCGGAACCTGACCTATTATGGAGAGGTACACAAAGCCGATCTGGATAATGTAAAACGACTGCTTTCGATGAAGTAACCGATGTTTAACAGGGTGAATCAGCTGAAAGATCCGCATTGCGGGCGCTGACCATTCAAAAATCAACAAATTATGCCAAGATCAGTAAACAGTGTAGCATCACACAAAAAAAGAAAAAAGGTACTTTCCCAGGCCAAAGGTTACTGGGGACGCCGCAAGAATGTGTACACGGTGGCCAAAAATGCCGTTGAAAAAGGGCTGACCTATGCCTACCGTGACCGTAAGAACAAAAAGAGGAGCTTTCGTGCATTATGGATACAACGTATCAATGCAGGTGTACGACAGTACGATATGTCTTATTCGGAATTTATGGGTAAACTCCATAAAAAAGGTATCGGACTGAGCCGCAAAGTACTTGCCGACCTGGCCATGAATGATCCGAAAACATTCGAAGCTGTCGTTAAGGAAACCGGCAAAGCTTAAACAGATCAAACAGATACCAGGGGAAGCTTACAGCTTCCCTTTTTTATTTTTAATTAACCAAAATATGAAAATTGTTATTATCGGATACGGAAAAATGGGGCACGAAATTGAAAAAGTTGCCCGTGAGCGGGGCCATTCCGTTGTGCTAACCATTGATGAAAATAATACCGGAGACCTTGCTCCGGAAAATCTGAATCAGGCAGATACAGCCATCGAATTCAGTACACCCGAAACAGCAGCTGACAATATCCTGTTCTGCCTGGAAGCCGGTATCCCGGTTGTTGCCGGAACTACCGGATGGACACATAAAATGGAGGAAATCAAAAGGAGTTGCATACACCACGACGGCACATTTTTCTATGCCAGCAACTATAGTATTGGCGTCAACATCTTTTTTTACCTCAACCGGAAACTGGCAGCCCTGATGGAACGTTATGCCCAATATGATGTACATATCAGAGAGGCACATCATATCCACAAAAAAGACAGTCCGAGCGGAACGGCCATCACTCTGGCCGAAGATATCATAGGTAAACTCAGCCGGAAATCTTCCTGGATAAACGGGCACCCTTTGGAAAGGGCGCAGTTACCCATTTTCTCGATCCGGGAAGGGGAAATTCCCGGAATCCACCGGGTAATCTATGAGTCGGAAGAAGACACCCTCGAGTTGTTTCACTCTGCAAAAAGCCGCAGGGGATTTGCCCTGGGCGCTGTTATGGCTGCCGAGTTTATACAGGGGAAAAAAGGTTGCTTCGGGATGAACGACCTTCTGGGCCTGGAAGATTAATACACACCGAAATATTACCCGTATCGAAACGTTTCTTCTCTATAATGGCTACATTTGCGGGAACAAAAATATAACAACAGCAAACCTGACGATACAAAACAATAAAATAACATGATGAATATTCTGAAAAACAAATACTTCAAATTTGCGATAGCTGCAATTCTTTATGTTCTCTGGGTAATCTGGCTTGGCAATTACTGGTTTCTCATCGGCCTCGGTGTGATCTTTGATATGTACATCACCAAAAAGGTGAACTGGACCTTTTGGAAAAAACGCGAAGGGAAAAACAGTGCGTTCATCGAATGGATTGATGCACTGATTTTTGCAGTTGTCGCCGTGAGTTTTATCAACATCTTTTTCTTTCAGAATTTTAAAATTCCGACAGGGTCGATGGAGAAAACTTTACTGATCGGCGATCATCTTTTTGTCAGCAAGGTCAGCTATGGCCCCCGGCTTCCGATGACTCCCCTTTCCTTTCCTTTCACACAGCATACCATGCCCCTCATCAAAACAAAATCATACCTGGAATGGATCAAATGGCCGTATAAAAGAATTAAAGGAACCCAACCAATACAGCGTAATGATATAGTGGTTTTTAATTTCCCTGCCGGGGATACGGTATGCCGGGAACAGCAGGCACGCAGTTATTATTCCATCATCCGGGATGTGGCGATGGACCTTGAAAAACGTGACCAGTCGTCAGGAAAACGGGTTAGACCCTTTGAAGAATACTACAACCGGGGTCGTAATATCGTAAAACAACAATATACCATTATTACGCGTCCGGTTGATAAACGCGACAATTATATCAAACGGTGTGTAGCTCTGCCGGGAGATACCCTGAAGATTGTTCATGGAGAATTGTTTATCAACGGCATAAAAACCAAAGAATTTCCCGGACAACAATTCAGGTATATGGTAGCTACCGACGGCAGTCGCCTCAACCCGAAGATCCTCGAGCGTATGAATATCTACAAGTCGGATATTATGCGTTACGGGGGTGCCGAATATATCATGCCTCTGACGGAAGCCAATGTGGAAAAAATCCGGAAATTCTCGCTTGTTAAAGCCATCGAACGGTATGAAAACCCTGCCGGTAAATATGCTTATTACATTTTCCCGCATGATCCCCGCTATCCCTGGAATGAGGATAATTTCGGACCTTTGTGGATACCTGAAAAAGGCAAGACCGTTCCCATTACTTTGGAGAACATTTCAAAATATTCACGGATCATAGAAGCCTATGAACATAACATCCTGACAGTAAAAGACAGTGTGATCTATATCAACGGGGAGCCTGCTCAGGAGTATACTTTCAAGATGAATTATTACTGGATGATGGGCGATAACCGGCACGATTCGGCCGATTCGAGATTCTGGGGTTTTGTTCCGGAAGACCATATCGTCGGTAAACCCAAATACATCTGGCTCTCTCTCGATAAGGAGAAAAAGTTCCTCGGCAAGATCCGCTTTAACCGGTTGCTGAAGAAGATACAATAACCCGGATTGTCAATGGGTTGAAAGATAAAAGATTAAAGATTAAAGTCAAAAGAAAAGAAGCAAAAAGCAAACGATCAAAATCTGATCCGGTTAAACAGGTTGATAAATGTTTTAAGGATAGCGGACAATTCATTATATACAATGAATGATGCATCTTCAGGATACTTATTGATCTACTTCAAAGCCAAAAGAGCTTTTACAAGGAGGTCAAGATCATCGGTGGTAGTATAAACATTTGGAGTTATCCTGCAACCATGTACACCGGCTCCATTAATAGGAACAGTATAAATACGGTATTTTTTTAGGAATGTATCAGCAAGTTCAGCGGGAGTCATACCGGAAACTCCAACATTGGCTATGGCACAGGATCTTTCCGGGTCTGCAGGTGTATTCAGCAAGATATGAGGAATGTTTCTGACTTTATCCGTCCAGTAATGCTGAAGATACCTGAGTCGTGCCTCTTTTCTCTCTGCTCCGATAATATTATAATAATCTATAGCATCGGCAATGGCAAGATCAGTATGTACGGGATGCGTACCGGTATGGTTTAGTCTGGATATATCATCCGGTTTTCTGTCTGCTTCGGCCAGCAGGGGCCATACTTTCGGGATATTTTCTTTTTTTACATAAAGCATGCCAGCTCCCAGGGGGGCACTTAGCCATTTATGAAGGCTGGTTCCAAAATAATCACAATGCAGCTCGGGTATGGTAAACTTAAAATGGGCAAAAGAATGGGCCCCGTCAACCATTACCTGTACACCTTTACTATGAGCCATATCACATATTTTTCTTACGGGAAGTACCTGACCCGTAATATTGATCATATGGCAAACCATCAGAAGTTTGGTTTTTTCTGTAATTGCATCTGCGTATAGGTTGACAATCTCTTCATCTGAACCAGGGTGATTAGGTACAGAGATTATCTTATTTATCATACCATATCTTTCAGCGATCTGTCTGAACATGTTAAGCATGGCGCCATAATCCTGTTCGGCCATAACCGCCTCATCCCCCGGATTCCAGTCAAGACCGCCTATGATCATATCGAGTGATTCAGTAGCATTTCTTGTAATGATCAGTTCATCGGCAGAACAGCCTGCAATTTCCGCAAGTTTTTCAACCATCTTCTTTTTATTTTCAAACTGAACAGTGCGCATATAATACGACCCCTGGTAATTGACTTCCCTGACATGGGTAATAAAGCGTTCAAGTGTTTGTTCAGGGAGAAAGCAATAATATCCGTTTTCAAGATTAATGTAGTCGGGCTTAAGTTTGTATCCTTTGCGAATATCAGCCCAGAAACGCTCATCTTCGGCGAGGATCGCCGGAGGTATTTCAGATACACTGGCGACCAGATCATTGAGACGGGTCAACCCCATCATACTACCGATACCTAAAAATCCTGCATTTTTCAGAAAGGTTCTTTTATCCATAGTTAAAAAACTTTTAGGATATAAATATAAGTATTATACATTTTATCTCCTGTAAATTTTTGTTATTACCGGTACATCACCTGTTCTGCTGAAGCGAAGAAACAATTACATCAAACCTGACAATGAAGAATTTCTGCCTAATGTCCACCTGAATCTCTACCAAATGCCTGTTGAGGTTCCTCTCGATCCCGGATCCGGGATTTCACAATTTCAGAACGGAAAATCTCCGGTCTTTTCCAGCGGGTTTTTTGCTTTCACCTCCTTAGGTTTCTCAGCTATCTTGTGGATTTCATTTCCATCCACATAGATCGCCTTAAAGGGTGTTGTCGGGCAGGCATGTTCACAGGCTCCGCATCCTATACAGATTTCTTCCTTCACTTCCGGGATAACAAGCGTTCCTTCATACGGAATCATATGTACGGCTTTGGTGGGACAATGTTCCGAGCAGGCTCCGCAATCGGTTTTATCGGTCTTCACTATGCAATTATCCTTGACAAAATGCGTCTTCCCGATTTGTGCCAGTTTTTTGTCTTCAAGTATCAGTGGCAGGATAGCGCCTGTAGGACAAACCTCACCGCAACGTTTGCAATCGTAGTTACAAAAACCGGAATGGTAATCCATATACGGTTGCATAATACCGGTCAGGCCAAATTGCAGAAAAGAGGGCTGTAAAACATCCGTCGGGCAGGCATTGATACAGAGTGAACAGGCTGTACAATGAAGTGTAAAACTATGCAGGCCGATTGAACCGGGAGGACTCACAGGGAATTTTTTATCTTCCGGAATAGTTGTCGGAAGTGCATTTTTCGGAACCGGTTTGGTCGTATCACGGACAGGGATGTTCTGTGCAAGACCGGCCGAACCCAGCAACAACGCGATGGTTCCCGCAATAAACCTGCGCTTGCCCGTGTCCGTTTGAGATGTATCAACGGATGCAGATTCAACCGTCACCGGTTTAACTTTCAGTGGTTTTGCCTGGAATCCCGCCGCATCAAATTTACAGGAGGAAACACAGTTAAAACATGCCACACACCGCGAATAATCCACCTCAAATGTCTCCAGGTCGATGCAGGAAGATTTACAGGTGAATTCACAAGCCCGGCACAGGGTACAGGTATTTGTATCCAACCGGATTTTAAAGATGGCAAATTTGGAAATAAAACCCAGAAAGGTACCCACCGGGCAGACGGAATTACAATACAGGCGTCCTTTGGTCACAGACATCCAGACCACCAGTGCGAGGACAGTGACAGGTACAATATAGGCAGCAACAGGGATAGGCTTCAGATCCACAGGGACAAGGACAGCATAGATTTTTAATTTTTCCATTACAGGCGCGCCCAGGTTATTGAGTCCGACAAGAACCGGTTTGATAAAATAAATCAGGATCCGTCCGAAATTACTGTAAGGGTCCAAAATAAGGATCAGCCAGGAAGATCCGAGCAAAAGGACGATTAAAACCGCTACCAGCAATGTATAACGAAGAATTGTATACGGTTTCCCATATCCATAACGGCGTTTTTCCCTGGATTTGAATTTCTTCGAAATCCAGGAGACCACATCCTGTAAAATACCCAACGGACAGATGGTGGAACAGTAAACCCGGCCGAATAAAACCGTCAGAATAATTACTACGATAAAACCAAAAGCAGTAAGGCTGAGGATATGGATAAATTTCAACAGCGAGGGAACAAACTGCAACGATAAAACAGGGCTAAACCACACTTCGGGAACCAGTCTTTTATAATCCAGAAAAAGAGTGGAAATGGCCACCAGAAAGATCAGCGAGATGACAACGCGTGCCCTCTTCAGCCAGCTATATGTCATACGCCCTATACTTTAATCCTGCTGATATTTAATGACTGCAGATCCATAGTCCCTGCTTTGGCTTCATCTGCCAGGCGGATATACGGAATGCTGGCAGGATCAACCCCGAACATTTTTGCAGCGGCAGCATCGGCAGCAACCATATCGGTAGTCACGATCTGCGCTTTCATATTTACGATATCATTTTTCGATATCCCTCTCGGCCCGTTTTTCATCATTACATTATAGGCATCTACCACCACCAGGTCGGGTTTACGGTGAAAAGTCGCAAAGTCGGCAATACACTGGTGGAGATCATTACGGTGCCAGTACCTGCGGTCCCAGACTGCCCCCATCAGGTTTTTCATGCTGATCGTGAGTTTGGCAGAATCATGACTTTTCAGCACAGGAACATCAATATATACATCAGCTTCGAGAACCAGTTCATGTACCTTTGCATTTTTCAGCCTTTTACCCTGAGGAATAGTTACCTGCTGGTAATATCCTTCCGTATTTCCCGGTACAACTTTTCCGCCGGCTTTTTTTACATAGCTCTCGATACCACTGGTTTTGTAACACTTGGTCCATGTATCACATGTGTTATCAAATACCAATACCTCTTTGGCACCGGCCTGTATACAGTGTTCCACGATTCTTTTCACCAGTAACGGATTGGTATTGGCCCCGCGATCGGGTGGGACATCCCAACCGATATTGGGTTTGATCACAACTCTCTGTCCCTTTTTCACATAGGCAGACATGCCTCCCATAGCCCGTATGGCTTTGTCAAACATCACATCCGGTGCTCCGCCCATTACGGCTGCCATATCATATGCCGAACCCGGAGTTGCGGCAAAAGCAGCAGGTAAACGTCCCAGCGACATGACAGCGGTAAATCCCAGCCCTGCTCCTGCGGATTTCACAAAAAATTCCCTTCTTTTCATGACCTAAAGATTTTCAAATATGAACATATAAAGATATAAAGGATTTTACTTTTTAATTTCCGGAAATTCGCACTATTTTTAAATTTTTAAACGATCTAAATAACCTGTACAAAAATAGGGAAACGATAAGAATATGCAAATCCTTTATTATCATTGCTTTTCAGGTATCAGCGGGGATATGAACCTGGGTGCTATGGCTGATCTGGGCATACCGGAAACATACCTGCAGGAGATTATTGCCAGGCTGAATCTCCCTGGTGTGGAACTGGTTTTTGAAAAAGACTCACGAAACAGCATCTTCGGAACCAAAGCAACGGTAAAGATTTCAGGGAATACAACCCATCACCGTACCCTGAAAAATATCGAAAAAATGATCCGGGATGCGGAATTCTCCGATGAAATCACAACGACCGCACTTGACATCTTTCAACACCTCGCCGAAGCTGAAGCTGACATTCATCACAAGACCCCTGACACGATTCATTTCCACGAAGTAGGCGGTGAGGATGCCATTGTTGATATTGTCGGGGCTGCTGCCGCCTATCACTATCTTCATCCCGACGAAGTGTGGACATCTGTCGTGGAACTGGGTAACGGGTTGGTAAAGACGGCTCACGGGACTATGCCTGTGCCTGCTCCGGCTACGGCGGCCCTGCTTAAGGATACTCCCGTTCATATCGGGGGTACAGATATGGAGGCAACCACGCCCACAGGTGCTGCGATCCTGAAAACCCTGACTACACGTTATGTATCCGATCCTTTGTTTATTATTAAAAAAACGGGTTACGGTATCGGGCATACAATATCCGAAATCCGGCCAAATCTGCTGAGGGTACATCTTGCAGAAATCCCCCGGAATAAACCATCTTTTCATACTTCCGAAGCGGATATACTTGAATGTAACCTGGATGATATGAATCCGGAATGGTTTGAGCATATCATGGATGCCCTCTTTAAAGCAGGTGCAGCCGACGTTACCCTTACACCGGTTGTAATGAAAAAAAACCGGCCCGGTATGGTAATTTCCGTATTATCCCCGGTAAATAAAAGCCAGATGTTGGGCGAGGTTTTATTGCGTGAAACCACATCACTCGGTTACCGGCGTTACCGGGTGGAGAAATCTTTTCTCGACCGCAGGATTATAACTCTCGAAACATCCCTGGGAAAAGTAAACATCAAGGAATCCTATTTTGGGGATCAGGTTTTCACACGCAAGCCCGAGTACGAAGATTGCCGCAGAATCGCACAGGCAAAAGGGATGCCGCTGAAAAAAGTATATGAAAGGATATGGGAAGAGATATCGAAAATAAAATAACAAAAGAAATCAGTCCGGTATACACACGCTTAAAAGACAAATTGTTGGAGTACGGACAACTGGCTGTAGGATATTCCGGAGGGACGGACAGTACTTTGCTGCTCTATATTGCAGCCTCGTTTTTTCCCGGAAAAGTAAAAGCCTATACTGCCGATACGGTATACATGTTCCGTGATGAAATCGAAGAAGCAAAAAAATTCTGCCGGGAGCATGGTATCCCTCACGAAATAATTACGATCGCCTTTCCCGAAGAACTCAGGGATAATCCGCCGGAACGATGCTATCTCTGTAAACTCAACCTGTTTTCTCAAATTCAAGAGGTGGCTTCCTGCCAGGGTTATACATTTCTTGCCGACGGCACTCATATCGATGACCTGAGTGATTACCGGCCCGGGAGAAAAGCGTTGAAGGAACTTGGTATACGAAGCCCCCTGCAGGAAGCCGGAATGACAAAATCCGACATCCGTAAACTGGCAAAGGTTTTGGGCCTGCCCAACTGGAACAGACCGGCCAATACCTGCCTGCTGACACGGCTTCCCCATAATCACAGCATTGGCCTGAATGTATTACCCCGTATTGAAGCCGGGGAAAAGATCATCAGGGAAATGGGATTTGCACAGGTCAGGTTGCGAAGCGACGGGACTATTGCACGTATCGAAGTGAACCCGGATGAGATTGACCGCTTCAGGAATGATAAGATCCGTACCGCAACATTACGGCAATTACAAACAATGGGTTTTTTACAGGTTACGATTGACCTGGAAGGTTACCGGAGCGGAAAAATGAATCATGAAAACATAAAAAACAAAATCCATGAATAAGGAAAAACTAACCGAACTACTGCAGCAGGTTAAGGATGGCCGGATGGATATCCGGAATGCTGTCGAACAACTTAAACATTTCCCGACAGAAGATCTGGGCTATGCCAACATTGACTATCACCGGGAACTGCGGCGGGGATACCCCGAAATCATTTTTGCCGAAGGGAAAAGCATTCCGCAGTTAACAGGCATCCTGGAATCCATGCTGAAACGGGAAAATAATATTATGATCACCCGGGCAACCCGTAAGGAATATGAAGCTGTTAAAAAAGTGTACGAAGGAGCCAGATATTATGAAGAAGCCCGGATTATCAGCATCGAGCGAAAAAAGGAAACCCCTCCGAAAACCTATATTCCTATCGTTACTGCAGGTACTTCCGATATTCCGGTGGCCGAAGAGGCGGCTGTGACGGCAAAACTGCTGGGGAACAACGTTCATCGCATTTTTGACGTAGGCGTTTCCGGCATTCACCGGCTGGTAAACAAGCTTCCGGAAATCAAACAGGCGCGGGTTGTTATCGTCATTGCCGGGATGGAAGGAGCACTGGCCAGTATCCTGGCCGGCCTGATTGACAAACCCATCGTTGCCGTACCGACAAGCGTAGGTTACGGAACCAACCTCCAGGGACTTACGCCGCTCCTGGCTATGCTTACCAGTTGTTCAGGCGGGATTGCCGTAGTTAATATTGACAACGGTTTTGGCGCCGGCTATTATGCCAGCATGATTAATAAGCTTTAACGACTTTCCCATGGACAAAATAATTGTCCTTTCCACGGCATATCTGCCTCCAATACAATATATTTCCAAATTTATTCCGGATGGGAAAGTACTGATTGAAGATGATGAAAACTATACCAAACAAACCTACCGGAACCGTTGCCTGATTGCCGGACCGAACGGGATACAATCCCTCATTGTTCCGGTGGAAAAAGGTAGCTTCCATAAAACCCATATCCGGGATATCCGCGTGGACTATCAAACCCGATGGGTTGATATGCACAAAAGGGCGTTTGATGCTGCATACAGTTCGTCTCCTTTTTACGAATATTATATTGATGAACTGACACGGGTAATTGAAAATAAACCGGGATTTCTCCTCGATCTGAATACCGGCCTTCTGGAACTCCTGCTGAAACTTCTCTCCATCGACCGGCCGTTTTCCTTCACGGAAAAATACATTGCACACGGTGATGAAAAAGGATTCCGGGATTACCGTGACCGTATCCATCCGAAAAAATCTGTTGCGGATCCGCTGTTCTCTGCCATACCTTATGACCAGGTTTTCTCCGAAAAGTACGGTTTTCTGCCTAACCTTTCTGTTGTGGACCTGCTGTTTAATACCGGCCCCGATGCCGGATTGTATTTGGAAAAATGTATAAAGAGGTAATCTTAATGGTTATCTTCAACCTGTTTTACACAGGGTTCTGTCATGGCAAAACAGGTTGATTTTATATATACCGGACTTATAAACATTTTTTTTTACATTTGAATAAGGAAAAAACGTCGTGTGTCAAACGTAAACCAAACCGTCATGAAAACCCGGTTCTTCATACCCTGTACGGCACTGATTACCGTTCTTATTTTCTCCGGATGTAGTACCAGAATCCGCCTGAATGACAGATCGAACTGGAAAATTACCATTTCGAAAGATACTTTTTCCATGGAACTCAGGCAGCCTGAAACGGAACATCCTGTCCTTTTCACAGGGAAAGAGAATCCTGCCCTGTTTTACTATACGGAAGCAGGAATCCAATATCCGTTAAAACTGGAACAAATCCTGCAAAATACCCCTTCGGCCTACGCCATCCGTTACCTGACCACCGACAACAGGAAAATGACGGTCGGTATCAAGCGAACAGCCCGGGGCATTCTTCGTCTTCGTCTTGAAATTTCCCCGGAAAAAGGAGTAACTGCAACAGGTGTTTCCATAAAGGCATTCCCGGAAGAACATTTTTACGGACTGCTGGAGCGAACCGTTGACGGTCCGCAATCAATGAGCTGGAGTGATACGATCCGGGCGTCTCTCGGTATCCGGGGACAAAAAATCACCATGGAGATCAAACCAACGCTTGGTATTTATGAACCGTTTTACGTTTCATCCTGCGGATACGGCCTGTTTGTTCATGGCACACAACCGGGAAAATATGATATGGCCGCTTCCGATCCGGAAGAAGTATCGCTTGCATTTGAAGGGAATCAAATCTACCTCTCTGTAATCCCGGGACCGGAACCGGTAAAGATCACCCAAAAGTTTGCCACACTGTCAGGATACTCCTTCCTTCCGCCAAAGTGGGCCTTTCTTCCTTTTCGTTGGCGGGATGAACATACCAACAACGACCGGTTTTACGACGGGACACCCAACACATCACCCTATAATTCCATGGTTGTTGAGGATATCCTTATGGCCGAAGCACTGGATATCCCTATCGGCACATACTGGGTAGACAGGCCGTGGGCAACGGGAACCCGGGGTTATGGAGATTTCAGGAAGTGGGATCCCGTTCGGTTCCCGGATGCACAGGGGATGATAAACTGGATTAACAACCGCGGACAACATTTTATGGTTTGGGTTGCTCCGTGGGTATGTGACAGCCTGCGGGATGTTGCCATTAAAAAGAACTACCTGATGCCTTTACGGAAAGGGGACAGCATCCCGCCAAATCCCTGGATACTGGATTATACCGGTCCGGAGGTGTCACTATGGTGGGGTGAACAACTCAGACCACTCATTTCAATGGGTGTAGCCGCATTTAAAATGGACCGGTCGGAAGAAAAAACCGTGAGATCGGATGATATTTTGCTGAACGGAAAAACAGCACGGGAAATGCGGAATGACTATCCCCGCCTGTATATGAAAGCTGCTTACGATATTATGAAAAAGATACGCGGGGATGATTTTCTGCTGGTACCGCGTGCGGCCTATACAGGCAGTCAGCAGTACGGCGCTTTCTGGGGCGGGGATATCCATGCCGGAGAATATGGATTGCGAACGGCACTGATTGCCCTGCAACGGTGCAGCTTTATGAACTTTCCCGTCTGGGGATCCGATATCGGCGGCTATTGGGGGGATGAATTCTCGCACGATAACCTGATCAGGTGGATTGCCTTTGGCGCATTTTGCCCTGTTATGGAAGTAGGGCCTTTGCATAACCGTGCTCCCTGGGACATGCCCTCAACACCCTCGTACGACACGATACTGATTGCCACCTACCGGCTTTACAGCAAACTGCATACGGAACTTCAGGATTATTCTTACCAGCAGGCACTTCACGCACATAATGAAGGAACACCGATTGTCAGACCCCTGGTTATGGCTTTTCCTGATGATCCCGAATCCTGCAAACGATGGGACGAATATCTTTACGGCCCTGATATCCTGGTGGGTATTATCTGGAAAAACAAACAGTATTCATTTGATATGTACCTGCCCGAAGGGAAATGGACGGATCTGTGGACAGGCCGCGAATATGAGGGGAAACAAAACCTGAAAATAGATTGTCCCGAATACAAAATACCGGTATTTATCCGGAGCGGGGCAGATCTGCATCTCTCCGATCCTGAGATATTATACCGTGAATCGCTGGAACGTGCAAAAAATGTTCCCGACCTGCAGGAACTTGTCCGGAAAACTTTTTACACCGAAAAATAGCCCTCACATTCAAACGTTTTTTACAACAGAAACTTTTCTCAGACTGAGAGAATGAGAGACGGAGAGACTTAGTGCATTGGTGTGTTTGTCCTGTCCTGAAACAGGTTTACAAAATCCGATCAAAGAAGAAACCGGACGCTGAGTGTCCCGCGAAGCGGACGGATATGAAGTAAAAAGGTCGAAGGGTCGAAATGCCGGGAGGGAAATTCCTTTTTCCACTTATTCAAACTCCACCACAATTTTTTCTTCCGCACTGAGGAGTGCTGCTTCAATGATACGGACAACATCCCGGGCTTCTTCGGGTTTTACGGCAAGCGGTTCTTTTCCGTCCAGGGCGTTATACAGGTTCTCATAAAAGGCCTGATATTTTCCGGGGAGTGTCGGATATCTTTTCTGGTGCAGTTTTCCTTTTTCACCGGCCAGTATAAGCCATCCGTAAAATGCAGGGTTTTCCTTTCCCCAGTCAACGCCGCCGGGAAGTTCACCGCCGGCAAGGCATTTTTCCTGCGGGTCGGAGCCGTACTTCAGGAAAGATCCGCGGAATCCGTGAATCAGATATTTCGGACCGGGCTGGGCTGCCATATATGAGCTTTTCAGAGTTACACGTAACGGTTCATCATAAAAAAGACGGATATTAAAATAATCAAAAACCCGGCTTTTCCTCCTGACAACCTGCATATCCGCAAACACGGCATGTGGCATCCCGAATAATACGAGCGTCTGGTCAATTAAATGGGGGCCTAAGTTATACAGGTTGGATGTCCGTGTTTGTACATCTTCCTTCCAGCTTGATGTGTCAGGTTCGGGCCGGTAGCGGTCAAAATGAGCTTCGTAATCCACAACCGTACCCGGAAGTTTCTTGTCCAGGATATCTTTAACGGTAAGAAAATCCCCGTCCCACCGGCGGTTTTGGTAAACCGTTAATATCCGTTTTTTCTTTCCGGCCAGGGATATCAGTTCGTCTGCTTCCGCCGAATGCAGGGTAAACGGCTTTTCCACAACCACATGTTTCCCGGCCAGCAGGGCGTCTTTTATCATGGCATAGTGCAGATGATCGGGAGTATTCACCACAATGATATCAACATCCGCCGCAGCTGGCAGATCTTTCCACGAACGGACAATCCTGGCATCAGGAAACATTTTCTTCGAAAGGGATTTGGAACGTTCAAGAACATAGGTGACCCGGAAACCGGGATGTGCCTTCAGCAATGGTCCGTGAAAAACACGACCTGACATGCCGAAGGAAGCCAAAGCAACTCGATAGGTCTTTTTCATGTCTTTATTTTACTTTATCCACCAATGTACAAATTTTCCTGAAAAAACCATGGGCAAAAGTTGATATTCAATGATCAGACGATGGTTATACGATGGTCATTCAGAGTCATTAGGGAAAATAAGAAAAAGGATCAGTCCAAAACATTTAATCCAGAATCCATGGCCAGACGTAATGCTTCATTATATTCTCTTGCAGTAATACTTCGTTCCAGTCCCGGGGTTTCACGGGCTTTCCATGCCGGATGATACTGATCCATGATGTTAACGAATGTTTCCGGTGAGACTTCCCTCGTCAGAAAATTCATTACGGATGCTGTCCCGGCCAGATCTTCCGGCAGCACAAGGTGACGTACCAGCAAACCGCGTACGGCAACCCCCCGTTCATCCGTCTGCAGGTCACCCACCTGCCGGTACATTTCACGCAGCGCCTTCCGTGCCACGTCGGGATAATCATGTGCATGACAGATGGTACCTGCCACCTCCGGATCCCAGCATTTGAAATCGGGCATGTAAATATCAATTACTCCGTCAAGTAGGTGTAAAGAAGAAACCCGGTCATAACCGGATGTGTTGTAAACCAAAGGTGTCCTGAGTCCCGAAGGTATTGCGATCGATAATGCTTCTAGGATTTGCGGGATCACATGTGAAGGAGTTACCAGGTTGATATTGTGACATCCCTTTCCCTGCAATGCCAGCATGATCCCGGCGAGTGTTTCCGCATCGGTTTCACTTCCGGTACCCATATGACTGATATCGGCATTCTGGCAGAAAACACATCCCAGGTTGCAATTTGAAAAAAAGATCGTTCCCGATCCGTGGTAACCGGAGATGGGAGACTCCTCGCCATAGTGGGGATGGGCGGATGACACTACCGCCATGCAGCCTGTACGGCAGATTCCTTTTTCCTCCTTTAGCCGGTTTACCCTGCACATCCGCGGGCAAAGGGTACAGGAAGAAAGCCGGGAAAGCGCCGTTCCGGTTTTTTCTTCAAGCCGGCCGCTTTTCCAGGTATCCACATATACCGGATATGCACGTTCCGTTTTCATCCTTTCACCACAGCGAGGGGTTCGAGTTCGACAAGCACCTCCACAAGGTCGTTCTGCAGTGAGATCACCTCTTCGATATCCTTGTATGCCGAAGGGGCTTCATCCAGATCGCGCCAGCTGTACAGGGAATGAATAATCCCTTTTTGTTCAAGTCTTTTCCGTTCAAATTCCAGGTCTAATCTCTTCCTTGCCTGGTTCCGTCCCAGGCGCCGGCCGGCGCCGTGCGAACAACTGCAGAAACTTTCCGGATTCCCTTTCCCTTTTACCAGGTAACTCTTTGTACCCTGCGAACCGGGAATGATCCC
Source organism: Chlorobiota bacterium (assembly GCA_013152085.1). Taxonomy (GTDB): domain Bacteria; phylum Bacteroidota; class Bacteroidia; order Bacteroidales; family VadinHA17; genus JAADHC01. Next base: position 17,703 of record JAADHC010000025.1, read on the forward strand.
GATTATACCCTCAAAAGCGGGCGTTGCCCCTTTGCGGTGTACCCACACCTTTTCCCCGAAATGCTCTTCAAGCGATGCATAATTGTGGGCAATGTTCACCGGAGTTTCCGTAGTAAACCGTGTACCGATCCCGCCATGCATGACCTCAAGCACTTTCTGCAGCATATGCCTCCTGTTATTAAAAGCAAATTCAACACAAAACCGCATCTCGCGGATGTAGGCCTGTCCTTCGTCACTTCCGGTATATAAAAATGCCAGCTGGTGCTCCCACGTGCCGGAGATATTCCATTTTTTGTTCAGTTCCTTTGCCAGGCGGTTGTAGTGATCAGCCACCTGTTTGCCCACATTGCGGCTACCGGAATGAATCATCACATAAATATAGCCATCCGATCCTTTCTGGATCTCGATAAAGTGGTTTCCGCCGCCCAGCGTCCCGACCTGATAACATGCACTTTCATATTCCCGCGACACTACCGGCATCTCTTTCAGCGCTTTTACCCGGGGCAGCCATTGATCTTCCTGCCGATGTTCGTGATGTTTAAAACCCAGGGGTATCTCCTTACGGATATCCCTGATCACCTTTTCCAGCCCGGGCCGCTCCACGCCGGTGAGGGAAGTCTTCACTGCCACCATGCCGCAGCCGATATCCACCCCGACGGCATTGGGAACGATCACATCTCCGGTTGCCATCACCCCGCCAATCGGCATTCCGTACCCTTCGTGACAATCGGGCATAATGGCAATATGGCTGTACGCGAAAGGAAAATCAGCCAGATTGGCGATCTGCTTTCCGGCTCCTTCCTCAACACTATCCACCCACATTTTCACCGGCAGTTTTCCGGGTCTGATGACTTTTTGCATGATTCAAAATTTTACTTAAAGTTACAATATTTCGGGCATCGGTGAAAGATTTGTAACTTGCAAAAAAATGCAGTCCTAAGATTTGTCAATGACATATTATCATATCCTGGGAATCCCGCAGACTGCCACCCTGGCAGAGATCAAGAAGGCCTACCGGCAGAAAGCCAAGGAGTGGCACCCCGATCTGAACCATACTCCCGGAGCGAGGCAGAAGTTTATCGAAGTCAATGAGGCCTATGAATTCCTTGTACGTTTACGGTCGCAACCGCCGGTTACAGCCCGCCGCCATCGCAGCAGGCAGCAGCCGAAGGATCCCTATCATGAATGGCTTGAAAAGGAACGTAACAAGGCACGTGCAAGAGCGGCCGCCGAAGCCCGGAAAAAGTATGAGGAATTCAAACGGTCACCCCTGTATAAGACCTCCAGCTTTCTTTATACTTTTTATGATTACCTGACTTTTGCCGTCGGAATCTTCATGGTTCTTGCTGCCTGGGTGGGCCTGGTGATCAACATCAATCCCGTTGACGGAATTACTGCGGCGGCAGTTATTTCAGCACTGCTTGTCAGTGTTATCGGAGTGGTATTTATCATCTTCTCTTTCAGCAGTATCAGGGAAAAGAAGAAACTGTATAAGTAACGAAAACTGTAGTCGTAAAATAATTAAAGCTCCTCACCGTACTCCGTCACTGACCTGCGCCATAGGTTACGACCAACGGTGGAAGCTTTGGCGCAAGCGACAAGCAGCGGGGAACCGGAGTGAAGCTCTCTTTCGTTAAAGCTACGGAGAGCAAGGCAGAGCTCGACGAAGTCATACGAGCTTGCGAGCTCAGTGAAGCTGATACGCTCGCAGAATTCAACCACTTGTAATTCATAGTTTGAATCAACCCATCAATTCATAATCAACTGAATCCTGGATCCTTTATAGTCTTGAGTTGTATCTAACTATCCCGCAATGGAATTCATGCAGGTAATTACCTAATTAAATACCTAATTAAATAGGTAATTCTTTATTGACATTCCGGCATTCCTTTTTTCACAGGGATATGAGTACAGAAACCCTTTTGAATCGAAGGTGAGACGTACGGCCATACGTCTCACCTTTATTAAATTATATTATAAAACGATTTTAAATAAAATACGGATATTTTTGGGATAAGACACTATAATTTATCTTTTTTTTCTTTTGCATAAAAAAGACAAATAATCCGTTCTACCTGTTCATTGATGAATCCGGAATAAAAACTTTCAGATATTTATGATTCTGAGGCTCTGTATTTTTGGCGAACTGCCGATAAGCATGAGATAGATTTTTTAATCAGTACTTCTTTTAAGGAAGGTTTTGCCTATGAAGTAAAAATGAACTGCAACGAAGGAGAAACAATATCCATTAAGAAATTCCACGAAGCATATCCAGAATATGCTGTCGAATTAATTTCCTGCGATATTGATATGAAATGTAAATGGGTTTTAAAAATATAAAAAGGTCATGCTTGTTAAACTGCTGAAGTGATAATCAACTTAATATGTAAATCCGTACTTATCATTTTAAAAGTATCCGGAATGTTGTACCTTCGTAACAGAAGTAAAACGATAACGAAATATGGAAATTGAGAAACAGATCGAACTGATCCGGACGCAGATCGGGAAACTGGATGCCCCTGATTTTGACCTGGAGGCCTGGAAAAATACCTCCATCCTGATCCTGAGCCGGATATTCGGGCAGACCTCCCTTATCGTCAGTAAAATACAGAGCCTGAGCCATCATCTCAGCAGTTGGGCACTACGGGACACGCTTGGTAAAACTTCGGGTGAGGAACAGGTGAAACGCAATGCCCGGGAGATGCTCGAAACGGTGATCCTCGAAATCGAAACGCTGGGACCGCCGGTTCAGGAATCAGGAAAGGAGACCTCTCCCGTTATGGAAGCTATCCGCAAGGCCCTGGAAAATGAACTTAAGGTTTCACAATACAGAACCCTGCAGGAGATTCTTTCCGGGCCTTACCGGGATGATGAGCGGCTTGGCAAAGTACACGATTTTCTGGCACCATTCGATGCGGAAACGCTCAGAAAGATCCTTGCCGCCCTGCTGGCTGACAAAGCGGTAGCAACCGGAATTAAACAAACCTGATCTTTTTATGGCCAGAACGATACTGAATCCGTTTGATCCGGAACAATACCGGTGTATCGGTTGCTCACCCTCAAACCCCATCGGATTGCATCTGCAGTTTTATGAAGAGGGGGATGAGGTTTTCGCACACTGGAACCCGGATGAAAATATGCAGGGATATATCAACGTTTTGCACGGCGGAATCCAGACAACACTCATGGATGAAATCGCCAGCTGGACGGTATATATCAAGCTGCAGACTGCCGGTGTGACAGAATCCCTTTCGGTGGATTTCCACAAGCCGGTATATATCAACAAGGGGCCACTTACTGTTCGTGCCAAAGTCTCCTCGGTGGAAGGAAAGCATGCCCTTATTGAAACAGGAATCTACAACAGCAAAGAGGAGTTGTGTGCCTCCGGAAAAATGGTATATTTTATCTATCCGCAGGAGGTCGCACGCAGGCGGTTACATTATCCGGGGATTGAGGCTTTCTATGAAAAATAAATCATGACCGCCAAACCTGTACATTACTCCTTTTATCAATTTCTCTATAATTGAAGTTTCTCACCGCCATAAAGTGATCCCTTCGGGACAAGCAGCGGGGAACCGGAGTGAAGCTCTCCTTCGCTAAAGCTACGGAGAGCAAGGCAGAGCTCAACGAAATCAACCGAACTTGCGAGCTCAGCGAAGCTAATGCGCTCACAGGATTCAATCCCTACGGGATTAGTATAATGAATTATTTCCGGTGCAGGCCGCACTCTTTTTGTTCCGGCTGTTCCCACCACCAGCGGCCTGCCCGCAGGTCTTCGCCGGGTTTGACGGCACGGGTGCAGGGCTGGCAGCCGATGCTCGGAAATCCCTGATCATGCAACGGATTATAGGGTACATTGTGTTTGTGCACATAGTCCCATATATCTTTTCCCAGCCACTCAGAGAGGGGATTTACCTTGATCAGGCCGTTTTTCTCATCCCACTCCACATGCCGGGTGAGGATCCGGGTAACCGATTGTTCGGTACGAAGGCCGCAGATCCAGGCATCCAGCGGTTTGAGAGCGCGTGACAATGGTTTCAGCTTACGGACATGACAACATTGTTTCCGGTATTCAATACTTTCATAAAAAAGATTGATCCCCTTTTCATTCACCATGGCTTCGACATCTCCGGATTCAGGAAAATATACCTGAATCTTTACACCATAATACCCGTTGGTCTTCCGGATCAGGTCATATGTCTCGGGAAAGAGCCTGCCGGTATCCAACGTAAAAATCTTCACCTCAGGATTTATCTTTACGGCCATATCGGTCAGCACCTGGTCTTCAATCCCCATACTGCTTGAAATAGCCACCTTCCCTTCAAACTCGGCAAGGAAATATCTGATGATCTCTTCCGGTCCGTATTTTTTAAAACGGCTGTTGAGTTTCTCCACAATATTCCGGTATCCCTGTTCTTCCCCTTGTTCCATAAAAAAAATCACTTGTCGGATTACAAGGTCAAAGATAAAGGGATGTTGGTAATTATCAAAAGTTACCGGTACAAGGGTATGTGAATAATGAAATATATTGTACTAACTTGAGTTCGACATTAGATTGGAAAAGTACAGGATTTTCACCGGATATTGGCATTTTTTACTATTTTCGTCATCACCGAGAACGGTAAATAAATGAGAAAATGCCTATGATATTTGAAAATTACCGGCCTGCGATAATCGGTATCCTCAGTTTTCTCATTTTTGTGACCCTGATCCATGCCGACCGGTATTCCCGTTTTTTTATCAGTCATTTTCCTTCCCGGGGCAGTGCCACCCGGGTATTTCTGGATCGTATTTCCGGTTTTGTCTTTATGGGATTCTTCCCGTTTATCTATTTGTCCGTCACTCATACACAGGATGTGCTTTACAGTCTCACGCTGAAGCAGCCTCCTAAAGAGACCCTGCCCTTTTTCTTCCTGGTAATCACGCTTATCATCATCATTGCGGCTTTTTATTCGGGACATGAAGACAATACACAGAACTACCCGCAGATCCGTCATAAGAACTGGTCTGTTTCGCTGATCTTCCTGAATATTCTGACATGGACATTGTATCTGGCAGGTTACGAATTTTTATTCCGCGGTATCCTGATCTTCACGCTTCTTCCCTCGCTCGGCCTTCCGGCAACCGTTCTGATCAATGCCGCCATTTATTCCCTTGCACATTTTTACAAGGGCAGGAAAGAGATGATCGCTGCTATCCCGTTCGGGCTGCTTCTGGCATACGTAACTGCTACGACACAATCCCTGTGGTTTGCTTTCTTTTTCCATATCACACTGGCACTTTCGAATGATTTTTTCTCCGCCCGTGCATTACATTACAGGATAGACCTGCGGAGAGGAAACGAAAACCGGTAATTCCGGAAATTTTAACCTGACTGACATGCGTTATCTGATTACGGGAGGAACAGGATTAATCGGGCAAAACCTTGCCCGTCTTTTGACTACCAGGGGAAATCAGGTACATATTCTTTCCCGCGATCCCGGAAAAGCTAAACTGTTTACCCATTCCGGGATCCGGTTTTTTACCGGAGACATTATGAAACCGGATACGCTGTTCCCGGCCATGTCGGGATGTGACGGTATTTTTCACCTGGCTGCTTATGCAAAAGGATGGGCGAAGAACAATCAAATCTTTTTTGACTTTAATGTTACCGGTACGAAAAATGTCCTCGAGGCTGCCACGCAATCGGGTATCAGAAGGGTGGTGATCACCTCCACCGCCGGTGTCCTGGGACCTGCCCGGGGTCATCTGAAAACCGAGGATGAAGAAACGGGAAGACCGTTTTACACCGTTTACGAGGAAAGCAAATACCAGGCCGAAAAAGCTGCGCTGGAATATGCCGGTAAAAAAATAGAAGTTATTATCACCTACCCCACCCGTGTTTTTGGACCCGGTCCCCTGCACGAAAGCAATGCTGTAACACGTCTGATAAAATTATATGCCGAAGGGAAATGGCGTTTTTTACCCGGTAACGGAAAGAAAACCGGCAATTATGTATATGTGAATGATGTGGCTGAAGGGTTGATACTGGCCATGGAAAAAGGCCGGGATGGCGAAGGGTATATCCTGGGCGGCGAAAACCTGAGTTTCCGGGAAATGTTTCGCATCATCGGTGAACAGACAGGAAAAAAGCGATTCATGATCCCTCTACCCTGGCCTGTAATGGTATGTATCGTCTCATTGTTTCTGTTTCTTTCGCTTTTTTCAGGACGTCCGCCACTCATTAATTTCAGTTGGTTGAAAAGATATATGCAGAAGTGGGAATTTTCTAATGCCAAAGCACAAAAAGAGCTGGGATACCGGTACCGGTCTTTTGCGGAAGGCGTGGGACTAACCTGGAAGTTCCTGCAACAACAAACGAAAAAATAGTTTACTGATCATGGTAAAAATTTGTATTGTCCAACAAAAACCCGTACATCTTAATCTCTCAGCCAGTATGAAAAATCTGGAACATTATATACGGGAAGCCACCGGCGCCGGTGCACAACTGATTGTCTTTGGTGAAACCTGGCTTACCGGCTATCCCAAATGGATCGACCTTATGCCTGATTTTGCTTACTGGGATCACGAACCGGCAAAAAAAGTTTATGCGCTGCTGTGGGAGAACAGCATAACGGTACCAGGAAAGGAAATATCCCGGATCTCCGGCCTGGCTAAAGAACTGAAGGTAGTCATCGGAATCGGGGTAAATGAAAAGGTGATGGCCGGGCCTGGTAATAAAACCCTGTACAACACTTTTCTTCTGTTCGACGAAAATGGAAAAATGAAGATCCATCACCGCAAACTTATGCCTACCTACACAGAGAAACTGCTGTATGGTACCGGTGATGCCTACGGTTTGAAATGTGCGGAAACATCCCTGGGCAGGGTCTCCGGACTGATCTGCTGGGAGCATTGGATGCCTCTTTCACGGCATGTGTTACATACTGACGGTGAAGATATCCACCTGGCACTATGGCCCTGGGTACACGAAATGCACCAGGTAGCCAGCCGGCAGTATGCCTTTGAAGGCCGGTGTTTTGTAATTGCCGCAGGACAGATCATGCACCGGGCTGATATCCCGGGAACCCTGTCAGAAAACCCGCAGGCAAACTCCGCAGAGCTGATATTGCGCGGAGGAAGCTGTATCATCGGCCCTGACGGAAAATTTATTACGGAACCGTTGTTTGATGAAGAGTCACTGATCTTTGCCGAACTGGATATGGAAATGATCATACGCGAGCAAATGACACTGAGTGCGGCAGGACATTATTTCCGCCCCGATATTTTCAAAGTTAAAATAAACCGGAAACGTCCCTGATGATCAACCGGGAAGATGTTACAGTTATGGAAAGGCAAAGTAAAAAACCTCTCTAATCAGTCTCTTTATATTTGAAAGGCACCTGAAGAACCGATGAATAATACTGACCGCGTTCGAGGATATCATCATCCCCTTCTTCATAAACCCAGTTGATCTGCACCTGCAATCCTTTATCCAGTAAGCCGGTAAGCATCTGCAGCATAGTCAGGATATACTTGGCAGAACTGCTGTTAAAATACTCCATGGCAATCTCAACCCGTGTAATATCCTGTGGATGCTGACAATATTCCTCAATCCATTCGGTCAATGGAGCAAAATATTTATCCGGATCCTCATGAATTGAGCGTCCTGTAATTCTGATCAATCCGGAAGGATCAAGAAGCACCTCAGGTGTTTTTTCCGTTGATTGCAGGCGTATGGTCTCCATTCTCATATCTCTTACCTTACAGATGTTCAATGTAAAGATAAGAAATTGTATTCAAAAATCATTTTTTTCCTCCGCTAATTATTTAGTCGTTACTCACTTTGTTCATGATATCAGTTATTCGTTCCGCTTATGATATCGCTTTGTTAAGTTCGTTAGGTTTAACGGCCGGACAGGATTCACGGTAAACGTTATCAACTAAATAAGCACTGCCGGAATCTGCGAGTGGTATGGAAAGGAAACTATATCTCGTAAATATTAAAAACTTCCGCATTTACTTCAGGTTGCGGATACTGACGCCCGCTCGCAGTTATCCGGCTACCTGCCTCTGCCTGCTCCCTATTGTTTACTCCTCCTTACAAGGGCATTCTGGCCATAGGTATAACATCCTGCGATGACAGATCTCCGGCGAGGAATTTATAATATCCGGTAATAGCTACCATAGCAGCATTATCGGTAGTATACCGGGCATGAGGAATATGTATATGCCAGCTTTTTCCCACAGCAGCCTCTTTTAATGATTTTTGTAAGTCTGAGTTCGCTGCTACTCCACCGGCGATGCCTATTTCGCGGATGCCTGTTTCGCGGGAAGCATGACCGATCTTTTCCATCAACACAGACACAATGACCTTTTGCAATGAAGCAGCCAGGTCGTTCCGGTTTTTTTCAATAAAACCGGGATCTTCTTTCAGGGCATCCCTGAGAAAATAGAGAAACGATGTTTTTAATCCGCTGAAACTGAAATCGAGGCCCGCAATCTTTGGACGGGCAAAAGCAAACCGTTCCGGGTCACCTGTTTCGGCAAGTTTATCAATGACCGGGCCTCCCGGATAGGGCAAACCCATTACCTTGGCACATTTGTCAAACGCTTCACCTGCGGCATCGTCAATGGTTCGGCCCAGGGTTGTCATCCTCAGATAATCCTCAACCTGCATAATCTGGGTATGCCCGCCTGAAACCAAAAGACACAGATACGGAAAACCGGGTACATTTTTCTTTTCCCCGGGTTCCCGGAGGAACAAAGCCAGCACATGTGCCATAAGATGGTTTACGGCTATCAGCGGAATCCCCAGGGAAAGGGCCAGCCCTTTGGCAAATGCACTGCCCACCATCAGACTACCGAGAAGACCGGGCCCTTGTGTGAAAGCAATGGCACTGATATCTTTTTTATTTACACCTGACTGTTTAAGTGCCTGGTCAACCACGGGTACGATATGTTGCTGATGAGCCCGGGAAGCCAGTTCCGGGACCACTCCCCCGTAGTTCCGGTGTACCTCCTGACCTGCCATAACATTGGAAAGGAGCACACCGTCACGAATTACTGCCGCCGAAGTATCATCACAGGAAGATTCGATGCCTAAAATATGAATTGCTGCCACAGATCGCTGATTTCTAAACTATTTTTGTTTTTTTTGCGTTAGCTTTATAAAACTTACGGGAGATTAAAAAACGGGTAAAAATAGGCATTTTTGTTCTATTGGTATTATTGATGATACCGGTAGCAGGATATTTTGCTTTTTATATTCCTTCTGTGCAGCAATATGTGAATCAAAAGATCACCAGAACGCTTTCTGCACAATTCGGGACCCAGGTTGAGATTAACGAAATTCATTACCGGCTGTTCCGCCGTGCACATTTTGCCGGGTTTCTGATCCGCGATCCCCAGGGGGATACCCTGATCTATGCCCGTTCCGTTGACGGGCAGGTTAATCTGAAGCTTTCTTCGCTGGCTGGTAAGGCCTATGTTTTTGACCGTATAAAAGTTGATGGCGCTTTAATTAGATTTATTACCCCACCTCATGGAGAACCCAACTACCGTTCTTTTTTCCAGTCGTTTCAGAAAGAAACCACGCAACAGTTCTGGCCTTATATTGGATTTCGCTCACTTACCCTCACGGATACGCGGTTTATATTGCAGACAGGGAAGAAATCTACAGGGAGTAAGGTAAATTTCCGTGACCTGGAGTTTTTAAACCTCAGTGCAGAAATCAGGAATCTTGAGGTTTTCAAGCAGCAAACCAGAATGCGAATACGGAATTTAACTTTCCGTGACCGCAGTGGTTGGACGGTCAACCAGCTGAACGCAAACTTTGAGATGACTCCCGAGCATCTCTATCTGAACCGGATCAGTGTATCTATGCCTTTTTCTAACCTGCATATGGATCATCTGCATTTTCTTTATGACAAACCTGCTGATTTTAGTGCATTTACCCGCAAAATAAAACTGGATATTGATATCCGCCAGTCGGCGCTGGGATACCGTGATCTAAGCTGGTTTCTGACCAATCCTGCATCCATCCGCAACAATATTTTTATCTCCGGTAAAGTGAGTGGCAGGATATCTGATCTTCAGGTGAAACATTTACGTATATTAAGTGGTTTTGAATCGGAATTTCTCGGGAATATCGAAGCTATCGGATTACCGGACATTCAAAACAGTTATTTATATATCGATGTCAACCGGTTAAAATCCAGTATCCGCGACCTACAAACATTTTATCGTCCCGATACCCATCAGCAACTCCGAATGCCGGAAAATTTTAATGCTTTCGGACATCTTGCCTACCAGGGAAATTTTACCGGTTTCCTATCTGATTTCGTATCCTATGGGACCCTTAAAACAGATATCGGCAATTTTTCAGGAGACATATCCTTTAAGTCCGATTCACTGGATCAGGTCATCTTCCAGGGACAGTTGAATACATACCGGCTGGATATCGGGAAGATACTTAAAAAGGATCACCTGGCCGGACAGATGACGATGAATATGCATGTTGACGGACGTACTTTCCCGGGAAACCGTTTCAGGACGAACCTTAAAGGGATCATTGACAGTGTGGAACTTAACAGGTATATGTTTCATAAGGTTGATGTGGACGGTTTGTTTACAGAAAAGGCCTACGACGGTTCCATCAGGATTGACGATCCCAATCTTCGTCTGGATTTTGCCGGCCTGGTTGATTTTACCCAAAAAATACCTGAATTTGATTTTTCACTGAATATTCCCCGGGCCAATCTTTTCCCGTTACATTTCGAGAAGGAAGATTCTGCTGCTTTTTTCTCGGGACTCCTGCTGGCCAATTTTACGGGTTCCGGTATAGATTCACTGAACGGTCGAATCAATCTCCTGGATGCCCATATTAAAAGGAAAAATCGTCAACTGGAAGTTTTCGATATTATACTGGAAGCCACTGCTGACAGTGCCGGAAAGACTCTTAATCTGCGAAGTGCCTATGCACGGGGATCATTAACCGGTAATTATAACTTTTCTTCTTTACCGGGTTCTTTCAGGTCAATGATGGCCACCTATTTCCCGGAAACATTTCCGTCTCAGGGAATACCTGTACCGGTAAATGATTTTACTTTTCAGCTCAGTCTGATCAATCCGGAACCTTTCCGGTTTTTTATACCCAAACTTGATTTTCCTGAAAATATAGAGATTACAGGCCGTTTTAATCCCATGATTAATCTTGCACGGATATCATTCCGGGCACCCCGGATTTCCTGGAGTAATGCAGGTGCCGACAGTATATTACTGGAAGCATCTGCCGGGAATAAAAACTTATCTGTTACCCTGAACAGCAAATCTTTTACGTATAAGAAGCTGATCTCTGTCGATGATATGCAAACAGATATATTCTGTGCCCGTGATTCCGTTTTCACTTATCTAACCTGGTTATCGGGAGATTCTAAGACAAAACGTAGTTTTCTAAATATCAGGGCCGGTTTGGAAAATATCCCCGGGACCACGAAACCACACATTACCGTCACGAATGATTCCGGAAGGGTTTGGCTGAATGATGCCTGGTGGGCACTGAACCGTGGCCTGATGGAAAAGGATACTTCATCGTTCCGTATAAAGGATTTCACCCTGTCGCAGGGCAGCAGGCTTTTTACACTCAATGGCATTTACAGTGACCTCCCGGGGGATACACTTACTGCCATCTTCCGGGATCTGGACCTGTCATCTTTAAGTAACCGGAATCGAAACGGACAGCTGACCATACGGGGTATCCTGGGGGGCTCCTTACAGATGACAGGCGGAAAAAGAAACCCCCTGTTTTTTTCCAGGATCAACATTTCCGGCCTGAAACTTAACGGTGAAAGCCTGGGAAATACCCGGCTTGTCAGTCGCTGGGATACCCTAAACCATGCCATGGTTTTCAATTCCTCCTCGCAGTTAGGGAACCGGATCCCCATAACGGCCAGGGGATCTTATATCCCTGCTCTCCGGCAGCTGACTGCCGACTTAACGATGGATAAAATCAATCTGAGGATGTTCGCTCCTTTTACCGACGTGGTTTTTCATGATCTAACCGGGATCCTGTCCGGAAATATTCATGCAAAGGGGCAACTCAGCCATCCGGATTTGTCAGGTCAGTTAACCTTTCAGAAAACAGCATTTACGATAGCCTACATTAACACTCATTATAGTTTCTCTGCTGATATTCCTCTGAAAAACAACCGGTTCGACCTGTCAGGGATTACTGTTTTTGACACCAAGGGACATTCAGCGCTTAGCAGCGGCTATTTTTCCATTGCGGAATTAAAAAAACCTTTCATTGACCTGCATCTGGAGGCAAATAATATGCAGGCCCTGAATATCAGGGAACAGGACAATGATATTTTTTACGGTACGGCATACGGTACCGGCCTGGTATCCATAAAAGGACCGTTAAAAGACATTACGCTTAATATTTCCGCATCCACAGGAAACAACACACGTATCTATCTGCCGTTGGGTAAAGAGCAAAATATCAACACTTTCGATTTTATTCAGTTTGTCTCCCATAACTCAACAGGAGTTCACAAGAATGTTAAAAGTACCACTACAGAAAAACAACAAGGACTCAACATGAACCTGGATATCAAGGTAACGCCTGATGCCGAAGTATCCCTGATCTTCAACCCGGCCACCGGAGAGGTGCTCCGTAGTCGCGGACACGGGGATCTGCAGTTGACCGTCAAAAAGGAAGGCGGATTTTCGATGTATGGCGAATATATTGAAGATGAGGGAGATTACCTGTTTGCCCTGCAAAATATTATCAGTAAACGGTTCCGGTTAGCCAATGGTGGTAAAATTACTTTTAACGGGGATCCTTTGGATGCGGATCTGGACATTCTGGCTGTTTATCCTGTGAAGACTTCCCTGTATCAGCTTTTGTACGATGAAAATTATCAGCGCCGCATACCGGTTGAATGCCAGATTAAACTTACGGGAAAACTGCAAAAACCCAACATTGGTTTTGACATTTACCTTCCCACTGCTGACGAGAATACCCGGACAAAAGTTCAAAATGCGATCACCTCCCAGGAAGAACTGAGTAAGCAATTTCTTTCCCTATTGATCATCAACAGTTTTTATCCCGACCCTACCTACGGACAGCCCGGAATATTAAATACAGCAGGTACTATAGGCATAACCACTACGGAAGTACTGTCAAATCAGCTTAGCAACTGGCTTTCTCAGATAAGCAATGATTTTGACATCGGGTTTTCCTATCATCCCGGAGATGAAGTTACGTCAGACCAGGTAGAGGTTGCCCTCTCCACCCAATTACTTAATGACCGGGTTAGTATTAACGGAAATGTGGATTTCAAAGGCCAGCAGGCCAATCCTTCTACCAGTAATATTGTAGGCGATTTCCAGATTGATGTAAAACTTACCGATAACGGAAAACTCAGGGTAAAAGCATTTACACGTGCCAACGATAAATTTATTTATGAGGCAGCTCCCTACACCAACGGAATTGGTATATTTTACCGGGAAGAATTCAACTCCTGGAATGAGTTGATGGAACATTACTGGACCAGGATCATTACCAAAAGTAAGGCCAGATAGCCGTCCGTGATTTCCATAACACAATTTAATCCATACTGAATATAATATCACGGAGGTAAATGCTATTTGCATTTTATTAAAACCAGGTCTATTTGGAAAATTAAACACTAGCATGTATTTTCGCAACACCTTAATCCATAACTTAAAACCAAACTATGTTTATTGCAATGATTGTGGTGTTTGTCCTGGGCTATACGGCTATCGCCCTTGAGCACCCGTTAAAAATTGACAAAGCTGCCTCTGCTTTGGTCACGAGTGTCATTGTCTGGGTACTATTAATTCTGGGTGCCTCACAGATCCTTCCGGGGAATGAACGGTTTCATGAATTCCTCGCCATAAACCCGGATGTGGCACGCCTGCCCCAGGCTAAACAATTCATTCAGTTTCTGGTAAATCATGAAATTATCGAGCATCTCGGAGAGATATCCGAAATTCTTTTCTTTCTCTGGGGTGCGATGACGATTGTAGAAACTGTTGATACGCATCAGGGTTTCCGGATCATTACCGACCGGATTAAAACAAAAAACAAAGTCAGCCTTTTGTGGTTACTTTCAATCCTGACCTTTTTTATGTCAGCTATGCTTGACAACCTGACCACAACCATTGTAATGGTAACGCTGTTGAATAAGCTCATCAAGGTAAAAAAAGACCGTTGGCTATTCGCCAGTATGATTGTTATTGCTGCCAATGCCGGGGGCGCATGGTCGCCTATTGGAGATGTGACAACCATTATGCTGTGGATTGGCGGACAGGTTACCACCCTGAAAATTATTGTGGGTGTTTTTGTGGAAAGTCTGGTTAATATGATTATCCCGTTAACGATTGTTTCGTTTATGATTAAAGGGAAGATTGAAGCTCCCGATGAACCGGAAAAGGTCGAAGGATCTCATGTTCATCCGACAACTTTCGAACGTAAACTTCTGTTATTCACCGGAGTTGGCGCCCTGCTTTTTGTCCCTGTATTCAAAACGGTTACGCATTTACCTCCTTACATCGGCATGTTGTTTGGTCTTGGGGTTATATGGATCATGACCGACATTATGCATCGCAAGGCCAACTGGGACAAAAAATCCCGGTTACAGCTTACAGCGGTACTGAAAAAGATTGATGCACCGACCATCTTCTTTTTCCTGGGGATTCTCAGTGCTGTGGCAGCGCTTGAATCTGCCGGACATCTTCATCTGCTGGCATCATACCTTGATGAAAAACTTCATAATATTTATCTTATCGATATTGCTATCGGCTTTCTTTCCTCTATTGTTGATAACGTACCACTTGTCGCCGGGGGTATGGGCATGTATCCCATTCAAACACCAGAAAGTATTGCCCTTATCGCTGATCCTGCAGCACAGGAATATGCCCGTTTCTTTGTCCAGGACGGTTTATTCTGGGAATTTCTGGCTTACACTGCCGGTACAGGCGGAAGTATCCTGATCATCGGATCGGCTGCCGGGGTAGCTGCCATGGGGTTAGAAAAGATTGATTTTATCTGGTATATGAAGCGGATCAGCCTGCTGGCACTTTCAGGGTACCTTGCCGGAGCGTTGGTCTATTTTCTGCGAGGTTAACCCATATTTTCCAAGAATACACAAGCGAGATATAATAGAACCTGTTATATCTCGTTTTTTTCTTAATTTCGCAAAAACAATTTACCTATGAACCTGATGTTGTTGCTTGCACAGATTAACCTCGCAGATACCACCGCTGCCGGCGGACAGGCGGGAGAAATTACCATGAGTTACTGGAACCTCGCCCTTAAAGGTGGATGGGTAATGCTGATCATTGCTTTTTTGTCCATTGTTGCCGTATATATTTTTGTGGAACGGTGGTTTGTTATCCGAAAAGCATCCGTCGAGGATAATAATTTTATGAACCGTATCCGTGATTATATCCATGACGGAAAGATCGATTCCGCCCTGGCCTTGTGCCAGTCAAGTGAACACCCGGTATCACGAATGCTGGAAAAAGGCATCCAGATGATCGGCCGTCCCATCAATGATGTACATGCTGCCATTGAAAATGTCGGCCGCCTGGAGGTTTATAAACTTGAAAAAGGACTTCCGTCACTGGCTACGATCGCCGGTGGAGCTCCTATGCTTGGGTTTCTGGGAACGGTTATCGGTATGATCATTGCTTTTTATACCATGGCTAATGCGGGAAACAATGTAGATATTTCAATGCTTTCCAATGGTATTTATGCGGCACTGGTAACTACGGTTGCCGGCCTGATCGTCGGGATCGTTGCCTATTTTGCTTATAACATCCTGGTTGCACGTGTCGAAAAAGTTGTCTTTATCCTGGAAGCCCGTACGAATGATTTCATGGATCTGCTAAACGAACCTGTGGAGGAATCCTGATCATCAAACAGAAAGTACCAACTTATGGCCATACAGTCAAGAAATAAAATCAGTGCACAGTTCAGCATGTCAGGGATGACTGACATTATATTTCTGCTGTTGATCTTTTTTATGATCACCTCAACACTGATCAGTCCTACTGCCCTCAAGTTGCTGCTACCGCAAAGTGCACACCAGACTTCAGCCAAACCGTTTACTACTGTTTCCATCACCCAGGATCTTCACTATTATATCGAAGATAAAGCAGTGGCATTGTCAGATCTGGAACAAATTTTGCAGCAGAAAATCGGGAGCAACCCTGATACTTACATTTCACTGCATGTTGACCGGCGTGTTCCTATACAATATGTTGTGAATGTCATGAACATCGCCAAGGATAACGGTTACAAACTTATTCTGGCGACAACAGCCAAATAATAATGTTCCGCTACTGGAAAGAACATAAACGCGGGATTACCGTTACGATCTTTTTTCATCTTGCACTTGCAGGGTTCCTGATCTATTATGGTTTTCACACACCGTTGCCCCTCCCACAGGAAGAAGCTTTGCTGATAAATTTTGGCAATGATCAGGGAGGTTCAGGCCTTATTGAACCGGCTGCTTCTCCCGAACCTGCACAAACCGCCCCTCCTCCTGAAGCATCCAAACCTGAAGAATCGAGCCGGGCCAAAGCGGATATCCTTACCCAGGACATTGAAGAAGCACCGGTTGTGGAAACAGGCAAGAAAGAGAAGACCGATAAGGAAAAAGCAGAGGAGGAACTGAAAAGACAACGCCAGGCTGAGTTGGAAAAACAGCGGAAGGCTGAACTGGAACGCAAGCGACAGGAAGAATTGGAACGTAAGCGAAGAGAAGAAGAGCAAAGGAAAATTCAGGAAATTACACAACGTACGCAACAGGCACTCTCTGGCAGTCAGAATACTTCGAAAACAACCTCCGAAGGGGAGACTCAGGGATCGGGGAATCAGGGAAATCCATTTGGTTCGAAAGAGTCCGCTTCACATACCGGCACACCCACCGGGGGCAGCGGTGGCGTCTCTTACAGCCTGGCCGGACGAACCCCGGTAAACCTGCCCCTGCCGGAATACAATTATCAGGAGGCAGGTATTGTAGTAGTGGAAGTTACCGTGGATAAGAATGGTATGGTAACCAAGGCTGTCCCTGGAGTAAAAGGATCCACCACCCTGGATGAATATCTTTTGAAAGTTGCCCGCGAAGCAGCTTTGCGTGCCCGGTTTGACCGGAAACCGGATGCTCCGGCATTCCAAAAAGGGACCATCACGTATCACTTTATCCTGCAATAAACTGCCACAACCAGTCGGCAATACCGGTTAATTTCAAGGCAGATATCAACAAGGCGAGCAGGAGAATCACCCTGACAAATCGCGGCCCCCAGCTGACAGCAACATTGGCCCCCAGCCAGGCTCCCGTCATATTCCCCAGGGAAAGTACAAGGCCCGGGACATAATCCACCTGGTGATGAAGCATAAAGATCACCAATGCCAGCGGAGTATATATCAAGACAATAAAAACCTTCAGGGCATTAGCCCTGACAATATCTGCGCCAACACCGACAACCAGTCCTGCCAGCAGAAAGAAACCGACGCCCGCCTGAATAAATCCGCCATAAATTCCAATGATAAAAAAAACAATGATCAACAGAATTCGTGTTCCGGTACTTTGTTTATGATGCCTGCCCTGAAGCCATCGCTCCGGTTTCAGGACAATAAGAAAAAACATGGCGATAAGCAGAATTCCAATAGCCTGACGCAGAATTTTCTCATCAATATCCACAGCGATCCTGGCACCGATAATGGCTCCGATAACGGCAGGTAACCCATACCATAATCCTTCACGGTAGTCGAGTACTTTTTTTTGCCTGAACCGTGTTACTCCAACGATATTCTGCAACAGGATAGCAATGCGGTTTGTGCCATTGGCAATATTGGCAGGTAATCCCAGAAACATTAAAAAAGGAAGGGTAAGCAACGAACCGCTGCCGGCAAGGGTATTGATAAAACCCGCAATAATACCAATCCCTACCACAGCAGGATACAGATACCAATCCATATAAAAATCCTTTTACTCTTCCTCCGTATCAAGGACATCATTTATGGCCCGAAGCAAACTTTCCCCCAGGTTTTTATCCTTGATAATGTAATCGTTGATTCCCAGCCGGGCCAGTTCAAGTACCACGCCACCGCTATCCTGTCCGGAAAGCATAATCACCGGCATATCAGGATGAATCTCCCTGATACGGTGAAAAACCTCTTTCCCATTCATGACGGCACCGTCGGTCTTCATAAAAAGGTAGTCAAGGATAATCAGGTCTGGTTTCTTGTTTTCCAGGGCTTCCAGGCAATCTTCACCATAACTGAAAGCTTCCACATCGAAGCCTTCCCTGATGAGGTTTTTTTTAACTAATTCCCGAATAAACTGGTCATCATCTACCACATAGATAAATGCATTTTTTCCACTCATTATTAGCTTGTCTCTTGTGGACGAATGTATAAATTTTCACTCATTCATCCAACATGTGTGGCAGTAAATTTAACTTTATCAGCCGGCGAAGAGCGGTAATGGCTCCATCATGCTGTTTACCTCTTTCTTAACAGCAGCAATCAGTCCCTCATTCTCAAAGTCGAGGATAACCCTGTCGATCATATCAACGATCTGTGGCATGTGTTCTTCTTTAAGCCCACGGGTAGTGATGGCAGGCGTTCCGATGCGCAGACCTGAAGTATGCAGGGGTGGACGACTATCGAAAGGTACCATATTTTTATTTACGGTAATATCTGCTTTTACGAGGGCATTTTCCACCTGTTTTCCGGTCACCTCCGGAACTTTGGTACGCAAATCTATCAACATGGAATGGTTATCCGTACCTCCGGAGATCACTTTATACCCACGCTGTATAAACTCAGCAGCCATAGCCCGAGCGTTTTTCTGCACCTGTTGCTGGTAAGTCATAAACGATGGCTGGAGGGCCTCGCCAAAAGCAACGGCTTTGGATGCAATCACGTGTTCCAATGGTCCTCCCTGTGTACCAGGAAATACTGCAGAGTTTATCAGTGAAGACATTTTACGAATCACCCCTTTTTTGGTGGTTTTTCCCCATGGATTTTCAAAATCCTTTCCAATGAGGATAATTCCGCCCCTGGGTCCTCTCAAAGTTTTATGTGTGGTTGATGTAACAATATGGGCATACTCGAGTGGATTTTTCAGCAAACCTGTAGCGATCAGACCAGCAGGATGGGCCATGTCGATCATGAGCATTGCTCCTGTCTTATCGGCAATCTCCCGCATCCTGGCATAGTCCCAGTCACGTGAATAGGCTGATGCTCCGCCAACGATCAGTTTGGGCTTTTCCCGGAGGGCGATTTCTTCCATCCGGTCGTAATCCACAAGCCCGGTATCGGGATCCACACCATAAGCTACCGGGTGATACAGGATTCCCGAAGAGTTTACCGGGGATCCATGTGAAAGGTGGCCGCCATGCGACAAGTCAAGTCCCATAAAAGTATCCCCGGGTTCGAGTACCGCCAGAAAAACCGCGGCATTGGCCTGTGCCCCGGAATGAGGCTGCACATTAACATACTCGGCATTATACAATGCTTTCAGCCTGTCAATAGCCAGTTGTTCGGACTGATCTACAATTTCACATCCCCCATAATAACGATGGCCGGGATATCCCTCGGCATACTTGTTGGTAAGTACCGACCCCATGGCTTCAAGAACCTGCGGACTGACAAAATTCTCAGATGCAATGAGCTCTATTCCTCGCCGCTGGCGCTGATATTCCTGATCAATCAGGTCAAAAATACGGGTATCCTTTTCCATAATAAAAAATTTATTCAAAGGTAGGCCATCTGAAAAGAAGAAAAAAATATTTCCTGACACATACCCTTTCATTTTCTAATCATGTGAAAAAACCTCCTGCTCTTTTATTATAAATCAGGGATAGGAAAATTTTGATTTATGAAAATTTTATTAACTTGTGCTTGTATTAACCCAAAAAACATATCAATTATGAACAATGCTTCTTTATCCTCAGGAATCCTGGCCGGGGTAGGTGTAACCATGATCATTATCTACCTGGCCATTCTGATCCTTATGATCGCTGCTTACTGGAAGATCTTTACCAAAGCAGGGAAGCCGGGTTGGGCAGTATTGATCCCGATTTACAACGTCATCGTATTTCTTGAGATCATCGGCAAACCATGGTGGTGGCTGATACTGCTGCTCATTCCTTTTGTCAATATTATTTTTTGTATCTGGATGGTCAACCTCCTGTCATTGAGTTTTGGAAAGACTACCGGATTTACGATTGGATTGATATCTTCTTAGGGATTATCTTCTACCCTATCCTGGGATTTGGAAGTGCCAAGTATGAAGGCCCCGCCGGAAAGAAAAGTGAAAGTGAATAAAAAGAACTGTTTACCAAAGATTTTAACATAGGAAACCGGGCCCGGGCCCGGTTTTTTTATTCTTCACTCACCTGTTTCAACACACGGCGGTAAGCCGCATATATTCTTGATTTGGATAGGAATCCGACATATTTCTCCCCGTCGAGAACCGGTAGGTTCCAGGCACCACTCTGGCTGAATTTTTCGAGGACTTTTTCCATGGTATCCTCCAGATAAACATAACGCGGGGGTGTTTCCATCAAATCCCTGACCTTCATGGTGTCATACATCTCGCGGTTAAACATGATCTCCCGCACCTGATCCAGCATTACGATGCCGATAAGTCTGTTCTCCCCATCCAGTACGGGAAAGATATTTCTGCGTGAACGGGTGATAGCTTTCACCAGATGTCCCAGGGTATCATCCGGTTGAATACTGATAAGGTCTTTTTCAATAACTTTTTTCCAATTCATCAGGGTGAGAACCGCGCGGTCTTTATCATGGGTTATTAATTCACCCCGACGGGCCAGACGTTTCGTGTATATCGAATGGGGTTCGAAGGCAACAATCGTCAGGTACGAGACTGTCGCCGTGATCATCAGGGGAAACAGGAGAGAATATCCACCGGTAATTTCAGCGATAAGAAATATTCCGGTAAGGGGAGCATGCATTACACCGGCCATCAATCCGGCCATACCTATCAGGGCAAATCCTGATTCGGAAACGTGAATCCCGGGAGTCAGGTTAAGTAAACGGGCAAGAAAGAATCCGGACACACCACCCGTAAACAGTGAAGGGGCAAACACCCCGCCTACACCACCGGCACCGTTGGTTACTGCCATTGCCACAGCCTTAAGCAGGATGATCATAAAAATATAGAGCAGGAACCAGACGGTATGAGTTCGCAGAAAATAGAGCGGACTACCTGAGATCAATGAAGTGATATCACCGCCAAGCAAGGAACGGATGGAAGTATACCCTTCTCCGTATAACGAAGGAAAAATAAAGATCAACATACCGAGGGTAATACCTGCAAGAATCACCCGGGCCCACACGTTTTTCATATCCTCAAACCAGGATTCGGTTTTCATGGATATTTTAGTAACATATAGTGAAATCATGCCGGTAAAAACACCCAACAACAGGTAATAAGGAGTATCTTTCAGGGAAAAAGGTTCCGAAATCTGAAATGCAAAGATGGCTCCCTGTCCCATCAGGAAATAAGCTGTGGCGGCAGCGGTAACCGAAGCAATCAGCAAGGGAACTACCGAAGAGAGGGTAAGGTCAAGCATCAGGATTTCGAGGGTAAAAACGACTCCGGTAATCGGTGCTTTAAAAATACCGGCAATGGCACCGGCAGCCCCACATCCCAGGAGCAGGGTACGGGCTTTGTAGTTAAGGTGCAACCACCTGCCCAGAGAAGACCCGAAGGAAGCACCGGTAAGTACAATGGGGGCCTCAGCACCGACAGATCCGCCAAAACCTATGGTCAGGGCACTGGCAATCATCGATGAGTAATTGTTATGCGACCTGAGATTACTGCCTTTTTTGGAAATCGCATACAATATTCTGCTGACACCATGACTGATCTGGTCGCGGACAACAAAACGCACAAACAGATAAGTAAGAATGATACCTGCCAGTGGAAAAGCAAATAAAAGGAAGTTTCCCCTGTCGGCTTCAAACCCCCTTGTAAGCCAATGGCCCATCAGGTGAATAAAATTCTTTAATACGACTGCGGCAAGCCCACTGATCAGCCCGATAATAAAGCTGAGTATCAGAACAAACTGACGCTGAGGGATATGACGGGTACGCCATATCAGAAACCGTGCCAGCAAGGATTTTTTTTCCATGGCTCTGCAAAAGTAATGCTTTCTTAAACTATTGTACCGGTATGAAGCATTAATCTTCGGAAAAATGCTTGATCATCTGGCGGTAGCGGGAGAAGACATTGGCCCGGGAAACAAAACCAATATATTTTCCATCCTCTAATACAGGCAGGTTATAGTGAGAGGAGGTCTGAAACTTCCGGGCAACATCTTCCATAGATTCATCCGGAGAGACCGTAGGTCGCGGCATAAACATCAGATCCCTGACATACACCTTGTTATACATCTCGGGTTTAAAGATGATATGTCGGATATCGTTTACCCACACAACCCCGAGCATCCTTCTCTCTTCATCAATTACGGGAAAGATATTCCGCTGTGAACGGGAAACCACTTCTACCAGATCACCCAGGGTGGCATCCGGTCCTACCGGATCAAAGTTGGTTTCTATAAGATCTTTTACCTGCATCAATGACAATACGGTTTTGTCCTGATCATGAGTAAACAATGCCCCCCGTTTGGCTAACTGATAAGTGTAAATTGAATTCTTTTCAAATATCCTGAAAACGATCCAGGAAACGGTAACGGTAATCATCAATGGCATAAAAAGGACATACCCGCTGGTAATCTCGGCAATGAGAAAAATGGCAGTGAGAGGTGCCTGTATCACTGCAGCGATCATTCCACCCATACCCACAAGGGCAAAATTACTGACAGGCAGGTCAAGACCCATCATATTACAAATCAAAACAAAAGCAAGACCGGTATTTACTCCCATAAACAACGTGGGGGCAAAAACACCGCCAACACCGCCGGCAGCAAAGGTTACCGTTGTGGCAATAGCTTTGAAAAACACAATAAGCAGCAGAATGATTACCAGCAAATACGGGTGCTGCTGGAGTCCTTCATAAAAAGTATTATTAAACGCATAACTGAAATCACCATGCAAGGAACTGTTGATAGCCTTGTAGCCTTCACCGTAAAGTGAAGGAAAAAGGTAAATAAGTATCCCCAGAATGAATACGCCCAGGAGCATTTTTTTCCAGTGATTGTTTATTTTTTCAAATTTCCCCCATAAAAACATGTACGTCCGCGTGAAATAGAGGGCAACCAGTCCGGTAATCACTCCGAGGATTATATAGTAATGCAGGTGTGAGAACTGAAATGGAGAAACATGTTCAATCGTATACAGCGTACTCTGGCCCATAAAAAAGAAGGCGGTTAATGCACCCGATACGGAAGCCACCAACAGGGGCAATACCGAAGCTGTGGTAAACTGCATCATAATCACTTCGAGGGCAAACGCAATACCGGCTATCGGAGCTTTAAAAATCGCCGACATTGCTCCGGCAGAAGCACTTCCCAGCATCATAAGCACAAGCTTATAATCAAGGCGCAGCAGGCGGGAAACCGAAGATCCGATAGCTGCCCCTGTAGCAACAGTAGGTCCTTCAAGTCCTACCGATCCGCCAAAACCAACCGTTATGGCACTGGTGATGATCGAAGAGAAAAGGTTATGCGATTTTATACGTCCGTTGTTGCGGGAAATAGCATATAAAACCAGCGGTATGCCGTGTCCTACATGCTGACGTAAAATGTAACGTGTAAAGACTACTACCAGGAAAATGCCAACCACCGGAATCACTACTTTCAGTGCGAGATGTTCCTGCAAAAAAACATTTCCTTCAAGTACCCCCTGGATGAAGCGGACCAGATTTTTAATAATCACAGCTCCAAAACCGGCAAAGATACCGACAATAAAGCTCATAATCAGGACAAATTCCTTGTCCGGAATATGCTTCAGACGCCAGCGATATAATTTTATCAGGAGCTTATTCGCATTCATGGCTGACAAAGATAATATATCGTTTCTATGTTTCATTATCCTTTTTCATTTCAAGATCCTGATCCGTTATTTTCAGGGATATCTGTCTTTTGGTTCACAGGGGGGGATAAACCCGCCGGAAAAGCAGAATGATCTTTTTCTATCTTTGCTGCATAATCCATGGACTTATGCATAAAATACGAACACGTATCACCGAATTATTTGATATCCGTTACCCGGTTATCCAGGGCGGAATGATATGGTGTGCCGGGTGGGAGCTCGCTTCGGCAGTCAGCATGGCCGGCGGGCTGGGCCTCATCGGTTCGGGGTCGATGACTCCGGATATTCTGCGCCATCACATCCGGAAAACCCGTAAAGCCACAAATGCCCCGTTTGGCGTTAATATCCCGCTCATTTATCAACATGCTGCCGGAAACATTGAGGTTGTTCTGAAAGAAAAGATTCCTGTCGTTTTTACTTCGGCAGGTAACCCGGCCCAATGGACACGACAGATGAAAGATGCCGGTATCCGGGTGGTACATGTTGTTTCCACCCTGCGTTTTGCCGAAAAGGCTGCCACGGCCGGTGTTGATGCCATTGTAGCCGAAGGGTTTGAGGCCGGGGGACACAACGGCCGGGAAGAAACCACCACGATGGTACTGGTACCCTGGATCCGTAAACATCTCTCTCTCCCCTTAATTGCTGCCGGAGGGATTGCTTCGGGAGAAACCATGCTGGCTGCACTGGCCCTGGGGGCAGATGGCGTGCAGTTGGGCAGCCGGTTTGCCATATCTGCCGAAGCTTCATGTCATCCGGATTTCAAAAAAGCTGTTATCCTGGCCGGAGAAGGGGCCACCCGGCTGGCCATGAAACAACTCATGCCTGTACGATTACTGGAAAATTCGTTCTCCCAACGGATTGCTTCACTCGAAGAAGCGGGTGCCGGTACAGAAGCTCTTAAAAATATGCTTGGCAAAGGGAGGGCCAAGAAAGGAATGTTTGACGGCGACCTGGAAGAAGGAGAACTGGAAATCGGTCAGGTAGCTGTACAAATCGATGATATCAAACCCGTTGCCGTTATTATGAAAAGAATTACAGATGAATTTCTTACGGCTCTGAACAGAATATCAAATCTTAAAGATCACTTTCAGATATGATTCATTTTAATCGGTTTACACTTGATAATGGGTTGCGGGTACTGGTAAACTCAGACGACGCAACACCATTGGTGGCTTTTAACCTTCTGTATCAGGTGGGCGCAAAACATGAAAATCCGGAACGGACCGGTTTTGCCCATCTCTTCGAACACCTGATGTTCGGGGGAAGTAAAAATGCAAAGAATTTTGACACCCCCATACAGATGGCCGGCGGTGAAAGTAATGCCTTTACAAACAATGACTTTACCAACTATTATGTCATTTTACCTAAGGCAAACATCGAGACCGCTTTCTGGCTTGAATCGGACAGGATGCTGGAGCTTGATTTTTCACCCAAAACCCTGGAGGTACAACGCCAGGTAGTCATTGAAGAATATAAACAGAGATACCTGAACCAGCCTTACGGGGATGTATGGCTCCTCCTCCGGCCTCTGACCTACAAAGTTCACCCCTATCGCTGGGCTACCATCGGAAAAGAAATCCGGCATATCGAAAAGGCTACCCTCGAAGAGGTAAAACAGTTTTTTTATCATCACTATGCCCCTAACAACGCCATTCTGACCCTTTCGGGAAATATAACACCGGGAGAAGCAGAGAAACTGTCAAGAAAATGGTTTGGTGAAATACCTGCACGCCAGGTGGACAGGCGGGATATCCCTGTCGAACCCGCACAAAAGGAACCTGCCACACTATCGGTCAGGCGTCCCGTGCCGGTTAATGCGATTTACCTGGCTTACCATATTGGTGACCGGTTATCCGGGGATTATTACTGTGCAGACCTGATTTCCGATCTTCTGGCGGGAGGCCCTTCTTCAAGGTTATATCAGCACCTGGTTAAGGAAAAACAACTGTTCAGTCAGATTGATGCATATATTACCGGATCGGTGGATCCGGGACTGTTCGTCATCTCCGGAAATCTTAACCCGGGCATTTCCATGGAACGGGCAGAAGCAGCTATTTATAACGAACTGTACCCGCTCATCCAAGACAGGCTTGATAATGATGAGGTCACAGCGATGAAGAATAAAGCCGAATCAGCCTGGATGTATGCACAAATGCATATTCTGAACAGAGCCATGAACCTTGCATTTTTTGAGATGCTGGGAGATCCGGAAAGAATCAATACAGAACTGGAAAGCTTTAGACGTGTGGAAAGAAACGATATCACACGATGTGCCCAAACCATGTTCAGCGAGAACAACAGATCCATCTTGTATTATTATAAAGAATCAGACTAAACGGAGAACACACGCAAACGCCTGGATATAGCATGAATAAGAAAAACATTATACCCGACCGGAAAACACCACCCGGAATCAATCCTGTCAGGAACCTGAATTGGTATAATCCTGAAAAACAGTTTCTTGACAATGGGATGAACCTTTATATTTTCAGGGACAGTACGCTCGATGCTACACAACTCAATATTTCATTTTACGGCGGTACCTATACCGAACAGAAGCCCCTGGCAGCCTCTACGGTAATCGGCACGCTCCAGGAGGGAACGAAAAAACATACGGCAATGGAAATTGCCAGGCAGTTTGATTTTTGGGGATCCTATCTGAAGACTTCAGCCTCTAACGATAACCTGGATATCAGTCTGTTTTTCCTAAACCGTTATGCTCATGAAAACCTGGAATTAATCACTGAAATTATTCGTGAACCGTGTTTCCCTGAAAATGAAGTAGCCATTTACCTTAACAACCGTCTTGAGGAGTGGCGCATCAGGCAGGAGCAGGTTGCCTGGCTTTCAAGGAAACACTTCCTTGAAAGGATTTTCGGCGAAAAGCATCCTTACGGGCGCAGTTATCAGGCTAAGGATTTTCAGACTGTCCAAACCGATGACCTGGAACAATACTACCGGCTTCATCTACAACCGGCAAACGGATTTTGCATACTTTCCGGAAATATTACGGCAACCATCCTGAATGAAGTAAAAAACACCCTGGGATCAATTTCCATGCCTGCATCGCAGCGAGGCAGGAGTATTGAAGCGATCCCTGTACAAAGTTCTACTCCGGGAATCATCAGTATCAAGAAACCGAATGCATTACAAACGGCCATAACCGTCGGTAAAAAACTTTTCAACCGTAATCACCGGGATTATGCCGGTTTTCAAATCATGAACACCATCCTGGGCGGATATTTCGGCTCACGTCTTATGCAGAACCTCAGGGAAAACAAAGGACTTACCTATGGTATTTATTCCTCCCTTTCTTCTTTTCGTTTTGACGGACTTTTCTCCATTCAGGGAGAAGTGGATACGGCGGGCAGGGATACGGCACTGCAGGAGATTTTTTATGAAATTGAACAATTGAGAAAAGAGAAAGTTCCTGACCATGAGTTGCAACTGGTCAAAAACTATCATATGGGAAATCTCCTGCAGGCATTCGACGGCGTGATGAATAAAGCCGATCTTACGCGATCGTTGCTGATCACATATACACCATTTGATTATTTTTCCCGTTTAACAAAAGAAATAAATGCGGTAACACCGGAAAAAATACGTTCTCTGGCACAAAAATATCTGGACCCTGAGTCGTTAACGGTCGTTACTGCCGGACCGAAATAACCTGAGCCATATGCATAAAACTTTCGTCAGGGAAGTCATCATTGCTTTCGGGATGATCCTGATCCGATCAGCCTGTTTCCCGGGCTACGGCCAGCAGGATACAATACCTCCTGTAACTCCGGTGCTGGAATATATCTCCGTGGATCCCGGAAACGGAAACACCTCCCTTTTCTGGGAACCAAGTCCTGACAGTGATGTTCTCGGCTATATTATCTACAGGATGCAAAATAATGTCTGGGTCCCTATCGATTCACTTTTTCGTGCTGATGATACTACCTATACTGATTTGACTTCCCGAGCTGCTTTTTTCCCGGAATCCTATGTTATTGCTGCCTTTGACACAACCAGAAATCGAAGTCCGCTCACCCCACCCCATCAAACGGTATTTTTACAATCCGAACTTGACTCGTGCTTTGCTGAAATAAACCTCGGCTGGAATGCATATACAGGATGGGATACACTCAGCCGGTATCGTATTTTTATGAAAGAAGGAACAGGTATATACCTGCCAGTGGATTCCGTTTCCGGGAATCGTATAAAAGATACCATAACCGACATCACAGCCAATAAAACTTATTGTTTTTATGTTGCAGCCGTTCATCCCGCCGGATACATATCCACATCAAACGGCACCTGCACACAGGCCGGCATGTTACAACCTCCGGCGTATATTCTGGCCAACGGAGCTATGGTATCGGATAATAAAGATGTAGCTCTTTCTTTCTATCCTGATACTTCAGGAGAATTGAACAGGTATAATCTTTTCAGAAAAAACGATCCTGCTGCTCCATGGAATTTAATTGCTGCACTGGTTGATTCACCCGGCAGGGAAATTCAGTATACGGATCATTTAGATACCATCAATACTCCGCTCTACTATAAACTTGCTGCTCTCAATCCATGTGGTGAAAATATCACCTGGTCCAATACGGCAACAGCCATGTTGCTTAACGGGATCAATGACGGATTTATAAATCAACTCACCTGGACCCCTTACCTTACTTATCCCGGCGGTGTGGAAAGTTATACGGTTTACAGGCAAAATCCCGACTGGTCATGGAACCCGGTTGGTACGGTTAACGGAACGGATACCTCTTTTTCGGACAACATTGAAATGTTACAATACCAACCCGGAAATAACGGAAAATATTGTTATTATGTTGAAGCCTCCGGCCGCAACATGGACGGGATTGCCTCACTCCTGATCAGCAGGTCAACCATCATGTGCCTGACCGGAAAATTTACCCTTTTTGTTCCCAATGCATTTACCCCCGATAATGATGGCCGGAATGATCTGTTTGCTCCGGTAATTACTTTTGCCCCGGTAACCTATCAAATGATTATCCGTAACCGGTGGGGAATAATACTCTTTGAGACAACCAATTATCTGAAACCCTGGGATGGAAGGGATCTTTCCGGGAAAGCGGTTTCCGAAGGAACATACACGTATTTTATCCGGCTAACGACACCTGACAATGAGATCCTCACCCGTACCGGTACGGTTACCGTGATCTATCCGTAAAAAAATTATACACCGATCGTTTTCATTTTTCCCGGAGGAAATCCCGTTCGAACGGGATTTTAACTAATTTTGCTGAACTGCCTTTTAATAAAGGAAGATTGAAGCCATGACCGTTTTAACCAGTAAAGAGAAAGAGGAGATTCAACATCAGTTCACCCTGCTTTTGGAGAAAAGCCCGCGACTAAAGAAAAAAACAGATCGTGAACTGGTAGAGAAAGCATTAAGCCTGGCTAATGAAGCCCATAAAAACATGCGCAGACGGTCGGGAGAGCCCTACATTTTTCATCCCCTGTCCGTTGCCCGTATTGTTTCCGAAGAAATCGGCCTCGGATCGCTATCCATCATTTGTGCCCTTTTGCATGATGTCGTTGAGGATACGGACTACACTCTTGAAGACATTGAATATCAATTTGGTGAAAAAGCGGCTACGATTATTGACGGTCTCACTAAAATTTCCGGTGCATTTGATAACCAAACCTCTACACAAGCGGAGAATTTCAGAAAAATCTTACTGACACTTTCAGACGATGTCAGGGTTATCCTGATAAAACTGGCAGACCGGCTGCATAATATGCGTACGCTGCATGCTATGCCTGCCGAGAAACAATTAAAAATAGCCTCTGAGACTATATTTATTTATGCACCTCTGGCGCACCGGCTGGGATTACATGCGATCAAAACCGAGTTGGAGGACCTTAGTCTGAAATACCGCCACCCGCAGGTTTATGATGAAATTGCTCATAAGATCCGTGAAAAAGAAAAAAGCCGGATTGCAGAGATCAACAGATTTTCCCTGCCGATCATCGAGGCATTGGAAAAAAATCATATACAATTTGATATCAACGGCAGACCCAAATCGATCTATTCGGTCTGGAAGAAAATGCAGACAAAAAATATACCTTTTGAAGAAGTATATGATTTGCTTGCCATAAGGATAATCTTTGAACCAAAGCCAAGAATTTCGGAAAAAGCATTATGCTGGAATATTTATTCACTGATTACTGATATTTATATACCCAAACCCGACAGATTGAGAGACTGGATCAGCAAACCAAAGGCTAATGGATACGAAGCACTACATGCCACGGTGATGGGACCCAGCGGGAAATGGGTCGAAGTTCAGATCCGTTCTCGCCGTATGGACGAGATTGCCGAACGGGGTTATGCAGCCCACTGGAAATATAAAGGCATCAACGCGCAGGTTAACGAACTGGATGTCTGGCTAAGAAAAATCCGGGAACTTCTTGAGGACCCCAATGAAAATGCCCTGGAATTCCTTGATGAATTCAAGCTAAATCTCTATTCATCCGAAATACTTGTTTTCACACCCAAAGGGCACATTAAATCCCTGCCTAAAAATGCATCAACTCTTGATTTTGCTTATGAAATTCACTCCGAGATCGGGAACCACGCCATCGGAGCCAAAGTAAATCACCGACTGGTACCCTTAAGCTATAAACTGTCGAGTGGCGACCAGGTGGAAATTCTGACTTCTGATAAACAAAAACCACAACGGGAATGGCTCGATTATGTAAATACGGTTAAAGCAAAAGTTAACATAAAGAAATCACTGAAAACAGATACAAGGAGCCGCATCCAGACGGGGAAACTGAAACTGGAATCCAAATTGAAAGAACTTGATATCCCTTTGAGTGCACGTGTGTTCCGTAAATTGTTACCTGCTTATGAAGTACTTTCCAAAGACGAATTGTATTCAAAGATCGGCTTGGACCTTATAGATCTTTCAGATATAAAAAAGATACTGAAACAAAAATCTAAAAATAAACTGGTCAAATACTGGGAATTGCAGTTCCTCAGAAGTAAAAATACCAAAGAAGCAGAAGATAACGGGGAGGCTCTGCAGGAAAAACAAAAAAATCAGGAGAAAAAAACCCTTGTCTTGCATGAAGATCCTGATGCCACTGAATCATTCTATAAAATTGCTCCGTGCTGTAAACCTATTCCGGGAGACCAGGTTACAGGCTATCAGGATCCTGACACCGACCAGGTGATTATCCACAAATCCAATTGTCCGGTGATTGTCAAACTGGCTTCCGAACATGGTGAAAGGATCATCCCTGTCAGATGGACTGCTCACAAAGTCCTTTCTTTTCTGACAAGAATCAAGATTGTTGGTATTGACCGGATAGGAATTTTGAATGATATTACCTCTGTAGTCTCAAAAGTTCTTAATGTAAACATCCGTGCCCTCAATGTTGATGTAGATGATGGTATTTTTAATGCAACCCTGGATATCTATGTTCACAGCACTGTCCATCTGAACAACCTGGTATATGAACTGGCAAAAATTAAAAGCGTAGAGAAAGTGAACCGCGAAGAAACCATTGTGGAATAGTTCTCTTTGTTATGTGTCTTATTAAAAATAAATCTAAATAAGCTTTTCTTTGCGATTTTTTTTTTCTATTTTGGCAAAGTTAAATAAAACGCTCCTGTAATGGTAAATGAGGAAACGAAACAGACAGTGAAGAAGATTTTCACGGACTACCTTGAAAAAAAGGGACATCGCAAAACACCCGAACGTTTTGCCATCCTTGAGGAGATATATTCGCGGAACGGACATTTTGACATCGAATCGCTCTACATTTCCATGAAAAACAAGAATTACAGGGTCAGCCGGGCCACGCTTTACAATACCATTGATCTGTTGTTAGACTGTAACCTGGTGATTAAACATCAGTTTGGGAAGAATATCGCACAATTTGAGAGATCATACCAATGCAGCCAGCACGATCACCTGATCGATACAGAAACCGGTAAAGTCATTGAGTTTTGCGATCCGAGGATACATGATATCATCCGCACAGCATCGGAGCTAAATAATTTCAAACCCCTATACCACTCTCTGTATATTTACGGGGTAAGTGCAGATATCAAGGAAAAAACTACCGGGAACAGATAATTAACGGAATATTTCATTTACATTCGTGCCCGCTGCACATTCGGGATGGTTAAATAATTTGTAATTTGCACTCCGGTTTAAAGGTTTGGATGACTGTATGACACAAAATATCAAAACATTAACTATCAATATACTTATAAAACCAACCCGTTTTGAAAGCTGATATTCTGTTAGGTTTACAATGGGGAGACGAAGGCAAAGGGAAAATTGTAGATGTCCTTACACCCCGCTATGATGTTATTGCCCGTTTCCAGGGTGGACCGAATGCCGGACATTCATTGCAGTTTGACAATCAACAACATGTTTTGCATACCATTCCGTCAGGTATCTTTCATAAAGATAAGCTCAATATCATCGGCAACGGCGTTGTAATTGATCCGGTAATTTTTATTCATGAAATTCAGGAACTGAAGGCTTACGGGATAGATCCTTCTTCTAACCTGGTCATATCTCAAAAAGCGCATCTTATCCTTCCCACCCACAGGATGCTGGATGCGGCAGCAGAGGCATCCAAAGGGAAAAGCAAGATCGGTTCGACCCTCAAAGGTATCGGCCCGACCTATATGGATAAAACCGGCCGTAACGGATTACGTACCGGTGATCTGATATTGCCCGGTTTCAGCGAGAAGTATAAAACATTGAAAGAAAAGCACCTGAAACTGCTCAAACTTTATGATTTTGACGAAGATCTTTCTGACTATGAGAATGAGTGGTTCAGTGCCATTGAAATCCTCCGCTCTTTTCCTTTGGTGGAAAGTGAATACCTGGTAAAAGAAATTCTTGATGAAGGAAAGTCTCTGCTGGCCGAAGGGGCCCAGGGGACATTACTGGATATTGATTTTGGCTCCTACCCTTTTGTAACCTCATCCAATACTATTGCTGCCGGAGCACTCACCGGGTTGGGTCTGGCCCCTTCGCGATGCGGTAAAGTCTATGGAATATTCAAAGCTTATTGCACGCGTGTGGGAATGGGGCCCTTCCCTACCGAGTTGCAGAATGATGCCGGTCGCTTTTTACAGGATAAAGGCCATGAATTCGGGGCAACTACAGGCCGGCCCCGGCGTTGCGGCTGGCTCGACCTGCCTGCCTTGCGCTATGCCATTATGCTCAACGGTGTAACAGAATTGATCATGACCAAAGGGGATGTACTTACCGGACTCAAAACATTCAATGTATGTACGCACTACCAAAAAGACGATCAAACAATTGATCGTGTTCCTTTTGATATAAGCGATGACTACAAACCTGTTTACAAGACTTTTAAAGGTTGGGACCGGAATATCTCGGACATCCGTACCTACAGCTCTTTACCCCCGGAGTTCAGGGTATATAAAGAATTTATTGAATCGCAAACGGGCATTCCGTTAACCATAATCTCTGTCGGACCAGAAAGGGAGGCCGTTATCCGACTAAAATAACATGTTTTAACAGACTTGTTTGGTTCCGGAAACTGAAAATACAAAAGAGACTGTCTGATTCTATTCCGGACAGCTTTTTGTATCATCAAAATACCGGATTATGCTTCGGCCTTTTGAATGTTAGGCTTCTCAAGTCCGTAATCCTTCTTGCGATCTTCGATCTTAAGCAGGAAGGCAAATAACAGGGATATTACCGAAAGAGCAAGGAATATCAAAATATCATAGAGATAATTATACCGGAGATTCAGCTTTTCTTCATTAACCGCCTGAAATGCACTTTCTGACCCGGCCCGTATCACTTTAATAAGAACAACATCCTTGTTACCGGAAAGATTTACATTATTAATGTTTTGACGAATTCCGGTATAGATTTCATTGCCGACTTTCTTCTTATCCAAAACATCAGAAGGTACCGGTTCATAATGCGAATACTGAACGATAGAATCCACCGCTGTTCCCGTAGCCTTTTCAATGGCCCTGTCTATCTCTTTTGGAGTAAACATAGCCGTTGAGAGGGATTCTTTAAATGCTTTCTCTATAGCTCCTTTCACTAGTATTTTATTGGGGGAAACATCGGGATTGGTGGCATTCAGTACAAAGCCCAACAGCAGCGGAATAAACAATAAACCAATATTCTGTATCCAGAATATCACGGCATAGGCTGTCCCCAGTTGTTTCTCCGGAATGATTTTCGGTACCGAAGGCCACATAGCAGATGGAACCAGCGAAAATCCAACCCCCAGAATGATCACCATTGCAGCTGCCACCCACCACATTCGTAAAGAAGGAATTGCCAGCACCCCGTGAACAAAGACCAGGATCATCGCTCCAACGATCATGATCGTGGCTCCCTTACCGAATTTATCATATATTCCACCAAAAACCGGTGTTAGAAAGATCGTTCCGAAAGGCAGTAAAAGAGTGATGGTCCCGGCCAGATTGGGACTCACATTATATTTATTGATCATCAGGTCATTGGCATAGAACAAAAATGGGAATACCGCCGAATAAAATAAAACACATAAAATGGCAATATACCAGAATCCCCGGTTTGTAATAATGTAACCAATATCTTTGATCTTGAATTCATCTTCTTCCGATTTTTCTTCTTTGGACGCCTCCTCTGACTTATCAAGTTTAATATCCATGATGGAAAAGGAGATAAAGGATATCACTCCGATCAACATTACAATTAATGCAAACAGGATAGGTGCCGTTACACTGAATTTTTTTGCCAGCGGTATGGATATCCCCAGTGCCAGGCCAGTACCCAGCCGGGCAATTGACATTTGCATCCCCATGGCCAGGGCCAACTCCTTTCCCTTGAACCATCTCACTACCGCCTTGGAGATCGTGATTCCCGTGGCTTCGGTTCCAACCCCAAATATGGCAAACCCAAAGGACGACCATAAAACCTGGGTTTTCATATCTCCAAGCAGGGGTAAATGCACTACAGCATTTTCTGGAAACTGATGAGATATGGCCCAGTAATTTATGGCTGTGCCAATAAACATAATCAGTGTTGCTCCCAAACCCGTTTTTCTGACGCCCAGTTTATCCAGAATAAAACCACTGATGATAAGCATAACCAGAAAAACATTAAACCAGGCATAAGCAGAGGTATAGGTTCCAAAATCCCCGCTATTCCATCCAAGGATACTTTCCAGCATAGGCTTTATAGCGGAAAGTGCATAATTAAAATAGTAGGCACCGAAAATAGATAATGAAACCAGAACCAAGGCCGTCCATCGCGCTACTGTCGATTCTCTCAAAGATTTTCTGATATGCTCTGTCATGATTATGCGGTTTAATTTTCAAAATAATGATTGCGAAATTAAGAGAATAGAATGCATCACAAAAGAAAAACCCATAAAAATGTTCAGGAATAGTCGAAAAATGTTTACGTAATCCCTGAATTTCCTGATTTTTACAACTACATCTTTTTTAGCAGAGGCCTTCTGTTTTTTTCAAGTTGAAGAATTCCTGTTGAGTAAATGGGAATACTACAATGTTGTTTAACATTGCTTTTCAGATAAAAAATGATTAATTTTTGCAGTTCAATATTATAGTCATGCCTGTTGATATTACACGCTATGCTATCGAACGGCTCAGGGAAAGGGAAACCCGGAAATCCCAAGCCGGACCGGTGATTACTATCAGCCGT
The DNA here is from genome assembly GCA_013152085.1 of Chlorobiota bacterium. Lineage (GTDB taxonomy): Bacteria > Bacteroidota > Bacteroidia > Bacteroidales > VadinHA17 > JAADHC01. Next base: position 53,439 of record JAADHC010000025.1, read on the forward strand.
GAATATGGATGTCCATCCAAAATTATTGCCGGAGAATTAACCAAAGTCATTCGTTCAGAAAGTAAGAAAAAAGATCGCACGAAATGGCACTGGGTAAGTAAAGAGATCCTTCAGGAAGCTGCTTCTTCTCTGGGAATGACCCCGCGTGAAATCAAATATGTTTTTGAGTACAAAGAACATACGGTTTTTGATGAAATACTGGTTGCACAGTCAAAAAGATATTATCACAGTGATAAGAAAATTCGCAAAACCATAAGTGAGGTTATACGCGCACTCGGATGGGAAGGACATGTGATAATCGTAGGTAGAGCCGGTGTTGCCATTACACGTGAAATTGAAAAATCGCTACATGTCCGGCTAATGGCACCTAAACGCTGGCGTACCGTCCAGGTAGCAAAAAACCACAATATTTCACCCGCTGAAGCAACCAAACTTATTGACGAAATGGATACCAAGCGGCGGAAGTTTATGGAATACTATCTTAAATCAAGTCCCGGTATAGATTTGTTTGATATCGTTCTCAATTGCAGTACGCTGTCGGTACAGGAGATCGTACGTTTTATCTTCCTCCTGGCTGAAGAAAAAAAACTCGTTTAGCTTACATCTCAATTTCCCTCTTCCGGGATTTATTAATGAATCCTGATCATCCAAAAGTTTTTTCACAGGATTTTTCTATCTTGAGCCGTAATCCAAAAACATCTTACCATGCAAACCATCATTAATTTTTTCGAAGACAGTGTTTCCCGTTTTGGTGAAAATATATACATGTGGGAAAAGGAAGAAGATGCATATACGGGGACAACCTACAATGAAATCAGAAACCAGGTATACCGGTTTGCTACCGGTTTATTGAGCCTCGGTATCCAAAAAGGCGACCGGCTTGCACTCCTTGCCGAAGGAAGAAATTTATGGATGATCAGTGAACTTGGTATCCTCTATACCGGAGCAATCAATGTGCCGCTGTCTATAAAACTGGCTGAACCCGAAGAAATTAAATTTCGTATCGATCATTCCGGTAGCCGGATGGTAATCGTTTCGGGACAGCAACTGAAAAAGATCAGGCCAATAAAAGGGCAGCTCAGGACACTGGAAAAGATTATCCTTCTGGACCCGGAATCAGACCTCCAGCCGGATGAGATTTTTGTGGAAGAACTGATGAAAAACGGTGACCGCTGGCTCTCGGAACATGAAAACGGATTGAAAGAAAGGATCCGTACCATAAAGGAAGATGATTATGCAAATATCAGTTATACTTCCGGTACTACAGCCGATCCGAAAGGAATTATCCTTACCCATAAAAACTATGTTACCAATGTAAATCAGGCCTATACTTTGCTGGATATCCCGCCATATTACAGAAATTTGCTGATCCTGCCATGGGATCATTCCTTTGCCCATACCGCAGGCTTGTACAGCCTGATGGGAAAAGGAGCCAGTATTGCCTCGGTACAGATCGGAAATACAGCAATAGAAACCTTAAAGAATATTCCTGTAAATATTAAGGAGATAAAACCACACATGCTGTTCAGTGTACCTGCATTGGCTAAGAATTTCAGAAAAAATATTGAAAAAGGGATCAGTGCCAAGGGGAAATTTGCCGAAAAGCTTTTCCGTCATGCCCTGAAAATGGCCTATTCGTATAACAAGGAAGGATATAACAAAGGGCGCGGATTACAGAAGTTGAAAAAACCTTTGCTTGCCCTTTATGATAAAATACTTTTTTCAAAAATTCGTGAAAATTTCGGTGGGGAACTGGAATATTTCATCGGCGGTGGGGCCCTCCTGGATATTGAATTACAGAGATTCTTCTATGCACTGGGTATCCCGATGTACCAGGGATATGGACTATCGGAAGCCGCACCCATTATTTCTTCCAACAGTCCTAAAAAACATAAACTCGGATCATCAGGCTTCCTGGTTACACCTTTAGAGCTGAAAATCCTGGATGAAAATGGGAACAGCCTGTCTGTTGGAGAAAAAGGGGAAATTGTGGTTAAAGGTGACAATGTCATGGCAGGTTACTGGAAAAATGAGGAAGCCACCAGAGAGACGCTGAAAGATGGCTGGCTTTACACCGGCGATATGGGATATATGGATAAGGACGGATTTTTATTTGTGCTTGGCCGTTTCAAAAGTTTACTGATCAGTGACGACGGTGAAAAATACAGTCCCGAAGGTATCGAAGAAGCATTTACCGACCAGTCTCCGATTATCGAACAGTGCATGCTGTACAATAACCAGAATCCTTACACGGTTGCCCTGGTCTATCCGAACAAAGAAACCCTGAAAAAGTATCTTGCAGGAAAGGATACGGCAGGGGAAGAGACCGGAAAAGAAGCGTTGAAACTTATCGAACAGGAACTCCGGGAATACCGTACCGGAGGCAAATATGGCGATATGTTCCCGCAAAGGTGGTTACCGGCAGCAGTTGGAATTCTCAGCGAAGGGTTTACCGAAGAGAACCACCTGATGAATTCAACCATGAAAATCATTCGCGGAAAAATTACTGAAAAATATCAGGGATTGATCGATTACTTGTATACATCTGAGGCAAAGAGTATTACCCATCCGGAAAATCTAAAATCCATTCAGAAGCTGTTTGAATAGCCGGGATATACTCTGCGTGTACGTACACGCAGATTGTCTCTTGTGATGTGTTGTTTTCTTTTGATGAAAATACCCGGATTTCGGGGGGAAATCGAAATAACCTGACATGAACTTTTACAGTCTCTGTTCCATTTGAATATCTTTCCGTAACTTTGGATAAGAATTTTATCCATGAACAAGATTCGTAAATACACGCGAAAAACTTGTTATCTGAAAACCACATTTTATTTTCTTGTGGCTACCTTTTTTTTGGGTACGCTCATTAAGGCATATCCTGCCGAATCCACCGGGACCCCATTGATCAGCCATTTTACGCCACCTGAAGATTTTAACACCGAGGTGCGGGCTGTTTCACAGGATGGAAACGGGAATCTTTACCTCGCTAACCGCCAGGGAATTCTATGGTTTGATGGCATTTCGTGGAAGTTGCTTCCTGAAATCAGACAGGTATACAGCTTGCATTACGATGCTGCAAATGAACGTATCTGGGTTGGCGGTAACGGATATATCGGATATCTCAATACCAAAAACGATATTCCCGGACCCTTTCATATGATATCCGTAAGCGATTCTCTTTCCGGAAAATTCGATCACATCCTTACCCTGGAGGAGAATCTTATCTTTTGCAGTGAACAGTCCATTGTCTCCGTTTCACCTGATATACGCGCCAGTATCATGTCTGAAGCCGGAGATCATGTTTTTACCGGGTTTTTTATCCACCGCCAAAACCTGTATGTTAATATTGAAAAAGAAGGATTAACGGTTTATACAGCAGGGAAATTAGTCCCTGTGGACGGCGGTAAGCGTTTTCAGGAAGATATCATTTTGTTTGGTATCGGTTTCGACCGGCAACATACGCTTTTTGCTACCGACAACAGCTTTTTATATCTCTTTGACGGACAACAATTCAGTGATTACATCCCGGAAGATGAAGAATATTTATTTAACCGTATCCTTACCCATGCAGTATTGTTTGACGATACAACCCTCATCCTTGGAACCCGTAACGGCGGATGTCTCATCCTGGATAAACGGAACCGTAAAACACGTTATATCATCAATTACCAGAGTGGTCTGCCTGACAACGAAATCCTGTCGCTGGGCCGGACAGCCGATCAGGAACTTATTATCGGGCACATCTATGGTTTCTCAATGGTTAACCTTACCATTCCGGTTAAAAGTTACAATGTTTATCCCGGACTTGAAGGCAATATACTTACCTTACTGCCTGAAAAAGGACATCTTCTGGTTGGAACCAGCGAAGGTATTTTTCTGCAGAAACAGATCAAAGAGTATGAGAAAAGCCGGATTATGGTACGGGTACGGGTACCGTTCACGGATACAACATCTTCAGAAAAAACCGGAGAAACACAGCATTTAAAACAACAAACCGTTCAGAAACCGGAAGTACCTCGTGAATCAGAAGCTTTTAAGAAACAAAGTTTTTTTTCACGGATCTTTGGAAAAAGAAAAACCGGAGAAGAAGTGGCATCACCGGAAAAGCCGATAGCTACGCCGCAACTGTTTCCGAAAACAACGCAAAAACATATAAAAAAAGTAATTTACCGATATGTCCCAAAATATATATACAAATTTAAATCAATAACATACCGGTATAAGAAATTAGGCAGTCTGAACGCACGTTGTACAAAACTGGTTCCTTTCGGGGGACAGATTCTGGCAGCTACCAATGCAGGCCTCTACTCCATTCGTAACGAAAAAGTCGAATTTGTATTCATGGGGACACAGGTATATGATATTTTACCCGATCCGGTTAGCCGCAATGTGGTTTTCTGTGGTACGGAAGACGGGGTTTATCTTTTAAAGTTCTCCGAAGGCCGTTGGCAGGTCGATCGGGATTATTTTCCATCAGATTTACCGGTTTACAGCATCATCAGGGATGGGAAAAACCTCTGGCTGGGTTCCGAATCCGGGGCACTCCGGCTTACTGTAGATAATGAAACCCTGCAGGTTGAAAATGTAAAAAAGTATCTTTTCCCGACAACCTATCCCCAACCTGTCATATCCATATTCATTAACGGGTCTCCGGCCTTTCTGATGAAAGAGGGATGGTATGATTTTAACCCGGAAATGCAAAAAATGATCCTGCACGCTGATTTTCCCGGAACAAACCAACCCTGGTTAAACTTTATTCGCGCCCGTGAAAATGTTTGGATTAAAGGGGATGAGGGATGGTTCGCCACAGGTATCCTTCCCGATGGCACGGTAACCACCTTTCCATATCTGAATATTTTTAACCGGATCACAGGACTGCAGGCCGACACGGACGGGAACCTTTGGGTTATTGTGAATCATTCAATGATCTATAAACTGGAGCCCGGTACAACACACGAACCTCTTTTTCATGTGCGCGTCAAAGAAATGGTTCGCTCAGGTCAGACAACGGCAACCAACTTCTTTTATACGCTGCTTCAACCTTCCGGCGAAACCCGGGTAACCTTTTCCGCACCGTGGTTTTTGCAACCTTCCAAAACAGAATACCAGTATATGCTGGAAGGATTCGGCAATGTCTGGAGTGAATGGAATACAGGTCGTCAGATCACGATCCCATACCTGCCACCGGGAGATTATGTTCTTCACTACCGTGCCCGAAACGTCTTGGGAGGTGTCGCCGAAGGGGAACCGGTACCATTGCATATTCCTGTTCCGTTTTGGCAACGCTGGTGGTTTATCCTGACCGTTTTCCTGGTTGTGATATTCATTATCTGGGGGATAATACGTATCCGGTTACATAAACTTGAAAAGGACCGGCGCCTCCTGGAAGAAAAAGTGCGGAAACGAACAGCCGAGATACGGAAACAAAAAGAAAAAATTGAAGCACAACGTGATGAAATCGCCCGGCAAAAGCAGGACATTACCGACAGTATCGCTTATGCACAACGTATTCAAAAAGCCTTACTCCCTCCCGAGCACATGATCGAAAAATTACTTCCCGAACATTTCATCCTCTTCCGCCCGCGCGATATTGTGAGTGGTGATTTTTACTGGATCAGGCGCAGTAATAATCATATTGTGGTTGCCGCAGCCGATTGCACCGGCCATGGTGTCCCGGGAGCGTTTATGAGCATGCTGGGTTCCTCCTTTCTTAATGAAATTATCAGCCGGCACAAGGTACTTTCGGCTCCGGATATCCTCAATCAACTCAGGCAAATGGTTAAAGAAGCGCTGCATCAAACCGGCAGAACCTACGAAACGAAAGACGGCATGGATATGGCTCTCGGTGTTTTTGATATTAAAAATCACACCCTTGAATTTTCAGGAGCCTACAACCCGCTTTATCTGATCAGAAACGGGAAACTTACTGAATATAAAGCGGACAAAATGCCTATAGGTGTCCATATTCGCGAAGATTTGCCTTTCTCCGTTACCAAAATACCGCTTAAGGACATGGATATGATTTATATGTTTTCTGATGGATATGTCGACCAGTTCGGGGAAAAAGAAAACAAGAAATTTAAATCATCACGATTCAAAGAGTTATTGATTTCCATCTCCGGCAAGGATGCCGTCCGCCAGAGAGATATCCTGATTGAAACTTTTGAAAAGTGGAAAGGCAACCTTGAGCAGATAGATGACATCCTTATACTGGGCATACGATATTACAAAGATCATCGTTAATCACCAAAGGCATTAAAAGTTATATAATGACTTGGAAGAAAAAGATTTTTATATCCGGGATACTGGGAGCAGCATTTTTATTTATGGTCTCTTGCATCAATCTTGATGTGGATCCGCCTTTCCCCGACACCCAAAACATCTACGGCACGACACAGGAGATGATCGATGCTGCCGGGCTTCTTTACAGGAACTGGTACAATGCTGCTCACGCCCTGAAAGGGCCTGCCCTCGGCCTGGCTGCCGCTGCCGACCAGATCACATCGCTTAAAAGTAACGCCGGCATTCGTGATCTGGCTAAAGAACCACGTGTTGCATTTAACAATATTACCGACTATAGCTATCTCTATATAACAAAGAATTTCTGGACTGACATGTACAGGGTTTCACTGACAGCCAATGATATTCTCAGGGTTATCCAGAACAAGGACAGGGTCTTGCAAACCAACGGCGTGGATGCAAAACCCATGTTGCAGGCATGGGCCTATTTTATCCGGGGTATCGGTTACGGTTACCTAGGCCTCCTTTTCGACCAGGCAACGGTTATTGATGTTAATACACCGCTTCCCGTCAAGAACTTTTCAGACTATCATGAGGTTATTGATTTTGCCCTGGCATCCCTCGACAGCGCTATTGTCATTTCACAGCGTAACAGTTTTACCCTGCCCGAAAGCTATATCCGGGGCTATCAGCTTACCTCCTCCGACCTGGCAGCCATTGCCTCCGGCTATGCCGCCCGGATATTAATTTCCGCCCCAAGGAACGACCTGGATAATTTACGTAACGACTGGCAAAAAATCAAAGATTACGCAATTGCAGCATGGACTCAGGATCTGGCTCCCGATACAGATAACGATAACTGGAAAGATGAATACAAAAGAAATGGCGCCTATCCCGAATGGGCCTACACCGATTTGCGAATCATCCACCTGCTGGACAATCATTTTCCCGCACGTTGGCCGGAGGATAATGTTTCATGGGATACGGACAGCGGCACCGAACCCGACAGTTCCTACCTGCATTCTGACGATGCACGGGCAACCACAGACTTTGCCTGGGTAAAAAAACTAAAACCGGAAAATCCTTTTTATCTCAATTCTTTTTACCGGTACAAGCGTTATGATAACTGGCTGAGCTACAGTGCAGGTCCGTCCCCTGAGCTGACTGTTACCGAAACAAATCTGATCCTTGCCGAAGCCGAAACCATGCTCAATAATCTGAGCGAGGCCATTACCATCATAAATAACGGGACACGAACACAACGGGGACAGCTTTCCCCTATCGATGCCGGAGCGGATAAAATCACCATTCTCAACGCTATTTTCTATGAACGGGATATCGAATTAATGTTTACCGGAGCTGGTACCTCCTTTTTTGATATGCGGCGACGTGACATGCTTCAGACAGGTACCCCCCTGCATTTTCCCGTACCGGCCGGCGATCTGGAAATATTAGAAATGGATATTTACACCTTTGGCGGGGTGGAAAATGCTGATGGCATCAACACATCTAACGGGGGATGGTTTTAATGATCCGATTTGGAAAACATTTTCTGGCTGCAGTAATTCTGGCCGCTTTTTCTTTCTCCGGCTGTGTGAAACCCGATAAGCAAAATCCGGATACGGATGCATCTCTTTATTATCTTATCAATGCCTTTCCAACATGGTACAATGCATTGTATAATTACCGTGGGCCGGGTGTCCCCATGGCGGTCATGGCCGATCAGGTTACTTGGGATTTTGCGAACTTCGGTTATGCACAAAAATTCGGCGGTGAACCCAGGCTGCCTTTTGCCAATTATTACAAATCACCCGATACTTATTTTATTGACCGTTTCTGGATCAGTGCATATGAGGCTCTTAACTACGTAAACCTAACCCTGCAAACGCTGGAACAGGGAGGTTTGATATCCGGGTTTGGCCCCGAAGATGAAAATATGATCCGCAGCTGGTGTTATTTCCTGCAGGGTGTCATACACGGATATCTTGGTCTGATTTTCGACAAAGCGGTCATACAGGATGAGTTTACCGATCCCATGCAACCGGTTTTATCCGAATGGCCGGCCGTACTCAAAAGTGCTGTCTCCTCTCTGGATAAATCCATCCAGATCTCCGGACAGGGTGATTTTATCATTCCGGATACCTGGTATAGCGGTCCGGCACTTTCTGCCGGCGACCTGGCGGGTATCTCCTCGACTTTTGCAGCCATGTTTCTGGCATACGGCAGCCGGAATGCGGCACAGAATGATTCTACTAAATGGTCCCTGGTAGAAAGTTATGCACAATCAGGAATAAAATCTGATTTCATGATCATCACCGATCAACAGATATGGGTCAACAGCATGCTTGAAAAAGCCATAGGCCCCGGCTACGGACGGGTAGACAACAGGGTCATCCATTTGTTTGACAGCACCTATCCGGCACATTACCCCGCTGACGGGTTACCACCCGATCCGCCTGATGCTTCTTCGGCAGATGCAAGGCTTGATAACGACTTTGAATATCTTTCAACCATCAATTTTGCTCCTGAAAACGGAACCTATCTTTTCTCCAATTACAGGCTGAAAAAATATGATGACTGGCTGCCTGAGATGTCGGGAGCAATACCTTTCGTCACAAAAACCGAAAATGACCTGCTGTATGCCGAAGCTTTGGTGCGTACCGGCAATACCTCCGAAGCCATTAACATCCTGAATAGCAGTACCCGGATAAAACGCGGACATCTGCCCCTCCTTGATCCGGCTGCGACAAATCATGAAGTTCTTGAAGCCATTTTTTATGAACGGGAAGTGGAACTGATCGGAAGCGGCATTGGTACAGCCTTTTATGATATGAGGCGAAGGGATATGCTGCAAAAAGGCACCCTGCTGCATTTTCCGGTACCTGCCGAAGAACTCGATATTATGGGATTGCCTGTCTATTCTTTTGGCGGTGAAGACCATGCCGACGGGGTAAATACCTCAAACGGCGGATGGTAAAATAAAAAAATCATTCCGGAAAAAAACGTTTAAAATTTTTTAAGACATACAATTCATATTATTGTTAATACTTTAACCTTTGAGAGGATAAACACTACAAATTAATGCTTCTTTATTATTAAAGTATCTATTCCCGGAAAAACAAGCTCCTTCATGTTTTGTATAGCAAGTGATCTTCTTTCGCAGTATTCCCTGTCAAGCTCCTGAAGCAATCACCATATCCCGACACTTAAAAAAAAACAATAATATTTGTTTTTTAGAGAAATATTATGTAAACTTGGTGATGTGATTTTATTAACAATATTTTTTACTATTAAGAAAATAATTTAGATTATTCATTTAATAAATTATAGTAAATATAGTAACCCAATGAAAACACAAAGTACCCTTAAAACCGTTATCGTTGCAGTATTTGCAATAAATTTAATGATGACCCCACGAATGATCTATTCGCAATCCACGCTGGATTGTAAAACTTGTCACAATGAAATTTTCCTGGCCTGGCTGGCGGGAAGTCATTCCCATACACAAAAGGATATTGCCCTTGAACTGGCGGCAGAGCGTATCGGACAATCGGCGGATACCGTTATAAATGGTTCGGATGCGGAAAATTGTATCGCATGCCATGCCCCGTTGGCAATTACTGAAAACGGTGGTATGACCGAAGTCCAGGCACTGGAACATTTCTTTACGACAACCGGAGGAGTTTTCACTTCTGGTACAACCATTGCAGATTCTGCAAACTGGCCTCACAATTATTGCACTACCTGCCATAATGTACCTGGTAACCATCCGACCGGTTTACCTGAATTTGGTTATTTCAACTCTTCAACGGCAACGTATGATTCAATTGGGAAAGTTGCTTCCCTTTGCGGTCAATGTCATGGGAATCTCCAGTTTGAAGGGACAGACCACTTGACTTATAATGCCTGGAATATGAGCAAGCACGCTTTAACACAGGATGATGTGAGCTCAGAGCTGGCAGAAGAAAGAGCCGGCGAATCCCCGGATACGGTTGTCAACGGTTCAGATCCTGAAAATTGTATTGCCTGCCATGCCCCAACGGCTGTGTTGGCCAATGGAGGAATGAGCGAATCAGAAGCACTGAACTATTTTTTCTCGACAGAAAGTGGCGTTTTTACAGCAAATACAACATCCTTGAACGGGGATCAATGGCCTGATGTCTCATGTATATCCTGTCATAATCCTCACGAACCGAACCTGGTTTCCTATTTCAATTCATCCACAAAGCAATATGAGGTTATGGATAGTACGGCAAAACTATGCGGTCAATGTCATGGAAATTTACGCTTTCCCGGCACAGACCATCTGAGTTACAATATTGCGAAAGGCGTAGGCGCCATCGGAGTCACGTATAAAGAAACAATGCCGGGTATAACTTGTACAGATTGTCACATGGCTGCCGGCCCGGAAGACACAAAAGCCGATATGTATCACGGACACAGCTGGTCGGTGTTTGTCACAGAAGATGACGGGAGTGAAACGGTTGCATGCCAGAATTGCCATAGCAGTATGGATGCGGCAGTATCCAGAACGCAGATTCAGGCATATAAAGATGAAGCTGCTGCAAGTCTGAGCAGTGCAGAACAGGAAATGAGTACAGCCGATAGTTTATTGAATTTATCCGGTGATGCTGAATTACTGGCACAATTAGATTCGGCAAAAACCAACCTGTCTTTGGTTGAAGGCGATGAGAGCGGCGGATTTCACAATCATAAGTATCAAATGGACCTGCTGGCAGATGTTTTACAAAAACTGGATCATATTATTTCAGTCGCAACAGGTATTCATAATTCCAGCTTGCCTTCCGGTTTCGAACTTTCTCAAAATTTCCCGAACCCATTCATTTATTATACCGATATCAAATATGCCATTCCGTATAATTCTTATGTCCATATGAATATTTACGATAATACCGGCAGGCTTGTAAAAACCGTCGTTAATAAATATCAGAATCCGGGCGTTTATAAGGTAAATATTGATATGACTGCATTCCCGGCCGGAAATTACTATTATGTCCTGAAAGCCGGAAATACAAAAATCTCAAAATCGATGATTATATTAAGATAGACTGTTTTTAAATATTCATTTTTTACCTGCATAACCATCCGTGTTAGGAGTATAGAATAATAAACGGGAGAGAAACCGTTTGCGAATCCGGATACTCGATAATAAAAACATATTATTCGATTAAATTGTTTCGTGTTCCGTCCGGTGAATAATCTCGTTTTGATGATCAATCTTTGATACCGGTTTAATAACTGATGTCGGGCCGTTGGTGTCAGCTCCCTGAACAGGCAAGCTGTGCACAAAACGATATTTATTAAAACCGGTGATTTATAATTCCAGATACCGGAACACTTTCTTTCTCTTAAAACAAAAGAGCGGGAAATTCACGCCCTACCGTTCAATATAGAATCAAGAATAGTACTATTTCTCCGGAATATGTTCCAGTGTTTCCACCAGAAAATCCCAGAATTTCTGCACCGTAGGAATATTCACCTTTTCATCGGGAGAGTGCGGGAAACGGATGGTAGGTCCGAAGGAGATCATATCGAGTCCGGGATAGGCACCCCCCAGCAGGCCGCATTCCAGTCCTGCATGGATCGCCCTGATCTCCGGGATTTTACCAAATTTGTTATTATAAATTTCCTTCATTTCTTTCAGGATCAAACTGTCCGGGTTGGGTTTCCAACCAGGATACTCTCCTTCAAACTGCACTTCGGCACCGGAAGGTTCGAAGACACTGCGGAACATATTTTTCAGGTCTTCCCGGGCGGAATCTACCGAGCTACGCATCAGGCAAAGCACTTCCGTATCGGCCTTACCGGTTTTGTAAACAGCCAGATTGGTAGAGGTTTCTACCAACCCTTCCATATCCGTACTCATACGGATTACCCCGTTGGGACATGCATAAACAGCATTCAGTAACCTGTAATGGGAATCAGCATCCAATACGGTTTCAGGACTTTTCGTTTTTTCAGCCGTGAGCGAAATACCGGGTTCTACCGAACCATATTCATTTTTCAAAATGGTTTCCATATCCGTTACAAGTTTTTCAAATCTCCCTGCAGTGGACTCCGGCACTACTACCGTCGCAAAAGCCTCACGTGGAATGGCATTGCGGAGATTTCCCCCTTCAACGGTTGATAACATCATTCCAACCTGGCGATATGCTGTCCAAAGCAGGCGGTTCATTAACTTGTTGGCATTCCCTTTTCCCATGTGGATATCAATCCCCGAGTGTCCGCCTTTCAGGCCGGTAAGGCTTACTTTATAGGCAACCACTTCTAGAGGAGTCTTTTCCCTGGTAATCTCAAAACGAATGTTTGCATTGGTGCCACCGGCACAGCCGATATAGAGCTCCCCTTCGTCCTCCGAATCCAGATTGATTAATATTTCCCCGCTCAGGATGCCGGGTTTAAGCCCAAAAGCACCGGTCATTCCGGTTTCTTCATCAATGGTAAACAGTGCTTCTACCGGGCCATGCTTCAGATCTTTGGATTCCAGAACAGCCATGGCAGCAGACACACCAATACCATTATCAGCGCCAAGGGTAGTACCACGGGCTGTCACCCATTCACCATCAATATATGCATCAATCGGATCATTTTCAAAATCGTGCTCAACATTACTGTTTTTCTGTGGCACCATATCGAGATGCCCCTGCAACACCACAGCTTTACGGTTTTCCATACCCGGTGTTGCCGGTTTACGGATAATGACATTGCCCACTTCATCAACGATGGTTTCCAGTCCCAGGTCTTCTCCGAATTTTTTCATGTAGGCAATGATTTTACCCTCCTTTTTCGAAGGTCTCGGAATCTGTGTCAGCGCATAAAAGTGTTTCCACACAATCTTCGGTTCCAGTTCAACGATTTCTTTACTCATAATTACAATTGCTTTAATTGTTGCATAGAATATATTGATTCGGACAATGATTTCATCTGATCTCCGTTTAATCAAAGTGGTTGCAAAAGTAAAAAAAAATATATGTAAGAAATGTGTTTCACATCATTTCCGTGAATAAAGATGCAAAATGTCATTTTACCGACAAAGCGATTATTCGGATCGTGTTATCTTTTATATTCTGATAAAACATATATTAAAATATCTGTATATTTGCATTAGAGATTGAATAAAAAGAAAACCTGAAAGAATGAGGAGATTCCGGAATACCATTTTTGCTTTGATCTTACTCATGCTGTTGCCTGTACATTTACAGGCACAAAAAGGAGGGGTTAAATGGCTAACCATCGAAAAGGCCCTGGAACTTAATAAAAAAGAACCACGAAAACTTTTCATTGATGTATATACCGACTGGTGTGGTTGGTGTAAAAAAATGGATCAGTCAACTTATATGGATCCTGTCATCGCTGACATCCTGAATAACAATTTTTACCCGGTAAAATTTAATGCCGAATCCAAAGACCCCGTTGAATTTGCGGGCAAGACTTTTACCAATCCGGGGACTTCACAACGCAGTGCTCATCAGCTTGCCTTTGCTCTGCTTCAGGGAAAAATGGCTTATCCGTCTGTAGCATACCTGGATGAAAAACTCCAGCTCCTTACTACGGTACCGGGATATTTTACGGCCCAACAAATGGAACCGATTCTTACTTACTTCTCCACCGACAGCTACAAAACAATGACCTGGCAGCAATACCAGGAATCATTTAAGGGTCAGCTTAGTAAAAAATAGGAATTCTGCCTTTAAGGGTTGATTTTAGTGATCCGAATGATTGATACCGGGAAATACAACATTTGCCGGTATTTCTGTTTTGGCTCCCATTTGATATAACAATGCATGATGGGAAAAAAGGACCCTGTTTCCGAAATAGACTTTGAGATTTGCCACTTCCGGAATCCGGTAAATTATGGAAGGGATACCTGTACTTAACGTATCTGCCGGGCTGACGATCAGGCTTGTTTTCCCCAGTTTCTCCCAGGATACGTTTACCGCATCACCACGCAGGTCTTCCGGAGGTAATACGCCAAGGGCAGGAAGAAATCTGAAAAGTATAATTGGATTATCCGTTGTATCCGAGGGAGTAAAAACATACCGGTAATGGTATGTCCTGCGGTACTTCTTACCGGCAAATAAGGCCAGGTAATCCGCTTCCAGTTTGTCCAGTTCACGAACAGCAATTTCAAGTCCCGGTCCATCGGGAAGAGAAACCTCATCATTATTCCTGGAAACCAGCCGGAATTTCCGTTTCCTGATCCTGATAAGGGTCTGTGCCGCATCTGCAGCTTTTTCTTCCGGGGTCAGTATCCGTTGTTTTGTTATAATAACCGGAATTTGTATAAAAGAAGTATCCGTTGCCACTGTCCGGTAAGCAGTATCCCGGTATTGTTTTACGGAACCGGACAGATTCCGGAACGGGAAAGCCATGCCGTTAAAAGGCAGGGATTCATCTGCAAAAGCAGAAGGCATCTTATTATAATCAGAAGGATTAAGAAGCAGGATCAAACCTTCATGGCTAAGCTTCATCGCTGCCGGCTGCAGATCCCCGTTGCTGATCACCTGATAATATTCACCGGGATCTGCTTCCAGATACTGTCTCACACTCACCCTGTCCAGCGTCCATTCCTCCCTGTCACGATCTATAATCTCATCCAGGTCAAGGAGTTTATTTGCATAAGCATAATATGGCCCTCTTTTATAAATAATCCGGGTTGCCTCAACATCTACGGAAAACGAAGTCATCGGAAGGGCATAAAGCAATCCCGGTTGCGTAAGCGATTTCCCATCCTCTATTTTGATCACGCTTGTGTTCATCTCCTTTTGCGGAATGCACCCTGTCATCAGGACAGCCACAAATAAAAAGGATAATTGTTTAAATAAACGTATCATCATCTTTCTTTAAAGTTTTAAACGCTGCTCCAAGGTTATTTGTTATATCCGAGGCAATCATTGCTTCGGCACTCATTTGAGTGAAGGCAATATCGCCAGCAAGCCCATGAATATATACACCAAGAATGGCAGCATCCAATGGCTCATAACGCTGTGCCAGCAGGGAGAGGATTATTCCTGTCAGGACATCCCCGCTGCCTGCCGTAGCCATACCGGGATTGCCTGTACTGTTAAAACAGCATGTTCCTTCCGGAGTTAATACGGCAGTATGAGCACCTTTTAAAACTACAATAATTTTATTCTTGTGTGCAAATTCAATGGCCTTATGTAACCGTTCCCAACCGGTTGCAGAAGCACCTGCCAGCCTGTCAAACTCTTTGGGATGCGGGGTTAATATCGTGTTGGCAGGCAGCTTTGTCAGCCACTCAGGATTTCCGGAAAGAATATTGATGGCATCGGCGTCAAGGACAAGCGGCACACCCGCATTTTCAAGCAAAGCGATCAAAGCTTTCTGAGAGTTATTGCGGCACCCCAGGGCCGGGCCGGCCCCAATAGCCGAATATCCCCGAAGATCAGGAATCTGACTGAACAATATGTCAGATTGGTCGAGACTGATCATCGCCTCGGGGACAGTCATCTGCAGGATATTATTGCCATATTTTGGAACATGGGTAGTGAGCAATCCCACACCGGTGCGTAAACACGACCGGGAAGCAAGCACTGCAGCGCCCATACGTCCGTAACATCCGGCAATCAGCAAAGCATGTCCGTAGGTTCCCTTATGACTGAATTTCCTTCTCGGCCGGATCAGCGGAACAGCATCCTCCCGCGTTGTATAATAATAAGGTGTCTCTCCGGCAGCTATGGCCTCAGGATGCAAACCAATGGGAATAACCTCCCAGTTACCCGTATACTTCCCGTTTTCCGGTAAAAAAAAAGAAAGTTTGGGAAATTGAAGGGTCAGGGTAATGGTAGCCCTGATAATGGTATCGCCGGTATTTTGACGATTATCTTCGCCAAATAATCCGGAAGGAATATCAATGGAAATTACCTTCCCGGCATAAGTATTGATGTGTTCAACAACCCTTGCAGCAAATCCTTGCAGTGGCCGGTTAAGGCCGGACCCGAAAAGTCCTTCAATAACCACATCCTCCCGATCAATAACCGGAAGATTATCATCAGGATGTAATACGGAAAAAAAAACGCCATTAAAATCTTTTATTCTTTGAACATTTTCTGTACAATCCGGTGACAGGCGGCTTGAAACCAAAACCTGAAAAATCCTGACGACATAACCCGACGCTGCCATCATCCGGGCCAGGGCCAGGGCATCACCCCCGTTGTTACCGGTACCGGCAAATACCATCACCCTTCTATGACGGCTGACGTGACTGAGAATCCAGTCATGCATACCCCTGGCAGCACGCTCCATCAGATCAACCGAGGCGACAGGCTCATGTTTTATCGTATAAGCATCAATGTCGTGAACTGCGGATGTAGGAAAAATCTTCATTTCTTACTGCCTTCTGAATTCAATTACAAATTTAGCAGAAATAAGTTGTTATAAATAGCGTACCTAAATAGTTTCTTGGTGCGGATAAAAAATAAATTATATTTGCCTTACAAACGCTTTATTTTGTATCACTAAAAATAAGATTTCATGTTTAAAGGACATCCCAAAGGACTTTATGTAGCTTTTTTTGCCAATATGGGTGAACGATTTGGTTATTACACCATGTTGGCTATTTTCACCCTTTATCTGCAGGCAAAATTCGGGTGGACCGCCACCGAAGCAGGCAGGGTATACGGAAGTTTTCTTTTTGGTATTTATTTTTTACCTCTTCTCGGCGGACTTATTGCCGATAACTGGCTTGGATATGGAAAAACCATTATACTGGGAACCATCATCATGTTTATCGGATATGCCATGCTGGCAGTCCCCGGCCAGTCTAAGTATTTCATCTTCGGTTCACTGACCGTGATCTCCCTGGGTACGGGATTTTTTAAAGGAAATTTGCAGGCCCTGGTCGGTAATATGTATGATGATCCGAAATATGAGAAGGTAAGAGACTCTGCTTTCAATATTTTTTATATGGGGATCAATGTTGGTGCTTTTTTTGCCCCCAATGCAGCACAGGCAATCAGCAACCTGGTCTTAAAAAAATACGGACTTTTTTACAATAGTGCTGCTATCGACCTGGCTAATAAATTCAAAGCAGGGATTATTACAGCTACCGAACAACTGAAGCTGGAAACCATCGGAAAAACCCAGTTAGGTGACCATTTCCATAGTATAGCTGATTTTGCCAATCGCTATATCGATGGTCTGTCAGCTTCCTACAATGCAGGATTTGCCATTGCCTCGGCAAGTATGATCATCTCCCTGCTCATTTTTATCGGTTTCCGGAAGTATTATAAATCCGCTGATATCACTTACAAACAACAGAAAAAACAGAAGAGTGAAAATCTTGTTATACTTACCCCGGAACAAACCAAGAAAAGACTTGTTGCTCTCGGACTGGTATTCCTTGTGGTCATGTTTTTCTGGATGTCCTTCCACCAGAACGGTTTTACACTGACATTCTTTGCCCGCGATTACACGGTTGGAGCTGTAAACCGCCCCACAGCGATACTGTTTAACCTGAAATCATTGCTGCCACTGCTGGCTGTAATTGTAGGTATCATCCTGGCTGTGGGTAAAAATAATACGAAAAATACAAAACTCATTGGTGCCTTAACGGCTATAGCGGGTGCAGTAATTCTGGCGCTGGTCGTTAGAAGCTATAATCCCGCAGGAAATCCGATATCTCCACAAATCTTCCAGCAATTTAATCCTATTTTCATCGTATTCCTTACACCGGTCATTGTCGGTTATTTCAGCTGGCTGCAAAAAAGGGGGAAAGAGCCTTCCTCTCCCCGGAAAATCGGAATAGGAATGCTGATTACTTCGGTTGGTTTTCTGGTGATGGTCATCGCTTCACAAGGTTTGCAAAGCCCGCACGACCTTCAGGGAGGCGTTTCTACGACACTGCGTTCCCCCTTCTGGCTCATAGGAACTTATTTCACCCTTACCATTGCCGAACTGTTCCTTAGCCCGATCGGAATTTCATTTGTCTCGAAAGTAGCGCCACCACAGTTTAAAGGACTGATGCAGGGCGGATGGTTTGCGGCTACTGCCATCGGAAACCTGCTGGCCGGGCTGATCGGCCCGTTCTGGGACAAATGGGAGCTTTGGCAGTTTTTCCTGTTACTGGTGGTACTCTGCCTTCTTTCAGCAACTTTTATCTTTTCGATACTGAAAAGACTGGAAAGCGCTACCGAAGACTAAATCATAGTATCAATGTTTTAACCCTGTCAGAAAGACCTCTTCGTTACGAAGTGGTCTTTTTTTATTAGTTTTGGGATACAAAAATGCCCGAATCCTTATTACAACGACCAAATAAATATTTTTTCAAATGAAACCAGGTAACTTTTTTCCGCTATTGCTTTTGCCGGTAATTCTTTATTTCAGTTCCTGTCAACCTGCGCGTGATATTTCTCACCCGAACATTGTATTGATATTTATCGATGATCAGGGATATGGAGATATCGGGGTCAATGGTGCAATTGATTATAATACCCCCAATATCGACCGTCTGGCTAATGAGGGTATGCGATTCACCAACTTTTATGCAGCCCAGGCCGTTTGCAGTGCCTCACGTGCCGGCCTGCTTACGGGCTGTTATCCCAACAGGATCGGTATTACCGGGGCACTGATGCCATGGGCGAAAATCGGAATAGATACCGGAGAGGTAACTATAGCCGAAATGCTCAAATCGGCAGGATACACAACAGGTAT
This sequence comes from Chlorobiota bacterium, assembly GCA_013152085.1. GTDB lineage: Bacteria > Bacteroidota > Bacteroidia > Bacteroidales > VadinHA17 > JAADHC01. The sequence goes on from JAADHC010000025.1 coordinate 72,375, forward strand.
GGTCGGGAAATGGCATCTTGGCCACTACAGACAATTTCTGCCCCTGCAGCACGGTTTTGACGATTACCTGGGCCTGCCCTACTCCAATGATATGTGGCCGGTAGATTATGACGGGACTCCGGTTACGGATAGCTCTTCAAAACCCTGGAAAGCAAAATATCCACCCCTGCCACTTATTGACGGAAATGAAAAAGTAGCCGAAATCAGGACCCTTGAAGATCAGAATACCCTTACCACACGGTATACCGAAAGAGCTGTTGATTTCATCACAAAGAATCATGACAAACCTTTCTTTCTGTATTTTGCCCATTCAATGGTACACGTTCCGCTCGGCGTTTCAGACAAGTTCCGCGGAAAAAGTAAACAGGGGATGTTCGGAGATGTCATGATGGAAGTGGACTGGTCGGTAGGCGAAATACTTAAAACACTGGATAAATATCATCTTACAAAAAACACATTGGTTATTTATACCAGTGATAACGGACCGTGGCTTAATTTTGGCAATCATGCCGGCTCAACCGGCGGGCTGCGGGAAGGAAAGGGAACCAGCTGGGAAGGCGGACAACGCGAACCCTGTATTATGAAATGGCCGGGGATCATCCCCGGCGGAACGGTCTGCAACAAAATGGCTTCCACGATTGATATTTTCCCCACACTGGCTGCCATCACCGGCTCTGCTTTACCGGATCATAAAATCGACGGTGTCAATATTTTGCCATTGATGAAAGGAAATCCCGAAGCCAATCCCCGTGATCATTTTCTGTATTATTACCAGCGAAACAGCCTCGAAGCCGTCAGACAGGGACACTGGAAACTTGTTTTTCCACATACATATCGCTCCTATGAAGGTGTTTTGCCCGGGAATGATGGTTGGCCGGGACCTTATGCTCAAAAAGAAGCCGGTCTTGAATTGTACGACTTGCGTAGGGATCCCGGTGAAGAATATAATGTAATCGAACAATATCCGGAAGTGGTGGAAAAACTTATAAAAATAGCTGATCAGGCACGCGAAGACCTCGGAGACGATCTGACAAATCATCCCGGAAAAAACAGACGCCCTCCGGGTAAGGTGGAAGAAAAATGAGGTTTTTCTTTCTCTTTAAACTACATTTTTAACACTTTTTATTTTCAGATAACAAATTAGTTTATTATTTTGCATGTGATTCTTCCAGGCATGTAAGTATATAATTATTTCAGAGGAGATAAGTATGGAGCCGATAGATGTAAAAGAGACACCTAAAACGCCCATGATCCGGTATGAGCCGGAGAATAGCAAAATCGTCATTAAAGGGAAATCCATTCCTGAAGATCCAAGAGATTTCTTCGGCCCTGTTTTGAAATGGTTTGAAGATTTTACCCATGACCCCCCGGACCATACCCAGGTGGATATCAAACTGGAATATTTCAATACGAGTTCTTCAAAAACTTTCCTGCAAATATTTAAAAGACTGGAAGATTTACGAAAGAAGAACAAAGATGTTGAGATCAACTGGTATTATGAAGTAGATGATTATGATATGAAAGAATGTGGAGAAGACTACCGTACCATGCTCAACATGCCTTTCAAAATGATCGAAGTCCTCGAATAATTTTTTTTATAAAATTGATAATACCCGTTCCTATTGAACGGGTATTTTTTATAATGATCACAGACCCGGATACACATTTCCGATATCTAAATTCGATCACCATGAATTTCCTTATTTTAGTAATTACTTTTTCAGTATCCATCCCGACCATATCATACGCTGACCGGGGTATCGGGGTGCTTATACGAACATTTTTATTCCGGTACCGCATTTAGCCCGGGAATTTATTATACAAAAAGCCCGTAAATCTCCGGGCTTTGACGTAGCGAGAGAGGGGCTCGAACCCTCGACCTCAGGATTATGAATCCTGCGCTCTGACCAGCTGAGCTATCTCGCCATTTTTGCGGTGCAAATATACAATTTCCTGGATTTTTTCTATGTTTTTATATTAATCATCCGATTATATATCTTCGTCATAAGTGGCAAGGAACCGGGTTTACGGGTTTGGTGCAGCCAATCTTCGATCCTTTTTCGTATTTTTTTTCGCTCGCAGGATGCAACCGGCTGGCTCCCGGTGAATAAGCAACAGACTCACATGAACCAGGAGCAGCCATCATAGATTTATAAAAACAAACCAGGATTATCATTGGTCCCACATCCCACATTATCAAAACTTTATAAAATACTATTATCCATAGTATCAGGATCTTCAGTCAGTTCTTTTTTCACCATTCTCAGACGTTGTGAATTCGTTTTTTTTAGTTATATTGCAATCCAACATACTCATACGACAGAAGATGAAAACCAAATATGAACTGGAATATACCGTCAATACTTCCCCCAATGTTTTATTCAACAGGCTAAGTACTGCAGGTGGATTGGCTGAATGGTTTGCCGAAGATGTACATATCAAAGATAATGTTTTCACTTTTGTATGGGAAGGAAACGAACAGGAAGCCAAAATCCTGCAAAAAAAGGATCAGTCTTATATCCGGATGCATTGGTTAGATGACGAAAATCCCGACACCTATTTCGAATTCCGCCTCAACAGGGATGAATTAACCGGTGATCTGGCTTTACTGATTACAGATTTTGCAGAGGAAGATGAGAAAGATGACGCTATTGATCTTTGGAATACACAAATATCCGAACTAAAGCGCAACCTCGGACTCTGAAGTCTCATCTGAACAAGCCGGTAAAATATCTTAACTTTGTTCTCGTTTCAAAAGAAAACTGTTTCCGTATATGAAGCGCCTTCACAGGTATGTTCTTGGCTCCTTTGTCGGGCCGCTGGTCCTGACATTTTTTATTGTCATGTTCCTGATGATCATGCAATTTTTATGGCGCTATATTGACGACCTGGTAGGAAAAGGATTAACCTTTAATATACTTTCGGAACTTTTGTTTTATCTGGCAGCCAGTTTTGTACCTATGGCACTCCCGCTGGCTATTTTACTGGCAGCATTGATGTCATTCGGGAACCTGGGGGAAAACTTTGAACTAACCGCCATGAAATCCTCAGGGGTCCCCCTCCAGAAAATTATGTTGCCGGTTTTCTACCTGATGATCCTTCTCACCGTATTTTCTTTCTATTTTGCCAACAATATCCTGCCGATCGCCAATCTCAAATCGAGGTCTCTGTTGTGGGATATCCAGCATCAACGTCCCGAATTAAACATCAAGGAAGGTGAATTTTATGGTGGGATTGACGGGTACAGTATCAAAATCGGTGAGAAAAACTATAAAACAAATGTGTTATACCGGGTGCTCATTTATGACCATACGAAGAAAAAAGGAAATATATCCGTCACTTATGCAGATTCGGGAAAGATGTACGTTAACCCTGATGAAACAAAACTTTTTTTCACCCTCTATCATGGCAGGTCCTATAATGACCTCATACAGGATGAAAAGAACAAACGCAGAAGAGCTGAAAAAACGTATCCGTTTCGTGAAGATGATTTTAAGGAGCAAACCCTGATGATCAAGTTAACGGGATTCGGTCTTAAACGTACAGATGAAAATTTGTTTAAGAACAACTATTCCATGCTGAATCTCAGCCAGCTTAAGCATACTACCGACTCACTGTTGACCCAACTTGAACAGCGCAAAAAGATGTTTTTAAAAAGCCTGGTGAATTCACAATATTTAATATTTGTCAAGAATTTCAGGAAGATGCATGAAAATGACAGTACCGGAAAATATGCTACAAATAAAGATAGTGCAGCTTTTGATTTATGGACGGCATACTACCGGTTAAGCTATTCTGTTAAACAAACAGTGGTAGATCAGGCTCTTGCCTATGCCCATAATACGCTGAAATATATTCAGAATAATAATACGGCATTTACCAGCAGGATAAAATATATTCGTCGTCATCAGATTGAGTGGCATCGTAAATTTACCCTTTCGCTGGCCTGTGTGATCTTCTTCTTTATAGGGGCACCTCTCGGGGCCATTATCCGCCGGGGAGGTCTCGGCATGCCTATTGTTATTTCGGTGGTATTTTTTGTCTTCTATTATATTATTTCCATGTCGGGAGAAAAATTTGTCCGCGAGGATGTCTGGTCTCCTTTTGCCGGAATGTGGATATCAACCTTCATCCTGTTACCTATTGGCATTTTTCTGACTTATAAATCAACTACTGATTCGGCTATTATGAATACGGATACCTATTCTCAGATGCTTAAAAGATTTTTTGAAAAAATCAGGATAGCCTGGTTATGGAAGCGCAGGAAAAATCACCAAAATTCATGAAAGTCCTGGTATTGACAAATAAACCGCCATACCCGCCTATGGATGGCGGATCACTGGCTACCCTGCAAATGATCACAACCCTTGCAAACACGGGAAATGATGTATCGGTATTTTATTTAAACACTTTTAAACACCAGTACGATCCGGCAGATATTCCCGGAGAAATTGCCGTACAAATCGCATTTCATAACGCTTTCGTGGATACACGGATTAAAATCCTGCCAGCTTTATTTTCTCTCTTCAGCTTAGGAGAACCCTATACATTACGGAGATTTTACAGCCAACCCATATCAAATCAGATTTTGCTTCTGGCAAAAAAAAGGGATTATGACCTCATCCAGTTCGAGGGGCTGGCCATGACCGTTTATCTGAATGATCTTTCCTTCCTGTCTGCAAAAAAAGTACTCCGCGCTCACAATGTTGAATCGGTAATCTGGAATAGGTTACAAATGATCCAACGTTCTCCTTTCAGGCGATTTTACCTAAAACATCTGGCTAAAAGGATAAAGGTGTACGAAAAAAAAATGATCCAAAGGTTTGATGCACTTATGCCCGTAAGCCCGATAGATGCTGCACAATTTTCATCATGGGGCTTCCACGGAAAAGTGCAGGTTGTTCCCGTTGGTATCGATCTTGAAAAATACACAGCAAACACTGAACCTCCGGAAAATGTACTTATCTTCCTTGGCGCTCTGGACTGGTTGCCTAATATTAATGGATTACAATGGTTTGTAAAGGAAATATGGCCGGAAATTCACCGCACTTTCCCGGATGTTGTTTTTCGTATTGCCGGCAGAAATCCTGATCCCGGGTTACAGTACCTGAAAAAACGATCAAACATAGCGTTTGTGGGAGAGGTCAAAGACAAAATAAAGTTTCTTCATTCGGGCAGGATTTTTATTGTACCCCTGTTTGCCGGTAGTGGCGTACGGATAAAAATTCTGGAGGCTATGGCTGCCGGATGTGCCATCATAAGTACTACGACAGGAGCAGAAGGATTGCCAATAGAAGACGGGAAACATCTGTTGCTGGCCGATAACCGCCGGGAGTTTATTAATAAAGTAAAAAGTTTACTTTCAGATGACAAAAGAATCCGTAAAATAACCGAAAATGCTTTACTTTTAGTCCGCGATCATTTTGATAACCGGAAGATCACACCATTAATAAAAAAATTCATAGCACAGTTGTGAAGATTGTATTGATCATTGTATTCTGGGCTGCTGTTTTTGCTTTATTCCACACCTATGTCCTCTTTCCGGCAGGATTATGGCTGCGAACACGCGGTAAAAAGCTTTCCCCGCCTGACAATATATTTGCGAATCTCCAAGATCAGGTATCTGTACTCATACCCGCTTATAATGAAGAAAAGATAATAGAAGAAAAAATACACAGCATTTACCGTTCAGATTTCCCTCCGGAAAACTTTGAGGTTCTGGTCATGTCAGATGCATCAACGGATAAAACCGATACAATCGTGAAGCGGATGACCTGCAAATATGCTAACCTGAAATTCTACAAGTCTGATGAACGCAGGGGGAAGCCCGGAATACTGAACAGGCTTGTCTCTTACGCTACCGGAAACATCCTGGTACTTACAGATGCCAACGTAATCTTTCACCGGGACACATTAAAAAAGCTGGTCCGTCATTTCAACGATCCGGAGACCGGACTTGTTGATACGCGGCTTGAGCCCGAAGGAAACCATAATAAGGGTATTGCATACGAAGAGCACCAATATACATCACGCGAGTTCCGGATTAAATACCGGGAAGGTATCCTGTGGGGTATGATCATGGGGCCTTCCGGAGCCTGTTATGCCATCAGAAAATCATTATTTCGTCCCGTACCGGAGAATTTTCTCGTGGATGATTTTTTTATAAACATGCATATTTTGCAATCGGGTCATAAAGCCGTCACTGATCCTGAAGCTGTGGTTTTTGAGGATGTCATCATCCGTTTTTCCGAAGCTTTCAGAAGAAAAGTAAGGATTGCTGCCGGAAACTTTCAGAATCTTTTCTTTTTCAGGAAAATGTTATGCAACATCTTCAAACCTGCCGGATTTCTTTTCTGGTCGCATAAAGGACTCAGGTGGTCAGGCCCCCTCTTTCTGTTGATTGCATTGATCTTAAATATTTTTCTCATTTCCTGTTCACAACTTTATCGGATTACCCTGGGTGTACAAATATTCTTTATGTTTTTGATACTCCCTGACATCTTTCTCGTAAAAATCAATAAACATGTTGTAATTTTGCGCTTTGTAACACATTTTTATCTGATGAACCTTGCCCTCCTTATTGGTATGGTTAAATTTTTTAAAGGAATTAAATCAAATGTCTGGGAACCCACACAAAGAAATATCAAAAGAGAACAGTAGTTCTGCTTCCACACTGGATCGTATCGAGGAAGCGATTGAAGATATCCGGAAAGGAAGACCTGTCATTGTGGTAGATGATGAAGACAGGGAGAATGAAGGGGATTTCATTGTTGCCGCCGAACTTATCACTCCCGAGACGGTAAACTTTATGGCCACGGAGGCCAGGGGTTTGATTTGTGTAGCACTAACGGAAGAACGGTGTGAAGAACTCGAACTGGATCTGATGGTTGGTAAAAATACGGCACTTCACGAAACACAATTTACCGTAACGGTTGACCTTAAAGGCCGGGGTGTAACTACCGGTATTTCTGCCGCCGACAGGGCGGCAACCATCAAAGCCCTGATCGATCCGGCCACCAAGCCTGCAGACCTCGCCCGTCCGGGGCATGTCTTTCCGTTAAAATCAAAATCCAGAGGAGTGTTACGCAGAGCCGGACATACTGAAGCCGGTATGGATCTTACCCGCATGGCCGGGCTGAAAACCGGTGCTGCCCTCGTAGAGATCATGAACCCCGACGGAACGATGGCCCGTCTGCCGCAACTGAGGATCCTGGCAAAAAAACATGGCCTGAAACTGATTTCTATCAAGGACCTGATCGCATACCGGATTCAACATGAAACCCTGATTGAACGAGGCGCAGAGGTAAAACTCCCCACACGATGGGGAGATTTCAGACTGATACCCTATCGTCAAAAATCAAATCAACTCGAACATATTGCCCTTTTTAAAGGCTCCTGGACACCGGATGATCCTGTTCTGGTACGCGTACATTCATCATGTGTTACCGGTGATATTTTTGGATCGTATCGTTGTGATTGCGGTGATCAGCTTCACCTGGCCATGCAAATGATCGAAAAGGAAGGCTGCGGCGTGCTCGTCTATATGAATCAGGAAGGAAGAGGTATCGGACTTTTCAATAAAATCAAAGCATACAAACTCCAGGAAGAGGGCCGCGACACCATCCAGGCAAATATTGAACTCGGGTTTAAAGCTGATGAACGGGATTATGGAATCGGTGCCAGCATTATGCGTGATCTCGGTCTCGGAAAAATAAGATTGATGACCAACAATCCGGTAAAAAGGGCCGGATTGGAAGGTTACGGCCTGGAAATTGTCGAAGTAGTTCCCCTTGAAGTTTCTCCCAATCCATACAACCTTCATTATCTGGAAACAAAAAAGGAAAAAATGGGTCACCTGCTTGAGTTGGTTCATCCTGAAAAATATTCCACCCAACAAGATGACTGATCCCATGAGGGAAAAATCAGCTAAATATCCGTCCATTGTTTTTTTCGGCACTCCTGATTTCGCCGCAGGGATATTGTATTATATGATCCGTAAAGAGATTCCGGTCAGCGGGGTAGTAACCGCCCCTGATAAACCCGCCGGCAGAGGACGTAAAATTCTCAGTCCACCGGTAAAAACCCTGGCTCAACAACATGAAATACCCGTATTGCAGCCTAAAAACCTGAAAGATCCCGCATTTCTGTCAGCGCTGAAACAATGGAACCCGGAGTTGCAGGTAGTTGTTGCCTTCAGGATGCTGCCGGAATCGGTCTGGGCACTGCCTGAACTCGGAACATTCAACCTGCACGCTTCCTTGTTGCCACAGTATCGTGGGGCTGCCCCTATACAGTGGGCACTGATCAACGGAGAAACGGTAACGGGAGTAACTACCTTTTTTATCAGTCATGAGATTGATACCGGAAAAATCATTTTTCGCAAGGAGGTTCCCATTGCTCCTATGGATAACGCAGGAACCCTTACGGACAAGCTGATGAACAAGGGAGCCGAACTGGTCACCCGCACAATAGAGGCCATCATCACCGGCAACCTGGAACTGACCGACCAGCAAACCCTGGATACGGATCTTTTAAAGAAAGCCCCAAAGATTACCCGTGAAGATACCATCATCAACTGGAACCGCCGTCCCACGGAGATATGTAACCTGATCCGTGGCATGAGTCCTTCACCTGGAGCTACAACAAGTATCGTTACAGCAGAAGGGATAATATCCCGGTTAAAAATATATGATGCCTCTCCCCGGGTTAAAAATCATAATTTACCTGTTCCCTCATTGGTTTCTGACGGAAAAACTTTTTTAGATGTCGCGGTACCAACAGGATATGTACATCTCCTGGAACTTCAACTGGAAGGAAGAAAAAAACTGCCTGTTGAGGAATTCCTGAGAGGATTCCGGCCGGAAACTGTAAAAATTAACGGCTAAAAACAGTATGTTTATTTGCGGAGTTTGATCTGTGTGCCGGGTTCCGGCTCTTCCCCCTCCTTTATCTGGTTTAGCTCATACAAACTTTTCAGCCGGATGCCATATTTCTGTGAAATAGTGTACATGGTATCCCCTTCCATAACCATATGAGTCTTAAAACCTGCTTCAGCTTGTTTGCGTTTCGGTTGGAGATAAATGATCTGTCCCGGAACCAGAACGGCATTCTGATCCAGTTCATTATATTTTCCCAATTCCCAGGGTAACAGGTCCAGTTCTTTTCGCAGGCTTTCCATAGTATCACCAGACCGGACAATAATATAATCAATTCTGTTATTCTGATAGACCGGATGTCCGGGATTTTTAATAGTGAATTGTTCCGGTTCGGAAAGTGCAGACGCCGGTGTTACCGACGGTTGTCCGGATTTCTTTTTCGCAGATGGCAGTGCAGAAGTATATTTACGGTCATCCAGTTCATAGAGCCGGTTTTCCTCGATAATCTTTATTAACATCTTGTCGTAATGGGGATGCGTGGCGTAACCGGCTTTTTTCAGTCCTTTGGCCCACCCTTTGAAATTCCGTGGATCAAGGTCAAAAAGAAAGGCATACCTGGAACCATTCGCAATAAAATCGGAATGATCGCGAAAAGATTGCTCGGCCGAAGCATAACGCCTGAAACACTCGTGCCGTTTATCGTCATCATAAAAAATCTTCCTGCCATTCCAGCCATTATGACATTTAATCCCAAAATGATTATTCCCTTTGCGAGCCAGATAGCTGTTACCATTATCCGATTCCAGCAGAGCCTGTGCCATAGTAATACTGGCAGGAATGCCTGTACGCTTCATTTCCTCGCGAGCCAGGCCGCTGTATCGCGCAATATATTCCTGGCGTTCCATGGCAATCACGGGCCGGGTGGCTTTACGTGAGGTCCCACACCCGCCGGAAATAAGCAGAAAAATGATAAATCCAAGGCCGGGAAAGATTTTTTTCCATGTAAAATACGTTATCATAAGACTACAATTTTCACAACTTCCAAAATTATAACAATAACGGAATAAATTGTACATTTGTTATCATCTCCTTTTGCACATTTTATCGGGTATGAAAGAAAAAAAGATCACCATTACCATACAGGAATATTTACCTGAAGAAGTTTATGACAATGATAAAATTTTAATTGAAAAGGCAACGCTGGCAGCTCATAATGCTTACGCCCCTTATTCTTCATTTTGTGTTGGGGCTGCCCTCAAGCTTGATAATGGAGAAATTATTGTAGCAAATAATCAGGAGAATGCCGCTTTTCCTTCAGGAATGTGTGCCGAAAGGGTAGCGATGTATTACGCCAATGCACGGTATCCGGATACTGCCATAGTAGCCCTGGCTATCACAGCCATAAAAGATGGTAAGGAATTGGAAACAGCTGTTTATCCCTGCGGGGCATGCCGCCAGGCACTGATTGAATCCGAAATCCGCTTTGGTAAAAAAATCAGGATGATTATGGCCGGGAGCCAAAAAGTGGAAATTACTTCATCGGTTTCCGGATTGTTACCTTTACATTTTACCGCCAGTTTTCTTAAATAATATTCCCCGGGACAAAAAGTTCCCACAAGGATTCAGACGGCGGTTCTGCCGTAATAACCATTTCCTCTTTCTTCACCGGATGTTTAAAACAGATCGAACGGGCATGCAGGGAAATTCCTCCGTCATTATTAGAACGAGCTGCTCCGTATTTCAGATCCCCTTTGATAACACATCCTATCCTGGCCAGTTGTGCCCTGATCTGGTGATGTCTCCCGGTAAGCAGGTCAATTTCAAGAAAATAATATTTCTGCCCTCTTCCTGTCAGGCGATAATGTAATTGTGCCAACTTACTCCCTTTGACCTGCTTATTGTATGCATAGGATTTGTTCTGCTGCCTGTTCCTTACCAGGAAATGCTCCAGTGTTTCTTCCTCGGCCGGAGGTTTTCCTTCCACAATCGCCCAGTATTTTTTATTAATTTCACGATTACGGAACAGTTCATTCATCCGGCTCAGCGCTTTGCTTGTACGTGCATATAAAACGATACCACTTACCGGACGATCCAGCCGGTGTATAACACCCAGAAATACATCTCCGGGTTTATTGTACTTTTTTTTAATATAAGATTTAACCACCTCGTCAAGCGACGCGTCACCGGTTTTGTCTGACTGCACCAGATCGGCCGGAGATTTATTCACAGCGATCAGGTGATTGTCCTCATAAAGAATGCGGAGCGGTTCCATACATTATTACAGAAATAACTCAGTATTTTTCATTTTCATTAGGAAAGTCGCTGGTACGTACGTCCTGGATATAAGCTTTTACAGCACCGTCGATTTCTTCATTCAGATTATGATAACGCCTCAGAAAACGCGGGGAAAACTCCTGGGTAATTCCCAGCATATCATGCAAAACCAGAACCTGTCCGTCAACATCCGGACCGGCACCTATACCGATAACCGGAATTTTCAATTCGCCGGCAACTTTTCCGCCCAATTCGGCCGGAATCTTTTCCAGTACCAGTCCGAAACACCCGGCTTCTTCGAGTAAATGTGCATCTTCTACCAATTTTTCAGCCTCGTCTTTTTCTTTGGCACGAACCACATATGTTCCGAATTTATGGATCGATTGTGGTGTCAGTCCCAGATGCCCCATAACCGGAATACCGGCAGAAAGGATTCTCTCTACCGACTCCAGGATTTGCCTGCCACCTTCCATCTTAACCGAATGGGCTCCCGTTTCCTTCATGATCCTGATGGCTGATGAGAGCGCTTCCTTGGAATTACCCTGGTAAGTACCGAAAGGCATATCGACAATGACCAGGGCACGTTTTACCGCCCTGACAACCGATGCCGCATGGTAAATCATATTATCCAAAGTAATAGGCAGGGTCGTTTCAAATCCTGCCATTACGTTAGATGCCGAATCACCGACAAGAATAGCATCAATTTTTGCCTGGTCAATAATTCGTGCAAATGAATAATCATATGCTGTAAGCATAGCAATTTTTTCCCCCCGGAGTTTCATCTCATGCAAAACATGCGTAGTAACCCGCTTAACCTGTTGGTAAAATGACATAGCTTTATTTTTTGACAAACTTACAAACTTCCACTCAATTAACGCAAAGGATTTAAACGTTTACAAAATCCTGTAAATAAAGCAACCTGCCTTTTTGTCACAATATATCTTATGAGATGAACACAATAATCTTCCATGCTGCCAAAAACTGACAAACCCGATTTTCATCAGTCAACTCATATATTTTTATTGAAATAATTTTATAACTTACTGATTACCTGTAATTATCAAAAACACTTTGCCTCCCGGGCACAGTTCAGGAAGAATCATTCCATCTTAAATCAAGGTGCCAGATGTTCATATAAAAACAGTTGGCATAATCATTGATTAACTGGAACGAACAAATTGATGTTGAATAAAAACTAAAACATATATTATGAGCAAGATTATTGGTATAGACTTAGGAACAACCAACTCCTGTGTTGCGGTAATGGAAGGCAGCGAGCCTGTCGTCATTGCAAACAGTGAAGGTAAAAGAACTACACCATCCGTAGTTGCTTTTATCGAAAACGGGGAGCGAAAAATCGGAGATCCGGCAAAACGACAAGCCATTACCAACCCCCAAAAAACCGTATCATCGATAAAAAGGCTGATGGGAGAATCGTTTGACAGAGTAAAAAAAGAAGTTGAGCGGGTTCCGTATAAAGTGGTAAAGGGAGATAACAACACCCCGAGGGTAAAAATTGACGACCGGATGTATTCTCCGCAGGAAATTTCGGCCATGGTACTGCAGAAAATGAAGAAAACTGCCGAAGATTATTTGGGACAGGAAGTTACCGACGCTGTAATTACGGTGCCGGCATACTTTAACGATTCGCAGCGTCAGGCTACCAAAGAAGCCGGCGAAATTGCGGGACTGAAGGTACGCCGGATTATCAATGAGCCCACGGCTGCCTCATTGGCTTATGGGTTGGATAAAAAAGGAAAAGATATGCGTGTTGCCGTTTTCGACCTGGGCGGTGGCACTTTTGATATCTCTATACTGGAACTGGGAGATGGTGTTTTTGAAGTAAAATCCACTAATGGAGATACACATCTTGGAGGAGATGATTTTGACCAGACCATTATCAACTGGCTGGCCGACGAATTTCAAAAAGATGAGGGCATCGACCTGAGGAAAGACCCGATGGCTCTGCAACGTCTCAAGGAAGCTGCCGAAAAGGCAAAGATCGAAATTTCCAGCTCTACCTCTACAGAAATTAACCTGCCCTATATTATGCCGGTGGACGGAATTCCCAAACACCTTGTAAAAACCCTGACCAGAGCACAATTTGAAAAGCTGATTGATCCTTTCATGCAAAAAATGTTTGATCCCTGTAAAACCGCTCTGAAAGATGCCGGTGTTTCAGCATCAGATATTGATGAAGTATTACTCGTCGGTGGTTCTACCAGGATTCCGATTATCCAGCAAAAAGTGGAAGAATTCTTTGGTAAAGCCCCTTCGAAAGGAGTTAACCCTGATGAGGTCGTGGCTATCGGTGCTGCCATCCAGGGGGGTGTGCTTACAGGCGAGGTTAAAGATGTCCTGCTGCTTGATGTAACACCTCTTTCATTGGGAATTGAAACACTCGGTGGTGTCATGACCAGGCTGATTGAAGCAAACACAACCATCCCGACGAAAAAAACGGAGACATTTACAACAGCTGCTGACAACCAACCTTCCGTCGAGATCCATGTCCTCCAGGGCGAACGCCCCATGGCAAAAGACAATAAAACCATCGGACGATTCCATTTGGACGGAATCCCGCCTTCACCACGTGGTGTGCCTCAAATCGAAGTGACTTTTGATATTGATGCAAACGGTATTCTCAATGTTTCGGCAAAAGATAAAGGAACCGGGAAAGAACAGAAAATCCGTATTGAGGCCTCTTCAGGACTTAACGATGAAGAAATCAAACGGATGCGGGAAGAGGCAAAAGCCAATGAAGAAGCTGACAAGAAAGCAAAAGAACGGATTGATAAACTCAATGCCGCCGACAGCCTGGTTTTCCAGTCAGAAAAACAACTGAAAGAATTTGGCGACAAACTTCCTGCAGACAAGAAAGGAAGAATTGAAAAAGCCCTGGAAGATCTGAAAAATGCTCATAAGAATCAGGATGTGGAAGCTATCGACAAAGTAATGCCCGAACTGAATGCTGCATGGCAGGCCGCCAGTGAAGAAATGTATAAGGCAACACAAACAAATGGCGGGCCTCAGCAACAATCCACGGCAGATACTTCTACCCAAAGCGGTGACAATAAGGGTGATGAAGAGGTGACAGATGTGGATTTTGAAGAGGTAAAATAATATGATCAGGTGTCCCGGAAAAGCTGTTCAGCATTGAACAGCTTTTTTTTATATTTTTATACTGAAATAGGCGGGAAAGATTTCCGTTATTTAATCACCTCCCACGTACAGGTAGTAAACCTATGAGATTAAAAATATTGATATTAACCGCCGGGCTGTTTACAATCATTTTCCATACAACACTTTCCGGACAGACAATCACTGCAGGAGATACATTATTCAATCAGATTGATAAACTTAACCGTAAACAGGGATATTGGAAAAAACTTGATGACAAGGGGACCCTGGTATACAGGGGGTTTTTTAAAGACGGAAAGCCTCAGGGAGCATTTATCAGATATCATGAAAACGGTACCGTAAAATCAAAGATGAATTACCTGCCTGACGGACATACCGTAGAGGTGAAATTTTTCTATGCCAATGAAAAACCCGCTGCTGAAGGCCGTTATTATGACCGGCAAAAAGACGGTGAATGGAAATATTACTCTTTTTATGAGGATTTCCTGTCCTATACAGAAAATTACACCCGCGGAAAGAAAAACGGACTCAGTATAAAATATTTTTCCAATGGCAATATCGCTGAGAAACTGAATTGGAAAAACGGATATAAAAACGGTGAATGGCTGCAGTTTTTTCCAAACTATAAACCAAAACTCAAAGCTTATTATGTGAATGATAAGCTTGAGGGTTCTTTCACCGTATATCATTTGAACGGATTCAAACAAATTGAAGGATCATATAAGAATAACCTCCGTGATGGGGAATGGCACACCTATGATCTTGAAGGAAACCTCACTGCCACAATCCATTATCGCAACGGCGTCGGGGATAACGAAGAAAAGATCACACGCCAACAGATGGAACTTCTTGATTCTCTCGAACGAAACAAGGGAAAGTTCAGCGAACCTGATTTAAATGGGCTGGACTTCCGGAAAAGATAAAATAAATCTGGTAAAAATGACCGGTAAAAGGCATATTTGCCTTCTCATTGTGATTCTTGTTTTTCAAGTGATGCAGCTTACAGCCCAGCATACGCCCGGTTTTTATTTTATACGTTTTACCGATAAAAACGGTTCTGCTTTCTCCATAGACTATCCTGAAGCTTTTCTTTCTCAGAAAGCCATCGACCGGCGCATCAGACAAAACATCCCGGTCACCGTAGAAGATCTGCCGCTTTCATCCTTATACACAGACAGTCTTCACTCACTTGGACTGGATATACATGCAAAAACAAAATGGATGAATGCCGTTACGGTAAGGACTTCGGATACCGCATTACTGGATACACTGGAAAAACTCGACTTTATTGCATCTGTCGAAAGAACCCGGCCACTCACGATAAAAAAATCACTGATTAAGAAGTGGAGAGATAATCTTACTAAAAATGCAAATTCGACCTTTTCCGAAACAGGGATAACTTCCCTGAAACAACTCTCTATGTTGAATGGGGACCAGCTTCATGATTTGGGATACACGGGAAAAGGGATCACTATTGCCATTCTGGACGCCGGTTTTTATCATGCCAATGCTTTACCTGCCTTTGACAGTCTCTTTACAGGAAACCAAATCCTCGGAACCTATGACTTTGTCTCCGGTGATTCAGAAGTATATAATGATCACGCTCACGGTATGTATGTGTTAAGTTTGCTTGGAGGGAACATCCCCGGACAACTGATCGGTTCGGCACCCGGTGCCGATTATTGGTTATTGCGCTCCGAGGATGCACTGACAGAATATATCATCGAAGAAGATTACTGGACTATGGCCGCAGAATTTGCCGATAGTGCAGGGGCTGATATCATTTCCTCATCTCTTGGATATTTTCTTTTTGACGATTCAACACAGAATCATACCTATCAGGACATGAACGGTCGTACCACACGGGTGGCCCGTGCGGCTGCAATGGCTGCCGCACGAGGGATCATTGTAGTGGCCAGTGCAGGTAATGAGGCCCTGAGTTCATGGCACTATATCATTTCTCCTGCCGATGCAGACAGTATACTGGCGGTAGGTGCCGTTGATTCGCTGAATAACGTGGCATCTTTCAGTTCAAAGGGTCCGTCATCAGATGGCCGGGTTAAACCGGATGTCAGCGCCATGGGCGTTCAGGATATTATCCAGGGATCTTCAGGTACCCTTGTACGCGGAAATGGCACATCTTTTTCTGCTCCCATCATCAGCGGACTTACTGCCTGTCTCTGGCAGGCATTCCCTGATGCCGGTGCCCTTGAAATTATCGAAACGATAAAACAAAGTGCTGATCATTTTAATAATCCTGATAATGATACCGGATATGGAACTCCGGACTATCTCCTTGCTTTCAGCCAACTCAGCTCAATACGTCATCTCAACCCGGCAAAAGAAGCGATGGTTTTTCCAAATCCATTCTCCAATCAACTTTTTATTGCACTGAGTGATTCTCAAAATACCCTCCTGACCTTAACATTTTATGATCTTACAGGAAAAATACTCCTGAAAGAACAGTTAAAAAGATCTTCTCCAAACCAAATAATCATAATCACCGATCATCTCTCCGGTCTTCCTGCCGGTTTTCTCATCTTAAGAATATCAGGGAAAAATCTCGAATTAAGTTTAAAAATTATTAAAGAATAATCTTTATCCCATGCCCGAACAAAACAAGAAAAAAATATGGACCCTGTATGCTTTGAATCACAGGATTGGTAATCGTCTGAAACAATCTTTCCCTGAGAGTTACTGGGTTACGGCAGAAATCAGCGAAATGACTGTAAACAGTAACGGACATTGTTACCTGGAATTGATAGAAAAAGAACATGAAGCAGAACCTATTATTGCACGCAGTCGTGCCATCATCTGGGCATACACTTTCCGGATGCTCAGACCTTATTTTGAAACCACTACCGGAAGACCTTTATCGCCCGGAATCAAAATAATGATACTTGCAGAAATTACTTTTCACGAAGTCTATGGCTTGTCATTGATCGTTAAAGATATTGAGCCGGGTTTTACCATTGGAGATATGGCCCTCAGAAGACAGAAAATTATCAGGCAATTAAAAGAAGAGGGTATTTTTGATATGAACAGGCGTCTTACGTTACCAATGGTACCGCAGGATATTGCTATCATTTCTTCTGAAAAAGCCGCAGGCTTGCAGGACTTTATCAGACATTTGTCCGGGGACTCTCATCATTATCGGTTTTGCTGGAAACTCTTCCCGGCCATGATGCAGGGGAAAGAAGCAGAACCTACCATTATCAATGCGCTCGAAGAGATCAATATCCGTTCAGATGATTTTGATGTGGTTGTGATCATACGTGGCGGCGGAGCCCGTACGGATCTCAGTGCTTTTGACCAATACCGGTTGGCAGCACATATTGCACAATTTCCCCTGCCGGTTATCACAGGTATCGGCCACGAAAAAGATGAGTCAGTCACCGACCTGGTTGCAAGGACAAACCTGAAAACCCCAACAGCCGTGGCACAATTCCTGATTGACCGGATCGAAGAATTTGAGATCAGGATGCTGGAAACCATAACTGCCATTAATGAATTAGTACATCGAAACCTTGTTTTGCAACAACAGGATCTGAAGAAAGCAGCCTATTTCCTGCAGACAGCCATAATACACAAAATCTCAGATGCAGAACGAATACTCCACCAGCATCATTATCATTTCAGGGTTTCGATTGCACAATATTTAAGAAATAAAATGCAGAAAATCAATCAGCTTCGTACAGAAATAAAACAAACCACTCCGGCGGGTATTCATATAACACAGGAGCATTTAATATCCCTGAAAACAAAATTTCATTATATTGTCAACCTGAATCTGGAAGGACAAAAGCATAGAACCGAACTTTTACAAAAATCTATTGATCTTCTCAATCCGGCAAATACGCTTAAAAGAGGTTATTCAATAACACGCAGGAATAATAAAGTAATCCGTCAGGCCGTGAGCCTCAGGCCGGGTGATATCCTCATTACAGAGTTTGAAAAGGGTAAGAAAAAAAGTAAAGTCATTTAATCGACCTTGAATTAAACATCTTTTATTATTTTACGTATATATTTCAAACCTTAACTTTCTTTATGCCGGGTAAAACGTTCAGGAGGCATTATATTACCTTTAGCATGCTGATTATCAGCTTTGCATCTCCTGTGTTGGGCATCGCTCCCGAGGCTGACAGTTTAATGAACAGACTTTCCTTTGCTTCTGATTCTGAAAAGGTTTCTATCTATTCACAACTTTCTCTTTTATCACTTTCCTCGTCACTGAATGAAAGTATGATATATGCCATGGAAGCCAAATCCATCGCCGATTCAATAGGAGACATCCGTCTTAAAGCCGAAGCATATAACAGGTTGGGCACAGTATATTATACCTATAATCATTTTAGCAGGGCTATGGATTATCTTCTTAAAGCACTGAACCTCCGCATGGTACTCCACGATTCTGTAGGAATGTCCGCATCATATGTAAATATCGGCGTTCTTTATCATTCAATGGGAAATATTGACAAAGCCATTGAATTTACCCAACAAGCACTCGATATCAGGGAAAAGCTGGGCATACATCAAAAGTTGGGAGCCATTCTGAATAACCTGCTGGTTTATTTTACCATGCAAGAAAAATATCAACAGGCCCTGGAATATGGGAACAGAGCTCTTGATTTTTACTTACAGAGAGGCATTGGCGGAGGGATGTCTGATATCTATGTTAATCTGGGTGAATTGTACTACAAACAAAAAAATCTCAACAAAGCTTACGAATTTTATCGGAAAGCAAAGCAACATGCTAAAAATATCCATGATATTTCAAGAATTATAAACATTAATACCAGTTTGATAAATGTATTGCTGGATAAAAAAGATTATTCCCAAACACAGGATCTGATTAATGAATCCATCCCATTGGCTGAAAATTATGGAGAACTGGAAGGCCTGACACTGTTATACGAACAAGCTACACGTTTTTATGAAGCCCGGAAAAAATTTCAACAGGCATATAAATTTCAGGAAAAATATGGAGCCGTAAAAGACAGCCTGCAGGTCCGGCAGCAAAAGGATAAAATACTCAGGCAACAGGCTAGATTCAATGCAGAACTTGCCAATCAGCAAATCAGAACGATCAAACAAAATGGACAATTACAGAAAATCAGGGCAGAAAACTCCAATCTCTTTATATTCAGAACAGCAATACTGTTATTCTTTCTGGTATTACTCATAGCCGTATTATTTGGTTTTCTGCGAACAGTTGCGCGTGCAGAAAATGAACTCAAAGAACAGAACCTCATTCTGGATTCTATGAATACAAGGCTCCATAATTCAGACCTCCATCTACAAAGTATTATCCGCTCAAAAGATAAATTCTTCTCTATTATTGCCCATGATATTATCAACCCTTTTCAACCCCTGCTTGGGTTATCCGAACTGTTGATAACGGACATTGACCGGTTGAAAGACAATGAAATTAAGAAATATGCGGGACTGATCCATGAATCAGCAAACCGCATCTTCATGCTTCTTGAAGACCTTTTGCAATGGACAAGGGCACAAACCGGAAAACTTTCTTATAAACCGGTTAAACTTCCTCTCCCGGATGTAACCAAAGAAGCAATTGAAAATTGTATTGAACAGGCCGGGATAAAAAAAATTCATCTAACCGTCGCAATGGATAAAAATTTCCAGGCATACGGTGATAAAGAATTATACAAAGCTACCATTCGAAACCTTGTCAACAATGCGATCAAATTCACACCGGGAAAAGGGAAAATCACCATTTCTGCGAAAAAGATTAATAAAGATATTGAAATTACCGTGGAGGATACCGGAATTGGTATTTCTTCGGAACGGATCGGGAAGTTATTCCGCATAGAAACCATCAGCTCAACAAAAGGAACACAAAATGAAGAAGGAACCGGTCTTGGCCTTTTGCTTTGCAAAGAATTTGTAGAGCTTAATAAGGGAAAAATCCGGGTTGAAAGCAAATTGGGCGTGGGAACTGCTTTCCATTTTACCATCCCGGTTTTTGAAAAATAATATGAAGATTCGGTATCACATATTGCCCCTGATCCTGATCCTGATCCTGACGCTTCCTTCCAAAGCTCAAACCAGGAAACTGGATAGTCTTCAGTCGATTTTAGATACAACAACTTCTGATGAACGAAAAGCAAGCCTCTTTAACGAAATGTCCAAAACGATTTTGCCATCGGATTATACTCGCGGGCTTTCTTATGCTTATCTTTCCCTTGAGTTTGCATTAAGAAGTAAAAACCAGGCTGATATCGGACATGCATACATGCGTATTGCCAATACATATTCCTTTGTGGATGTTCAGGATATTGCACTCGATTATTACAAACAGGGATTACCTTATTTAGAAAAAGCCGGCGATAGTCTCTCTCTCGTTCTTACGCATACTTTTATCGGGCAAACATATTTTGGAATACAACAATATGACTCAGCACTGATTCATTACAGGATGGCCAGAAAACTCATAAAGCCCCTCCTTCCTAATCTGTGGTACGGATTTCTTGATATGTTTGAAGGTGAATTGTTTTCGAAAACCGGACAACCCGACTCTGCTCAAAAATATCTGGAGCATGCCCTGGATTTTTACACGAGATCGGGGAATAAAAACATGATCATGGAAAGCTGTCTCCAACTGGCAGATTTCTACTCTGCACAAAATAAAGAATCCAAAGCTTATGCCTATCTAATACAGGCAGAAAGTACCGGTAAGAAAATTCCTTCTTCACACTTCTATTGCCGGGTTGAACAAAAACTGGCCGAATACTTCATCTCCACCGGAAACAACCATGCTGCACTTATTCACCTGCAACGGGCAGACACCTCTCTTCTGTTAAAACCCGTAGCTGTTCTCAGGGAAAAACAATACCAGCTATATGCAAATTATTACAGTATAAAAAAAGATTACCGGCCGGCTTTCTATGCCCGGAAACGATATCTCCGGATAAAGGACTCCCTGTACCAGGAGAGATTAAATCATATCCAGGAATTGATGGAAATCCGCTATCAAACCGAATCTAAAACCGGTGAGATTGAATTACTTCAGAAAGATTATAACATACAATTGCTTAAAAGCAGAAAAAACGAAACATACCGTAGGATCGGGATTGCAGCCATAGTTGTTCTGTCAATAACATTATTGCTGATCATTTTCTTTCTCATTTTCAAACAAAGGTCTGCCAATCGATTAAAATTAAAAAAGGAAGAACTTCAGAAAATAAATGATCAATTGAAAGTAAAAGAAAAAGCCCGACTACATGAGAAACAGATACGGGATAAGCTCTTTTCAATTATTGCCCACGACCTGATTAATCCCTTTAATATCCTGCTGGGTTTTACTGCCCTGCTGTACGAAGAAATTCAGGAATATTCACGTGAAGAAGTCAAACGTTATGCAGGCTTGATTCACGATTCAGCAAAAAGACTTCAATTTTTACTGGAAAATCTTTTGCAATGGTCACGACTGCAAACAGGCCGGATAACCTTCCATCCCGGCTACTTTGAGATCAAAAATGTCATCAACCGTATCATTACTGCATTCCAGATTATGACAGATAAAAAGAAAATCCGTATTGAGTTTCACTTGCCGGATGAAACGATTGTTTTCGGAGATGAATCACTGATTGAAGTTGTATTACGAAACCTCATCCATAATGCAATAAAATACAGTAAACCGGATAGCCAAATAAATATCGTGGGCCGGAACAGCGAAAATCAGCTATTCCTTGAAGTAAAAGACATGGGTATAGGAATTGAACCTCAGGATGCAAAGAAACTATTTAATCTTGAACATCATTTTACGAAAAAAGGAACTGCAGGAGAAGATGGCACAGGTCTGGGATTGATTCTGGTAAAAGAAATCCTGAAAATGCATAACCGGGAACTCCGGTATTATACAAAACCCGGAGAAGGAAGCACTTTTATTTTTTCCTTACCTTTAACCCGGGATAAATTTTCTAATCATGACAACCAAAAAGCTTAGTTATAAAGAAGCTCTCGCTGAACTCGAAGATATTCTGAGGCAAATTGAAAATGATGAACCGGATATTGACCAATTGACGGAAAAAGTCAAACGGGCCAGCTATCTGCTACGTTACTGCCAGGAAAAACTTCATAAAACTGCTGCCGAAGTGGAAGACGCACTTAAAGATGTGGAAGAAAATCCGGAAGAATAAGCTTTCTTTATCTGTCATTTTGCCATTACTCGCTTTACCTTTTTGATATTTTGTACGGCTTGACCATATGCTCGGGAGAGAGGATATCATCCAGTGCTTCTTTGGTTAAAAGATTTTTCTCCAGGACAAGTTCGTACACTCCCCTGTTGGTCTCCAGGGCTTCCTTTGCCAACGACGAACACACTTCATAACCAAGTACCGGATTCAGGGCAGTGACAATACCGATGCTGTTCTCTACCAACTCCCGGCATCGTGATTCGTTGGCCGTAATACCTTCAATACATCGGGTACGAAGAATACGCATTCCATTTTTAAGCATTTCCACTGATTCAAAAATGCTTTGCACAATAACAGGTTCCATGACATTGAGTTCTAACTGACCGGCTTCAGCTGCCAGGCTTACCGTAAGATCATTCCCGATTACTTTAAAAGCCACCTGGTTAACTACCTCAGGGATAACAGGATTGACTTTCCCGGGCATAATGGATGATCCCGGTTGCATCGCCGGCAGGTTTATTTCATTCAGTCCTGCCCGGGGGCCGGAAGAAAGCAGCCTGAGGTCATTGGATATCTTTGACAGTTTAATGGCAAGCCTCTTAATTGCAGAAGAGTACATCACAAATGACCCCGTGTCCTGAGTCGCTTCAACCAGGTTCTTTGCCATAGAAACATCCAGCCCTGTAACCCGGCGGAGATACTTTAGCACAAGCTTACTGTATTCAGGATCCGTATTGATGCCGGTACCAATGGCTGTACCACCCATGTTAATCTCAAGAAACAGGTCTGCATTAACATTGAGTCGCTTGATTTCCTCTTCCAGTGTAACCGCATAGGCCTCAAACTCCTGTCCCAGAGTCATCGGTACAGCATCCTGTAACTGTGTCCGTCCCATTTTGATAATCTTTGAAAATGTATATGCTTTATCACGGAATGCCTGCATCAGTTCTTCGAGTATAATGATCAGCCTCTGATTATTAAATATCAATGCAAGCTTAACTGCAGTAGGATAAACATCATTAGTGGATTGGGAAAGATTGACATGATTGTTCGGATGGCAATGAGAATAATCACCTTTGGGATAACCCATAATTTCAAGGGCACGGTTTGCGATAACCTCATTGGCATTCATATTGGTTGAAGTCCCTGCGCCTCCCTGAATCATATCCACTACGAAATGCTGATGATATTTCCCGTTGATTATTTCCTTACATGCCCTTATAATGGCCTTATAAACCTTATCCTCCAACAATCCCAATTCAAAATTGGCTTCAGCAGCAGCCAATTTTACCATAGCCAGCGATTCGATCAATACCGGAAAAAAGGTCAGGGTAACCCCGCTGATATTAAAATTCTCCATCGCCCGGAGGGTCTGTACCCCAAAGTAATATTCATACGGAACATCCCGGAATCCTAACAGATCATGTTCTTTCCTGGTCTTTCCCGATTCGTACTGTGCTGCAGAATTTAACAACCGGTTATTGGAGTAACGCATACGCCGTGAAATAACCCGGATGATATTAGAGAATATTTTCACCGAAGCTTCCCCTTCCTGTAGAAAATAATCCCGTCCAAGGATAAAAACGCCTGAAGGTTCAATAGCCCGTGCTGAAGTTGAATGAAGACTGTCTCCTTCCAGTGATCCCTCGCCCAGGAAATCCCCTGCCCCGAAAAATACCAGTTTCTTTTCGGTTCCCGAAGGCAGGGTTTTAAAAAGTTCTACCTCCCCCTCATGAATGATGAAAATATTTTCCCTTCGTGAATTTTCCTCAAATAAAAATTCGCCTTTTTTATATTTACGGTAAACGAGCTGATCAATCAAACCGTCCAGATCCTCAGAAGATAATCCTTCAAAAAGATTAACGGCCTGAAAAAATGTTTTAATCTTTGCTTTATCCATAACGCAAAATAATTTATTTGGACATTGAAGATAACCTTTTTAAATGATAATTTGCCAGGGCAGATATCGGATACTGTTCCACCTGCTCAACATTAATGGAAAATTCCCTTCCCGCTTCCCTGATGATATCACGAAAATAATAAGCCACCGAACCTGTCATTCGTACCCCGGAAATTATATCCCGGCAAAGAGACTTGATCTGGTAACGGAACAGATTTGAAAACTCAAGTAATAAAAGTTGCCGGATTACAGGATGTTCACGGTATGCATGAAGAAACGGGACAAATCCTGCCAGAAAAAGATTAGGACCGGGTTTCCCATAGAGGACTTCTTTAATGTGGCCCGTGTCAGGATGATATTGATCCCTGAAAGCTTTTTCAAGCCTGTCCGGCAGTGTATGATCAAAATAGGATTGCAAGAGTCGTTTCCCCAGAACTGCTCCACTCCCATGATCCCCTAAAAGATATCCCATGGGTGTGATCTGCCGTATAATTTTCGAACCATCATAAATTCCGGTGTTTGTTCCTGTTCCAAGTATGACTATAATACCGGGTTGATCCTGCCAAAGGGCTCGGGCAGCACCCATCAAATCATCCCTGACTTCTACAACAATACTGTTAAAAAGCCCGTGTAAAGTTTCTGAAATCAGGTGAATATGCCCTGGAGTATTACATCCCGCACCATAATAATAAATTATCGAGATTTCCTTTACGCCAACTTGCTCTATTTGATCAGCTAACGTTCCTGTCCACGTAATTTCCCGATGAAAATATGGATTAAATCCCTGCGTTGTAAAATAAAACGGTTCACGGGCCGGATCAAGCAGGCACCAATCCGTTTTTGTTGAACCACTATCTGCAATAAGTATCATAATCAGGAATTTGACACGCCGGCTTAAAATTGAAGAAAAAATTATATAAACAACAACTTTTCAGCTTCTTTTTTCTGCCCAGTCCCTAAAATTTATTCAGCGAAATTATTCGTTCGAATATTACTTTTCCCTTGGTGAATGTCAAGAAAAATAAAGAGAGCCGGATTTTCATCCGGCTCTCCCGTTATTAAACTAAAAAAATCCTAAACCTAAAATTAAATTACCAAACCTTGGCTCAACGAAAAAGTGTTCTTAATGTTACCCTCGATAAATATAACGAATTCTTTTCGAAAAAGTTACTTTATGCTGAACTTTTTTTAGGAAAAAAATTCAATCCTTGATAATCAACAGGAAACAACTATTAAAAGGTTAAGCAAATTTATATGCCTATGCTTATTCCGAATATAAAATTCCTTTCCGCCTGAGGATAAAAACCGCTCATAGTCTTTAATTCACCGTTCTCATAATATGGATATATCCAGGCATTACTCTCATAAATGGCATTGAATACATTATTCACTCTTGCATGAAAGCGAACAAAACGTATATTTTTTATCTTTATCTCTGCCTGCAAAGCAAGATTATTCAACCAATAAGGATTTAAAGATCTTTCCCGGACAGAAGCATTATCAATATACTGCCGGCTTATATAAACTGAAGTCCAACGGATTTTAATCCCTTTGGACAACCTGTATTCAAAGATACTCTTAGCTACCAGGTCAGGGGAAAAGGAGATATCTGTCGTACCCAAAAAGGAAGATCGCTGAACCCATGTATCCCAGTCATCAATATATTGTGTAAAATTCAGAATTTTATTCCTGCTTACCGTTGAATTGGCTTCCCACGAAAACCTTTTGGTCATTTGAATCCTGGAAACAATCTCCACTCCCAGGCGGTAACTCTTTGGAACATTAGACATGATCGGAATTCCCACATCATTGATTTGTCCGGTAAGTACCAACTGATTTATATAGTTCATATAATATAGGTTTGCTGATAAGGTAGCCGAACCAAGACTGGTTTTCCCCCCGACTTCGATATCCTGTAAGCTTTCGGGTTTTGGGACAGGCCCACCGGGAGGCGCATCCTTAAAATTATACCGGCTTGGCTCACGATGAGCTATAGCTACGGATCCATAAAGTGCCGTTCCTGAAGGGAAAAAATACTTTAACCCGGCTTTCGGATTAAAAAATGTAAAATGGTGTAACTGCGTAATATCCCGCTGATCGTCATCCGGTCCGGCCATCTCATAATGAATCCCTCTGTATTGAAAATCAATATAAGAAAAAAGAGATTTACTGATCCGGATACTCGCTTTGGCGTATACATTTCCGTCTGTTTTTATCCCCGTATTCTTATACCATTCATGTCCCTTCTCACCACTGCTAAAGTATCTCGCCCAGATCACTTTACCAAAATGATCACCATTATAACGGTTCAATCCTCCTCCAATATCCAGATTAAATATATTTTTTTTCATATTCAGGTTAAAAACAGTACCGTAAAAATCATTGTCCAACCATTTCTGACGAATCAGGTCTGTCTGGCGAACGGTGTCTCCGGAAAAAACGACATCGGGCAATAAATAATCCGAAAGACTCTCATTCTGTTTGTATTGTTCATAATAACCAGCACCATGAGTATAATGTGCAGCAATATTAAACCGTACTACCGGGCTGAAAGCTCTGGAATAAAACAGTTGAAGGTGGTCTTGTCTGTAATTGTCCGTTTCGTTATCATAATAACGGGTTGTTCCGTTTTCATCCGTATAAGCTCCCATACCATTATAACGCCTGTTAATATCAAGCATTTCAGCGGGGACTCCGTCCCAGGATTGATAAGTCTTTTCTTTTCCGGAAAGCAGGACAATCCGCAATATATCTTTTTTATTTCCGTAATAGGCTCCGCTAAAGGCCATTGAACTCAAACCGGCAGATGCTCTTTCAATATATCCGTCCGATGATATTGAAGAAAATCTTCCGTCAAAAGTAAAACGATCTGAAAGCAAACCTGTGCCAAACCGAAGTGTATTTTTGAAAGTATTAAAAGAACCGGCAGATGAACTGATTTCTGCATATGGATCTTTCTGTAGCGTAAAAGTCTGAACATTAAGAGTTGCCCCGAAAGCTCCGGCCCCGTTTGTTGAGGTCCCTACACCACGTTGAAGCTGGATATCCTCAACTGAAGAAGCCAAATCCGGAAGGTCCACCCACCATACACCATGAGACTCACTGTCATTCAAAGGGATCCCGTTCATCGTAACATTGATCCGACTGATATCTGTACCGCGAACCCGGAAACTGGTATATCCAATACCGGTTCCTGCATCTGATGTCACTACAACCGAGGGCATATTACTGATCAGGTAAGGTATGTCCTGACCAAGATTCTCTTCAGCAATATCTTTTCGGACCAGATTAGAATAAGTAACAGGTATTTCCGGACGAGCCCTTGTTCCGGAAACCAGTACCTCATCCGCAAGAATATCTTTTGGTTTTAATTTAACATCAAATGTTTTGCTTTCAGATGCTTCAAAAGACAGCCGACTGGTTTGGTAACCCACATAACTCACTATTAGAATATAATGACCGGGAGGGAGCTTTCTCAATGTATATATTCCTCCGCTATTGGTTATGGTTCCCATAACGGTGTTCTGCAAGTAGACATTGGCCCCCCAAAGCGGTTGATTCTTTTCATCGGTAACATGGCCTGAAATTGTTACCTGAGAAATGGCTGTTACACTCCAACATACCCATATCCAAAACAAAAGTGTCCTCTTCATGGTACACATGTTTAAATTAATAATAAAGGGGATTGGGTCAAACTTCCTACACCGGCATTACCCGGATCAGGTTCAAAGGGTTTGATCTCAGCCCGTAATATTCAGGCACCCCCGTTCCTATCGAAGACAAAGATATGACAGAATAATTTATTAACAAAAAAAAATGGGCACAAACGGCCCATTTTTATTCTCCGGGTTTCCTCTCAGGCTTCCTCTTTTTCTACCTTCAGAACATCATTTATTGCCTTGTGTAATGTGTCTTTAGGAAGTGCTCCCAATGCCATTTGCGGGGCATCATCCTTAGGACAAAACAGCAGGGACGGAATACTGCGGATACCAAAAACAGCAGCCAGTTCCTGATGAGCTTCCGTATCTACTTTATAAATGTTGATTTTATCCTTGAATTCATCAGCCAGTTCCTCAAGTATCGGAGCAACAATTTTACACGGCTGACACCAGTCAGCATAAAAATCAACCAAACAAGGCTTGTCGCCTTTAAATTTCCAATCTTTGTTTTCTTCGTAATTGAAAACTTTTTCCTTAAAAGTTTCTGTTGTCAAATGTTCTAACATCCTTACTAAAATTTAATAATTATTCGTATTATGCAAAATTAACACATCGAAATATCAAGATATGTACCAAGGTGCAAATATAGCGCAAAAATGTAATTAATCTCTTTTTAATTGTAATTTTGTCAGTATTTAGAACCTATGGCAGAAAAGGATATGAAGAAATGTCTGGATCATCCTGTTTTCAGGGTAATATCAGATATTGTTACCAGAAGGGACGTTTCCGCCTATGTGATCGGTGGTTTTGTCAGAGATTGTATCCTTGGCAGAGATCATTCAATACAGGATATAGATATCCTTATTGTCGGAAAAGGGATTGAGATCGCCAGGGAAGTTGCATCATCTCTGATACCCAAACCAAAAGTCAGCATATTCAAACGTTTTGGTACAGCAATGTTCCGGTATGGTGATATGGAAATTGATTTTGTCGGAGCACGAAAAGAATCGTACAGTCCCGACTCGAGGAAACCGGCCGTTGAAGAAGGAACCCTGGAAGATGACCAGCGACGGCGTGATTTTACGGTTAATGCTATGGCAATCAGTCTTAAAAGAGAATCTTATGGTGCATTTATAGACCCTTTTAACGGCCTCAAAGATCTGCAGGACAGGATCTTGCGCACACCACTGGATCCTGATGTGACTTTCTCGGATGATCCGCTGCGAATGATGCGTGCCATCCGTTTTGCTACCGAACTGGATTTTCAACTCTCTACCGAAGTGGAAGAAGGAATCCGGAAAAACCGAGACAGGATCAGTATTGTCAGTATGGAAAGAATCACAACCGAACTCAATAAAATAATGATGGCAGACACTCCGTCGAGAGGATTCCTTCTCATGGATAAAACCGGGTTACTGGCAATTATACTGCCTGAGGTTTATACACTCAAGGGTGTGGAGACACGCGAGGGAAAATCTCATAAAGATGTATTTCTTCATACACTGCAGGTCCTTGATAATATTAGCCGGAAATCTGATAATCTCTGGCTCCGGTGGGCAGCACTTCTGCATGACATAGCCAAACCTGCAACTAAGAAATTTATGCCGGATCATGGCTGGACCTTTCACGGACATGAATTCCTGGGTTCCAGAATGGTTCCCCGTATTTTCAGGAATCTGAAACTTCCGCTTCATGAAAGAACAAATTATGTTAGCAAACTGGTAGCCCTGCATCTGAGACCCATTGCCCTTGTTACCGAACAAATTACCGATTCCGCCCTGCGCCGTTTGATCTTCGATGCCGGGGATGACCTTGAAGATCTCATGACCCTGTGCGAAGCTGATATCACTTCCAGGAATCCCGGAAAAGTCAGAAAACATCTCAATAATTTTAAGTTTGTCAGACTGAAGCTAAAAGAAATAGAAGACAAAGATGCCATTCGCAATTTTCAGCCCCCGGTCAGCGGGGAAGAGATTATGAAAATTTTTGGTATTCCTCCGTCAAAGACCGTCGGAATCATTAAGGAAGCAATCAAAGATGCTATTCTTGACGGGAAAATACACAACTCGCGTGAAGAAGCACTTCGCCTGATGTATAAACTTGGTGAAGAAATAGGACTAAAACCTGCAGATCAGAAATAATTATATATTATTATATGTATTATATTATGTATATTAATATATATTTATTTTATCTTGATCAATATCGGCAGGTGGTCGCTAAACCCTCCTGTATAAGTAAAACCCCTAAACGTCCGGTAAGGAATCTTCCGGTCATCGCCGGTAAGTAAAAAATCCGGCCTGAAGATTTCCGGATATCCTGTAACGACCCCATATGCATTCCCTGAGACAGTTAAATTTCTGCTGACAAGAAACTGATCGAATAACCACCAGCGATCATTATAGAATAATGTTCCTTCACCCTTTAAGTGAGACGATGTCATAAGGTTAACAAGCGAACCGGAAATCTTTTCAATACTGCTATTTACCGGATGTCCGATCATTTGGATGCTTTGATCATCCGGTTCATCGTTAAAATCACCCATAACAATAACTTTCGCTCCGGGCTGATTTTCTATCAGGGTATCCAGAACATAATGGATTGTCCGGGCGGCGGCAATGCGTAATTCTTCTGTTTCCAGGTATCCGGAGGTTCTGGATGGCCAGTGGTTGACAAAAAGATGGAGCGGCAGTGTTCCCCCGACCAGCACATCTGCATAAAGGATATCCCGCGTTGGCCTGTAATCTTTCGGTAAGGTTACAGAAACCGGGAAAGCCGTCAGAATTTCCACTTCCGAAGGGTTAAACAACAGCGCAACATCTATCCCCCGCTTGTCTGGTGAATCGAAATGAACAAAGCGGTAACCGAACTTTGAAAACGGTGTCTCCGCTACAAGATAATGCAAAACGTATTCGTTTTCCACTTCGGCAAGGCCGATCATTTCCGGCGGGGTCCAGTCTCCGGCTGCCATGAATACTTTATACAAGTGATTCGCTTTTTGTATAAATCTTGTCCGTGTCCAGTGTCTCTCTCCGTCAGGTGTAAATTCTTCATCAAGGGTCAGACTGTCATCATAGGGATCGAAAAAATTCTCGGTATTATAAAACAGTATTCGGACCGGTTTGTCTGTCCGGGCGGAAAGAAACTCCGGCAGGCTGATCAGAAGAAAAACTGCGGGTAATAAGAATTTTACACACATTATTTCAGCAATGTAATAGTATCTGTCCGTTCAAAGGCTCCCAGATCCGGCGCTGCATCACCGGTTCTGGAATTCCCGTCCAGATCCAGAGGCCAGGCATTTCCAAAAACCGGAGAACCTCTGTCAATGATAAAGGCCAGAGAATCCGGGTGAAAATCATAATCCTGAGGGTTGATAAAACCGGGATCATAATTTGCAAAAACTTCACGGAAACGGCTTGTATCAGACAAATCATATCCATCCTTAACTTTCAGGAGACAATGGTCAAAGGTATAGTTATACTCCGCGGAGGGATCTGATGAGCGTTCCATTTCCTGATCCTTGTTCCCATAAATAATAACGTTCCCAAAATCCGCCCGGACCAGATCACCGACAATTAATGCCGTATCATCAATATTATAATAATTGGTTAAAAGCAGGGCGGGGGTTGTCCGGTTTGACCATGCCCAGTAATTGGCCAGGGTACAATGATAAAAGGTATAATCTCCTCCGGTGGTAAGCACCAAATTATAAAAACCACAATCTGCAATCAGCAGATTTCCACCCCTGATGGTCGCACCGATAGTGGATATTCCGGCAAAATTCATATGCATAATCACCGTATTACTAATCACAAGATCAGGAGGAGGATCGTTACTATAAAGGTTTCCCAAATGGATACCATAAATCCCATTTTTGATTACAGCATGTTCAATCCGGTTATTTTTACTTCCATTAAGGAGATAGATCCCCCCCCATTGTCCGGGGATATCCTCATACATCTGTTCAAGACGGTCTCCTGAAAACTGTACCGGAGCATCATATGTACCCAATACTTCCAGGGTTCCACTAACGTAAACGGTCGAGTTATTATGCAGATAAACCCGTGTCCCCGGCAAAATAGTCAGCGTCTGTAATGTATCAACAAGCATGGAATGAACGATCAAATAGGGTTTATCATCATTCCATGTCTGGGTAGCAATAATTTCCCCGTCCAGCAGATGAACATCCTGTCCCCAGGCAACAAGATCGATGTCCTGCCGGTTTCCATTGATTTCAAAGGTTACCGAGTCATGAATATAAACAGGATTATTGTTGTTTTGAGGATCAATGGTTACCTCCACAAAAATATACAGGCTGTCACCTGCAAGGAGGTCGAGGTCACTAAAATGGGTGCCAGGTTCACCGTCAATATTTAACCTGAAAAATGACTGGTTTCCACCAGCCAGATCAATAGATGAGATTTTAAGCGGACTTGAGTAAGGATTATGCACCGTAAAGGATTGTGTTGTGCTCCCAAGTGTTGTAAATATGGTATCAAAAAAAAGAGTATCAACCGAAAACTTCAACATCGCGTCTGGATCATTGAAATAGAGATCTTTTCTGCAGGACCCCAAGAAAGTTATGGTCAGGAAGGATACCGGTAATATTATAGCTGTTGTAAAAATAAGGAAAAGCCCTTTAGCCCTGTTATCACTTTTCTGAAACATTTCTTTGTTTGAAGAGGGTGATATTTTATACATTTGTTCTATTGGAAACCGGTATTTTTATGACAGATAATCATTCCCCTGCATAATGAATCAAACTTATAAAAAAAAGCAATATGAAGAAGTTACAACGCTCCGCAATGCTTATACCCATTGTGGCATTATTTATAATCAGCTGTCAGAATAACATAAAAAAAGCAGATCTTATTGTTTACGGGGGAACAATCTTTACCATAGATTCAAGTTTTTCCAAGGTGGAAGCTATGGCCGTTAAAGATGGGAAAATCCTTGCTGTCGGTGCAACGAAAGATATTATGAGCAAATATAAAACAGAAAACAAACTGGACCTCCGGGGAAAATATGTTTATCCGGGTTTTATAGATGCGCACTGCCATTTTGTTGGATATGGACGCTCTTTGCAATGGGCAGATTTGGTAGGCACGAAATCTTTCGAAGAAGTAGTGAAGGTTTTGAAAAAGCATCAAAAAGAATTTCCACACGAATGGGTTTTGGGCCGCGGCTGGGATCAGAATGACTGGCAGGATAAACATTTTCCCGACCGCCGTCTGCTTGATAAGGCTTTCCCTGATCAACCTGTTCTGATTATCCGCGTGGACGGTCACGGCGCTGTTGCAAACAGGAAAGCCCTTGAAATTGCCGGAATTACATCCCTGACAGCAGTTTCAGGCGGAGACATCAGGAAAGAAAACGGACGGATCACCGGTGTACTTATTGACAACGCTATTGACCTGGTCAGAAGATATGTACCCGAACCCGGCAGAGATGAGACGATCCAATCCCTGCTTACTGCTGAAAAAAACTGTTTTGCTGTCGGATTGACAACGGTCAGCGATGCCGGGCTGGGGTATGAAACACTGAAACTTATTGACAGTTTGCAACAGAATAATAAACTGAAAATACAGATGTATGCTATGTTATCCCCTTCTGAGGAAAACCTGTCCGGATTTATGACCAAGGGTATTTACCGTACAGATAAATTGCATATCTGCTCGATAAAACTCTTTGCTGACGGAGCTCTTGGTTCCCGTGGGGCATGCCTGTTTAAACCTTATACCGATGATCCGGGTAACCGTGGATTCCTTGTAACTACGCCTGAGCATTTAACCGCTATTTGTAAACGGGCCTATGAAGCAGGATACCAGATTAACACGCATTGTATCGGTGATTCAGCGAACCACCTGATACTGAATATATATGCATCATTCCTGAAAGGGAACAATGATCGCCGCTGGCGTATTGAACATGCTCAGGTAGTTGCACCCGGTGATTTTCATATGTTTGGAGATTTTTCTATCATTCCTTCTGTACAAACCACACACGCAACCTCTGACATGTACTGGGCAGAAGACCGCCTGGGAGCCGAAAGAATAAAAGGGGCATACGCCTATCATGATCTGATGGAACAAAACGGATGGATTCCCAATGGCAGTGACTTCCCGGTAGAGGATATTAATCCGCTGCTGGGCTTTTATGCCGGGATATTCCGGCAGGATACTTCAGGATATCCTCCCGAAGGATTCCAGACTGAAAATGCGCTGACCCGGGAAGAGGCATTACGTGCCATGACCATTTGGGCTGCCAAAGCAGACTTTGAAGAAGATTTAAAAGGGAGCCTGGAATCCGGGAAACAAGCAGATTTCGTGATTCTGGATGAGAATCTCATGGAAATACCCAAAGAGATTATCCCACGGATCAGGGTTCAGGCAACATACATTCAAGGGGAAAAAGTTTTCCCTGAGTAAGTTACTTAAGATAAAATCATTTGTTCTCTTTTTTCTCTTCAAGTAAATGTGGCTTAAACGTAGGCTCCTTCCCTGCCATTTTCAGAAATACATCAAGGGGCACTACCTCAAATGTTCTCCCCAGCCGGGTAAATATCTGATTTACCTTATTAATATTGTTCCACTGACGTACATGAATAAGAAGATAATAAGGCCTTTGCGGATTTAACCGTGCCAAAGATCGGATATCTGCTTCAGCGTCATCCACGGAGCGTTCCGGATCCAGATAGTAGTCATAGGAGACCAATGATCTTCCACCCTGATTATCAAAAGAATAAGCCGGGGCATAACCATTCACAAAACCCAGGCAACCGGGCATACGTTTATAATAGGTATCAACCACTTTTTTTGTAAGTTCCGTATTTCCTTCAATGGTTGCACCCTCAGAATAATCCATGATCTCAAAAACATTCAGGTCCAGATTTTTCATCAGCAGGTAGGCTGAATCAATAAGTGCCGGTAAATACTTATAAGGAACGGCTTTGGGATAAATATATCCGGGACCTGATAAAGAACCTATAAAGTAATCCTTTCCGGTAGCTTCAGAATAGAAATATTCCAGCATTGCCGGTGCCAGCCAGTACCAGTTCATCGTAACTTCCCATGCGTAGGGGAGTGTCCCCCTGCCCGGCTGGTTCCAGGCACCCAGGCCAAGACAATCGGTTTGAACAAAAGAAATATAAACCTTTTTCTCCGGCTTTCTTTTCAGTGCCTTTTCGGGACTATGATTGTTGACAAAATGATACCCGGGTGAAACCGGGATATGGTGCATAAAGCTCATATTCGGAAGTGTATGCAATCCTTCAACACGAAGTCCGAATGATGAAGCAAGTTTGACGTGATCACGCTCTTTATCTTTCTTATAAGTATGCCATCCAAAGACAAGACCGAAGGGATGTTGTCCCTGCATAATTTTTTTTGACATAAGATATTCTGCCGTATCCGACGGATCCGTGGATAAATTCGTGAAGAAAGTACGGTTCATTATTCCCCAGTCGGCAATACCTGGTTTCATTTCCTCACCGGATTCACCCCCCAGCCAGACAATCATATCTTTATTGCACATTGAGTCATATTCTTCATAAACTTTTTTAAAAATTTCCGCATCGTCAAGCCCCTGAAATACACCTCTGAAGTCCTCTTTCTCTTCCAGCCCGGCTGATTTTGCGAAAGGTATCAAATCCTCTGATATTACAACAGCATCTTTCAATCCTGCTACGGTTAACGCAGCATCCAATGAAACAGGCTTGTCCGTATCCCAAACGATATAACCGTGAATCTCCTTACGAAAAGTATCCATCAAATCCTCCAGTGAAGTCATTGTAGTAAAGGAAAAATCTTTTTTCTCCTGTAAAAAGTTATAGATATCACTTGTAAACCGATAATCCCAGTTGTCAGGGTAAATAAAGTATAGCCTCGGACCCTGGCGATTAACCAATCCCTGTAAACTTAAAAGGAGTACCTGAATATCCAGGGATTCTTTCACTTTCCAGTTATCAGATAAATAAACAATATATGCTTCCCGGTAGCCATCTCGCTTAAAGACATACTTATATCTCTTATTACCAAATATTTCCGGAATATCTACAGTAAACTCCAACTGATTACCATCAAAAGTTAACACCAAACGATTTGTCTCATGTATACTTCTTGATCCCTGTGAACCCTGAACACTGTAAATTCTCTCCAACAGAATAACATTCCGATCTTTTATTATTTTATATTTTCCTGTAATCTGCTGATCCCCTAACACTTTTATGCCTAAGAATACATTGTAGGGAAAGACTCTTGACGACGATAACCATTTTACGGTTTGATCTGCATAAATTATCTGAATGGTATCTTTGAATAATCGTGAACCCTTCCCCCAGGTAAAATGCATTTCTGTTTTTTCATGATCAGTAAGTATATCCAGCGTTACTTTACCAAATAACGGGATTGGTTCACTTTTCCCTTCTATTAATTTCCATTTTCCGGAAAATAAAGATAAATCCACAGCGAAAACCTGAGGAATAATAAATAATCCTATAAACATAAGGAACCAGCGAGAAATCTTCATAAGAATAGTGATTTGTAAGTAAGGTTACCAACAAAAATAATAAGTTATATGAATTATAAGGTATTTGATAAACCGTATCTGCCGAATAAGAAGCAAGAATTAATATCTGTTAATCCAGCGGTATCTGCGGGCGTTGTCACCGAACTTGGCGATAAAAGTCAGCTCATGAGAACCGAAGGTTACCCTGCGA
>JAADHC010000037.1 GCA_013152085.1 Chlorobiota bacterium
TGTCAAACCCCAGGTACTCCCCGTTGACATCTGTAAAGATGGTCGGCATCTGAAAAACACGGTATAGAGAAGTAAAGAAAACCGTCCGCTTTTCAGGTGATGTTTCTTCAATCCGGATCAGTGACAGTTTCTTCTCCCAGGCCTCCTGCGCCGCCCGCAGTATCTCATCAAAACTTCTTCCGGCAATCTCTTTTTCGAGGTTCTCCCTGGCATTTTCGATGCTCACATAGGATATTGCCACTCTGATCCCGACCTGATTCTCCTTACCTTTATCGGGAAACGACAGATCAACGCCCGGATGATCACCGGCAGCACCGGTCTGTCCCGGATAAAATCCTTTTTCATCCCATACCCCGAACGACTCGAAATCCTTGTCAACCTGTGCAACAAAATAGACCTTTATCCCACCATATCGTTGTGCAAATGTCCCGAAGGTCCGGATACTTCCTTCGATTTCCCGCTTCTCCCGGATGACCCTTACTGTCCCCTCACTGCTCCGGTAATCTCCGAGCGTATTGCTGATATGGATTTGCAAATGGGGATGAACTCCTTCCGGAAAAGTGTACCGGTGCACTCCTACCCTGGTAGTCGCCGTAAGTTCCGCCAGCACTTTCCGGCGCGGCAGGAATACGGCATAATATCCGGGGAAAGCCGTTTCGTAACGATGGGAAAAACGCATAAACACACCCTTCATACGGTCTCTTTTTGAGACAGGTCTGATACCAGGCACAACCAGAAAATGTCCTCCGTCAGTCGCTCCCGTTCCGCTAAGCCGGGTATGACTAAAGCCGCAGATCTTATTATCTCCGTAATAATATCCCGAAGTGTTCAGCGCCCGCCGGTTTATCAGGATCGACGCTGTCTCAGGGCTGAGCCGTACCATTCCGAACGGCACGGAGGCGCCGGGAAAGTTATTCCCGCACATCCAGGGATAACCTCCCGTTCCGATAAATGGATCCACTTCTCCGATCAACGGATAAGCAGGTGTCTCAAAACGGTCAGACGGACGATGTCTGGTATGAACAATTTGCCGGTATCTTAAATATACGCCTGCAGAAAACAACAGTACGGTCAGCACCAACAGGCTCAGTCCGAAAAAAAAGTTTCTGATAACGTGCTTCAATTTTACCATTTTATCATTGTGTTACCATTGTCTGACGATCGTATGAAAATAATATAACCATCGTGTAACAATCGTATGACCACTGTATGACAATTGCGTTACCAATATTTCAATTATTCCTATCCTCCGAAACTTAAGCGAAGGAGAGCCATTATTCCAATATTCCATTCACCTTTCCCCTCACCTTTCAACTCAACCAGGTATAAATCAGGATGGTAATAAAAGTTAACATCAATAGGAGCAGCCTCCAGTCTGTTATACCCGAAAATCTCTCAAACCCTTTAGCGTAATTGACCGTGGTCTTTTCGAGTTTTGCAGGATCTGTTTTCGGTGTGAAGGCAGAAACGGCAAAAAGGACCAGAGAAGTAATGATCATTGCCCACAACCCCCTGAAACCGAAATTCAGGGTCAGTTTATAATGCAGAAATGGAAAGAGCTTCTGTCCGGTTTCCGGTCCTGCAAACTGATCGATTACAAAGATTGTGGCAAAGGCTAACCCCACAAAAACCGAAACGGCTGCTGCTTTAAGCGTAACTTTTTTACTTATGATCCCGAAAAAGATGGCCGGAAAAACAGGTAAAACGAGATAAGCCGAAATGGTTTGGAGGTATTTGTACAATCCTTCTTCATTCTTATAAACCAGGTAGGCAGCGCCGATCCCCAGAACGGTGATAAGCAGGATGGTGATCCGGCCTATGAAAACCTGTCTCTTTTCCGGTATATCCGGTTTGAATTTTACGACAAAATCGCGTACAACAAGTGTAGAGACGGAGTTAAGCACGGCAATCAGCGACGTGATCAGTGCAGCCATCAGGGAAGCCAGTACCAGACCGCGTAATCCCGTGGGAAGGAGGTTATTCAGCAAAACAATAAAGGTCTGTTTGGTTTCTTCCCCTTCCAGACCGGGATATAAAGCAAAAGCGATTACTCCGGGAAGGGCAAAAATAAAAATCGGCATAAGCTTAAGCAAAGTAGCGAACATAGCGCCCCATCTGGCCTGTTTCAGGGTGGGAGCAGCCAGCACACGCTGTACATTCACCTGGTCCATTCCCCAGTAGAACACCCCGGCATAAAATGCTGTAGCAAGAATTCCCCAAAAAGGATACACAGGATCATCAACCGGTTTGGCAATGGTCATCGCTTCAGGAACTTTCTGCATCAAACCGCTCCAGCCCCCAACCTTATCCAGCCCGATGAAAAGTACTATACTCATTCCTATGATCATAATGAATGCCTGGATACTGTCAGTATAGGCTACTGCCGTAAACCCACCCACAATCGTAAATACAGCAACAATAAAGCCCGTAAAAATGACGGTTGTCATCACGTTCCATCCAAGCAGGCCATTTAATACCAGGGCACCCGCAAAAAGTGTAAAAGCAAGTTTCGTCATGATACTGATCACCAGCATCAGCCCGGAAAAAAATATCCTGGCGTTCGTGTTATAACGTAGTTCCAGGAACTCCGGGATCGTGTAAATTTTATTTTTCAGATAGTAGGGAAACAATACGGCGCTGGCAATACCCAACGTAATAAACGTGGTCAGCTCGACCGATCCGGCAGACAGCCCGTAACGGTATGAATCACCCGAGAGCCCCACAAGATGTTCGGCACCGATATTTGTGGCAAACAATGACGCCCCCACAACAGGCCAGAGTATCTTCCGCCCACCCAGGAAAAAATTGGTACTGTTTTGTCCGCTTTTTGCCCGGTAGGCCATAAACAGACCCACCGCCAGGCTACCCACCAGCACAAAAAGGCCTATTACCCAATCCAATCCGCTCAGTGTAATATTCAAAGTGGTTTGCTTATTTAAGATATGTTTCGTTAAATGCTAAAAACCAAAAATAGATATATTTTGGATTTATTACACCAAAGTAATCAGATGATCCCTATGTCCGGATCATCCCAGTAATCCTTTTCATACGCGCAATACTCTGAATCATAGCCCTGACCGTATGATAGTTGATTTTCCATGAATGGCTCATATGTGTCCAGATTGGCTGCCCTTCCCGGGTCAGCAGCGGATACCATTCACCGGTTTTCCGGTTGATCACTTTGTCAAAAACAAAGCGGTGAATATTTTTATATGCCTCCCAGTATTTTTCCTTCCCGGACTGCAGATAGGCATCAAGCATTCCGATCATTACCTCGGCCTGTTGCCAGAATTCCTTTTCCCTGTCATAAACACCCCCCGAATGTGGTCCTTCAACAAAAACACCACCGTATTCCGTATCAACGCCATTGTTCAACGTATGCATAAAAATCGTTGACAGCAGGTCGCGATATGGCTCTGTTGCGGTTCCGGTAACCTCCAGCGCATGATTCAGAAGCCATGCAAGCTCGGCATTGTGACCGTAACAGGTATTGTCTGTCGGGTTTGACTTTTTCCCTTCCTCCGCAAAGCGGTCCCAGCCCCAGACGATATCAAATTTAATCTGCGGTGCTACTTTCCAGTCAGCAAAGAATTGCGGAATTCCCGTCTTGTACTCAGGGTGTAACATCCTGTTAAGGAGGATATTTATATCTTCAAACAGTTTTCTGCGGTGTACTTCTTTCCGGCTGCATTCGTAAAGGGTGGTAAAAGCTTCCATCAGGTGCATGTGAACATCCAGGGTTTTCCGGTCCCCTCCCAGGCTGCCGGGGCCGGCCAGCGTCCAGTCACGGTCAAACATTTCAAAATACCCTCCGTAATAGGTATCCGTACCATTTGCCTGTATCAGTTCAAACGTTTTTTCCGCATATTCAATCCCCCGCGGATCACCGGTGGCAAGGGTATACTCACTCAGACAATATATGGCAAAGCTATGGCCGTAAAGGATCTTTTTGTCCACTTTTACATTCCCCGCACGATCCGTCATCCAGTAAAATCCGCCGTATTCCTTATCCCACATTTTATTGATCATGAAGTTAATGCCATGTTCCGCCATTTCAGCAAGCTTTCCGTTACCATATCCCGCTCTGTGTGCCGACGATAATGTGTAAACAGATCTTGTCTGGGCAATCAGCGATTTTTCATCTTCACCCGTATCATTCCCGTTCTCATCAAAATGGGTGATAAAGCCGCCATGACGTTCATCAACCATACGTGTGTACCAGAAAGGCAGAAGTTCATTGACCAAATGATCCTCAGCTTGTTTTAAATAATGATTAATTTCTTCTCTATCCATAGTTTTTGATTCTTGTTACAAGGTTCTGAGATAAACATAATTATATAATCGTATCTGGATCATTTTAAAGTATCTACGTAGTTATCTACGTAGTTATCTACGTAGTTAATCATTCTCATCAGGCTGTAATCCTACACATTACATTAATTCATAAAAACATATTTTGCTTAATTTTCATTTTTTCCGAATCTTCAACAATATTATTTAATCTTTTGTGAAGATATGAGTTGTTTTATGCAATTTCATACAGTTACTTAGCTGTATGATTCATTAAAAGTAAAAAATCTTTTAATAAACGGCATTTCATGTTGGGGAAACCGGTAATATTTTACATAATGCGATTGCAGCTTCTTTTTCATTTAATGATCTTTCTGTTCACTTTCGTACAAATATCCGGACAGACCGTAAACATACCGGATTATAAGAATCCTGATAAAAACTTTGAAGAACGGGTGGATGATCTGATTGCCAGGATGACACCGGAAGAGAAGATTTCACAGATAATGAGCCTCACACCGGCGGATCTGCTGCGTTTTGGCATTCCCGGATTCGAATGGTCGGGTATGTCCACCCACCATGTAGGTCAAGGAGACAATTGTACTGTTTTCCCCCATACCATCAATCAGGCAGCAACACGGGATCCGGAGCTGGTGAGGGAAATCGGCATTACTGTTTCGGACGAAGCCAGAGGACTTTTTAACAGCCATTTACCACGGATGGGACTTACGTTCTGGATGCCTGTGGTAGAGCTTGCCCGTGACCCGCGCCAGGGCATGACGCAAGAATGCTACGGCGAAGATCCCCTGCTCACGTCACAGGTCACAACAGCACTGGTAATGGATATCCGGGGTGATGATCCCCGCTCCCTGAAAGCCATTGCCACACCCAAACACTTTGTGGCCAATAATAATGAATGGAATGCTGAAATTTATCCACCCGAACATATGATTATCAAAGATTCGACAAGCGGGGCAAAGCTGATCTTTGTAACAACCGATACGGCTGCGGATATAAATCTTTATTTCGACTGGAACTGCTGGTTCAGTGATCTTTCGATGATGACCTTTATCTCAACCCGTACGGGAAGAAGCGAACTGTTCGGATATATTCCCAGGACGGGGCAGCTGATACGGCTAAATCCGCGTAAAGACAGGCATGTCGCCTCCCTTGCTTATGTTGACCTGAAAACCCGTGACATTTATGTCAGGACCGGCCATTCCGTTTACCAGTGGAATGTCAGTATTCTTTTTTCTGATGATTCGGCAACCGTGGAAAAAGTCAACGTTCAGGAGCGGAAAATCGCTGATGCTCCTGAAGGATCGACTTTTTTCTCAGCATTATCCCAGAGCGGTGACCGTCGGTATCTTTCGGCAACTGTGCTGGATACCGTAAAAGATCAGCAGTCAATCATTGCCATAAACATCAGGACGGGTATGATAACAAACCTGCTGACATGGAAGAACGCCACTCCTTTCTCCCATGTTCAGTTCAGCAAATACAACCCGTATCTGTTACGATTTGCCTATTCGCCCCACCGGATATGGATTATAGATACCCGGCATCCCGGTACGGCAAAAAAGATACACCTCCAGGAACCGGGGGAGCTGGTTACACACGAAGACTGGTGGGTAAACGACCAGATCACTTTCTGCGGAGGGTACAGGGTTGAAGAATCGTATGTCAAGATTACGGATATTCATACGCAAACAACCCGGATCATTGGCGCCGGTGCCTGGTGGACATGGGGTACACCTTATGAATTATCGCAATTCAACTGGTGGCATGCTTCGGGGTCGCCCGACGGAAAATGGGTAGCCACAGACAACTGGCACGGCCACATTGCCATCATTGATGAACGAACAAGTCATTTGCGGCTGCTCACTAAAAATCACCGCATTTATGGTGGCGGGGAACATCCCCACGTCGGGTGGGCACCGGACAGCAAAAGCGTGGAATTCACATCCCATAAGCTTGGTAACCCTGATGTGGTTATCACTTATCTGCCTGAAAAATGGAACAACCCATTTATGGAAAGTTTTTCATCAGATCCGTCTGACCAACCAGGTAATCCCGATCTCCGTTGAAAAGCCCGGGAACATATATGCACAACCGTTTACGGCTCTGTTTGATTATAACAGGGTTAATAATACTTAGCTGCTACGGACAAACACAAAGTATTGTAAAATACGGTTTTCCAAAAGCAAAAAATGAAGACGTTAAACTGAAAAAAGTTTCCCCGTAAAAAGATGACCATAAATAAAACAAAAAGGAGATGCATCCTGGCAGCCGGAATTATTCTGGCAGTTATCCTGCTGATCTCTCTCTTGCTGCATTATCCCGTACGCATCCTCGATGCGCTCACGCAGGAACCGGTTGCCGGATATGGCATCCGTATTTCACCCTGGCGCATTATCTTCGAGCCTTTCCTGGGCTTATTGCTTTATTTCAACAGGTCGCTGTATGCCCTTTCGGAAGTGCCGTGGGCACTGGTCTGGTTATTTTCCTTTTACTTTATTTTTATCCTGTGGAAAGGGTTTGCGACAGGGAAAAGGCAGGAACGTAAAAAATGGCTGACCGCCAGGATGGTTGATATCCCCCTCATCATCGGAGGGCTGTTTATAATTTTCCTGCTGCTTATTTTCATCCGTTTACCAGGTAATACGATTGTTAATCACACCCCTGATACCGTGCTGGTCACTACACATTGCCATACGGAATACAGTCACGACGGTCTGATTCCTCAGAAAAAGCTATGGAAATGGCATAAGCGCAACGGCTTTGATGCATTCTTCATCACCGATCACAACCATCATGACAAAACCCTGGATTTTATGAAGGCTCAGCGTAACGGTGATTTTGAGATCGAACCGCTGGTGATGTGCGGAGAAGAATTTTCAGGAACAAACCACTTAAGCCTGCTGGGGTTAA
The DNA here is from genome assembly GCA_013152085.1 of Chlorobiota bacterium. Taxonomy (GTDB): domain Bacteria; phylum Bacteroidota; class Bacteroidia; order Bacteroidales; family VadinHA17; genus JAADHC01. Next base: position 7,222 of record JAADHC010000037.1, read on the forward strand.
AAAGAAAGTTTTCCACGCATGGATTTCCCGACTCCGTTGCGGTGGATTCAACAAAGGCATCCGGCGGCGCAGTAATTGTCAATCACTGGTTCGATGGCGAACATAAAACGCTTGAATATTACAGGGACCTGGGCGTTGATGGCTTTGAGATCGGGAACACCGCAACCGACAGATATTATGACAGAAAAATATACAACAAGATCAAATCCTTTTGCCTGGAAAATCACCTGATCATGAATGGCGGACTGGATTTTCACGGTTACGGGAATGTTTGTTCCCTGTGGAATGCATTTGAGATTCCGGGATGGCATCAGATGTCTCCGGAGGAGCAGGAAGAATCGATATTACATATTCTCAAAACCCGTGATCAGGGAAAATTGAAGGTGTTATTATACAATGACCGGCCTTATTATGAGAAAAAAAATCTCTTCTTCCGTCCGGGTTTCACTTTCTTTAATTATTTCAGGACATTGAATATTTTACAGATTCTCTCCTGGATTTTCTGGATGGCCATTGTTACCTGGCTGACCCTTCGTATTTCTGCCAGAAACGAATCCGAAAGCGGTAATCTTTTCGGTAAGATTGTTCCCGTTTCAGCTATGGCAGGTGCCTTGTTTATGCTGGGATTGGGTTTGATCTATTACATTAAGGCGGGAAGACTGGCTGATTTTAATGATGTTTACAAGGAATACAGTACCCTTCTCTTTTATGCAGGCATCGCTTTTCTTATCTATTCGACATTGGTCACATATTTCAGACTGATGAAGCGCAGATAGATTTGGGTAACGAATAAAGTATTGGACTTTAGATCATGTAAAAAAAGGAATAATATATCGCATCTGTATCTTAAAACCGTTTTGTTAAGTTTACTGTGTTTAACGTTAATAGTAAAAACGGAAGCACAAGGATTATAAGGAAAAAGGAAAAATTAAGAGCGCTAAGCTTACGCCCGGTAAAACTAAATTAATAAATATGAATACTACGGTAACAGATTTTGTGTTAACTGTGTTGTTGGCTGGTGGGATACTGACGGGATGTAATACACCAGGTAAAGAAGCCTCTATTCCCGGTTATATTGATCCTGATATCGGGGGAGTAGGACATCTGTTGCAACCCACCCGCCCGACCGTTTCACTCCCTAACCGGATGATACGGATGTATCCTGTCCGGCCGGATTACCTGAGTGACCAGATCAGTTTTTTTCCGCTTACGATCAAATCTCATCGAAAAGGAGAATTGTTCGGGATCATGCCTTATGCCGGAACGTCCGAAGACAGTACCTGGACACGAAAGCAGATGTTTGATCATGATCTGGAGATTACACATCCCTGGTACTATTCCACCTGTTTCGTTGACAGCAATATTCAGACAGCGTTCACTCCCGGTGCCAGAACCGGCATCTTCAGATTTACTTATTCCCGTCAGCAACCGAAGGTGATCAGGTTACAGATCAACAATGAAGGAAAATGGCAAAGCCTTTCTGACCATGCCCTGAACGGGGAAGAGTGGTTCCCGGGGATGAAAGCATATGTTTATGGTGAATTTAATGTAAAGGGTACATTTTACCTTACCCACATGAAAGTTACTGTCCGGAGAAAAATAAACCGTCAGGTCCCTGTAATATTATTTGAATTAGCGGAAAATACTCCCGGGACAATTTATTTTAAATATGGAATTTCATTCATCAGCCCGGAACAGGCCCGGAAAAACCTGCAGGAGGAGATCCCTGAATGGAATTTTGACGCGCTGGAAACAAGGGCAAAAAGTAAATGGCAGAAAAAACTGGGAAAGATAGAAGTCAAAGGAGGTACGGAATCCCAGCGCAGGGTTTTCTATACCGCATTATACCGTTGTTACGAACGAATGGTAAACATTGCCGAAGATGGTAGATACTACAGTGCTTATGATCACAGGGTTCATGAAACCAGTCGGGGTTTTTATGTGGACGACTGGGTCTGGGATACCTATCTGGCACTTCATCCGTTGCGTATGATCCTCGATCCCGGTATGGAAACCGATATGCTGCGATCCTATATTTCGATGTATGAGCAGTCCGGATCGATGCCCCAGTTCCCCCTGCTATACCGGGATGATCCGGCCATGCACGGCTTTCACTCCACCATTGTATTCCTTGATGCCTGGCGCAAAGGAATCAGGGATTTTGATATGGAAAAAGCTTATGAAGGGATGAGGAAAAATGCCACGGAGGCAACCATGCTGCCCTGGCGTAACGGACCAATGACCCGCCTGGATACTTTTTATCGCGAGCACGGTTTTTTCCCGGCTCTGAATCCGGGTGAAAAAGAAACGGTGAAGGAAGTACATCCTTTTGAGAGACGTCAGGCAGTTGCCGTCACACTGGCTCACAGCTATGACGACTGGGCCCTGGCCGAAATGGCGAAAGAGCTGGGGAAAAAGGATGATTTTCAATATTTTATTCATCAATCCCTCAACTATCGAAACCTGTACAAACCGGACATGAAACTGTTCATTCCGAAAGATGCCAAAGGCCAATGGATCGATATCGACCCGAAATTTGACGGCGGGCCCGGAGGACGTGATTACTACGACGAAAACAATGCCTATACCTACGCCTGGCAGGGACAGCATGATATTCAAGGTCTGATAAAACTGAAAGGCGGATGTGAGGCCTTTACCAGGGAACTCGACCATCTTTTCCGTGAAGACCTGGGACGTTCCAAATATAAATTCTGGGCAAAATTCCCCGATGCCACAGGTCTGGTCGGACAGTTCTCGATGGGAAATGAACCGGGCTTCCATATTCCTTATCTTTATAACTATTCCGGAGCTCCCTGGAAGACCCAGAAACACATCCGGTTTCTGCTGAACACATGGTTTATGGACAATATTTTTGGTATTCCGGGGGATGAAGATGGTGGAGGAATGTCCGCATTCGTTGTTTTTTCTTCCATGGGCTTTTATCCTGTTACACCGGGACTGCCCGTTTATAACATCGGAAGTCCGGTTTTTAAAGAAGTTAAGATTCATCTTCCGAAGGGAAAGACTTTTACCATTATTGCGCATCATTATGCCAAGGAAAATAAGTACATACAATCGGCAAAACTTAACGGTAAACCGCTGGAACATCCCTGGTTTACGCATAATGATATTCTTAAAGGGAGCACTCTTGAACTGGAGATGGGGCCATATCCCAACAAACAATGGGGGAGTTCGCCGGATGCAGCACCGCCTTCGTCTGTTGATATAACAAATTTATCCGGGAAATGATTGGAAAGCAGGAAACCGGCAAGAATGAAATTCTCAGCCAGATTTTATTGTAAGTAATAAATCTTAATTTTCGAATGAAAAATGAAAAATTATAGTGTCCTTCTTTAATCTTTACCCTTTTATCTTTTGTAAACATTCTCAACATAGAAGACCTGAAAGCGTTCACGGCCTGCCGGGATCCCGTCAGTGTCCGGCGGGGTTGCATGGTGCATCGGGGGGACAAAGGAGCCAAGGTTAAAGAATAAAGGAAGAGAATAAATAATTCAAACGAAAATCTTTTACATTTTTATCTGACTTTGTTAACTTGTTCCAGATATAGGATTCCGGATTTAATAACTGAAATTGCACATTTTATGAATCTTCGTTATCGTCTTCTCAGCATTTCCTTTTTTATTCTCATTTTAGAAATTTTCTTTACCTCCTGTATCAGAAACTGCTTACGCCCCTTCAGGGCCTGGAAGGATGTTATGTCCCAACACAGGACGATGTCCTGCGTTAATGCTTTTAGTAAAAAAGATTAATAAATGATATGTACAATAATAAACACCTATGAAAACCTCCAGAGCTGTAACTTCCCGTGCCGGAAGTGTTTACGCCGGCTTTTTCCTCCTGCTTTTACTGTTTTTTATATCTTCTTGTGACCAGCGGCAGGAAGTAAAACAACCTGTAGATTATGTCGATCCTTTCATAGGTACCGATTTTTTTGCTCACATGTTTCCGGGGCCGACGCTGCCGTTCGGGATGGTACAACTGAGTCCGGACACTTACAACAAAGGCTGGACCTATGCCTCCGGCTACCAGTATGCCGACAACTCGCTCATGGGGTTCAGCCACACCCATTACAGTGGCGTAGGGATGGTGGCGGAAGGAGATATCCTGCTGATGCCCACGGTCAGTCAGAGGTTGCAGGTAGCGGCCGGTTCGCGTGAGAATCCGGATGAAGGCTACCGGTCACGGTTTGACCACAATGATGAGATGGCTTCACCGGGTTATTATTCGGTGATCCTGAAAGATTACGGAGTGAAGGCAGAATTAACAACTACCCGCCGGGCCGGGATGCACAAATATACTTTCCCGAAAACAAACGATGCCCATATCCTGCTCGACCTGGGACATAGCATAGGGAAAAGACCGGAAGGGAAATCCCATCTTGAATTTTCGGATAACCATACCATACAGGGATACAAAATATCTTTCGAAGCTATTGTCTATTTTGTGGCGGAGTTTAGCCGTCCTTTTGGTGCCTACGGCACCTGGGATGCCAACTACAGAACACCCGAGTCAGGAGCTTCTGTCTTTCCCTGGAAATCGGCTGAATCAGGGGAAAATATAGGCGCATTTGTCAACTACCGGACACATGAGGGTGAAGTGATTTATGTGAAAGTAGGTCTGTCTTATGTGAGTATTGAGGGTGCCCGGAAGAACCTTGAATCGGAAATTCCCGAATGGGATTTTGAACGGGTTAGAAAGGAAGCCAGGAAAGTCTGGAACAAAGAACTTAGTAAGTTACAAGTTAAAAGCGATAACAACGATCAGAAACAAGTGTTTTATACAGCACTGTACCATTCTTTGCTCGCGCAGGGAATTTCCAATGATGTGGACGGGAAATATATGGGCATGGACGGTAAGATTCATACGGCCGAAGGATTTGATTTTTATCCTTCTTTTTTCTGCTGGGACACCTATCGTTCAGAACAGCCATTAATGACACTCATTGAACCCGGACATATCAATGATATGATAAAATCGATCATATCAAAAACGCGGCATTACGGCTGGTTACCGGCACAGCATCACCGTAACGTATTCGGGCAGGGGATGGCCGGTGATCACCTTGTGCCCGTCATCGTTGATGCCTGGATGAAAGGATTCAGGGATTATGATGCTGAATTTCTTTATGAGGCCATGTTTAAGAAGGCTACCCAATTGCCTCCGCCACCGCTGCCTCCATCAGATGGCCGGTCCGGGTTGCATGATTATGAGACGTCGGGCTACGTTCCTGTGGATAAACGGCCCGAATCGGTTTCCAATACCCTGGAACTGGCTTATGACGACTGGTGCATTGCACAGATGGCTAAAGGACTTGGGAAAACGGATGATTATAACAGAATGATAAAAAGAGCCGGAAATTACAGGCATCTTTTTGATCCACATACGGATTTTATGCGGCCGAAGTTGTCAGACGGCACCTGGCTGCCGTCATGCGGCGGAAGGCCTGTCCGGATTAAAAAGGAAGGGAACCACACCTATTACGATTGCTTTGACCCGCTGCTGGTGGGAAGAAGGCCCAATCGCTATTTTACCGAGTCGAATGCATGGCAATATATATGGTCGGTACAACACGATGTAAAGGGTTTGATCGATCTGTTCGGGTCAACGGAAAGGTTTACGGCCAAACTTGATTCCCTTTTCACGATCGATCCGGAAATCAGCGGTCCGAAGTACGTTGGCGTTGTGGGAACCATTGGCCAGTATGTTCAGGGTAATCAACCCTCACATCATGTGGCATATCTTTACAATTACGCAGGCCAGCCGTGGAAAACACAGGAAAAGGTACGCCGGGTAATGGACCTTTACCGGACGGGACCGGGAGGAATTTGCGGGAACGAAGATATGGGATCACTCTCATCCTGGTATGTATTCAGTGCCATGGGATTTTATCCGGTAACCCCGGGATCAAATATCTATATGATCGGCTCACCCTTATTCGAAGAAGTAAAACTGACACTCAGTACTCCTTATGATGAAGGCGAATTTACGGTCAGAGCCAATCATGTTTCCGGGCAGAACAAATATATACAATCAGCCATACTGAACGGGGAACCTTTAACCAGACCGTGGATATCGCATGAGGAAATTATTAAAGGCGGCCATTTGATTTTTGAAATGGGACCGGAACCGAATTACGCATGGGGAAGCAGCCCGGAAGATATTCCACCGGGGGAAGCCGTTAAAAAATAATGCAAATTGTTCAAAATAACAGAAGCCTGCAATGTGTATTTCTTCTTATTTTGTATTGTGATTATGGCTATTCATCTGTCCAGGCCGGATTTCAGGATTTTGCCGGGTCAGTGTAGATTTTTGCCACAGCGAATTTTTATTTGTAAAATTACAAAAACATTTAGAACACTGATCCATGCTTACCGGTATTGATTACTTTATTGTCATTTCCTACCTTGTCGGAATCGTCATTCTTGGTTATTATTTTAAGAAATTTGTCGGCAGTTCATCTGACTATTTCCTTGCCGGAAAAACTTTGCCTTTTTGGGCCATTGGGATGTCTATCGTTGTCTCGGATATCGGAGCTTTTGATTTTGTGGGTGTATCCGGACAGGCATACCGGTATGGCATATCCGTAGGAAATTTTGACTGGATCGGTTCGGTTCCGGCCATGTTGCTGGCAGCCTTTATTTTTGTCCCCTATTTCTGGAAGGGCGGGATGTATACCATCCCGGAATATCTGGGAAGAAGATACAACCGTTATGTACGCACCCTGGCATCACTGACCTGGATCATTTTCTTTGCCGTTGACCTGGGTGTTCTTTTCTGGGCCAGTGCCGTACTTCTGAATGTAATTATGGGATGGCCTGTATGGTTATCCATTATGATTACGGCAGCTGTTGTAGGACTGTACACCTATTTCGGGGGGATTACTGCCGTGGTAATGACCGATGTCATACAACTGATTATCATGTTTATCGGCGGATTCACCCTGGTGTTTTTAGGCCTTCATGCTGTCGGGGGCTGGGAAGGATTGGTAGACAAAATCCATGCTATGGGACCTGAATATCAGCAACATTTTCATCTGATTCAGCCTGCGGATACCAAAACCCCTTTCCCCTGGACCGGAATATTATTCGGCCTGACCTTTGTTATGGCGAATGCCTATATGATCGGAAACCAGACCATCGTTCAGCGATGCCTTACAGCCAAAAACGAATGGCATGCCAAAGCCAGCATGATTTTCGGATCTGCTCTGAAGATGCTCATTCCCATACTCGTTTTATTTCCCGGTTTGATGGCCATTATACTCATTCCCGGCCTGAAAGATGGCGACCAGTCCATGCCTATGATGATCAAAAAGATATTGCCTCCCGGTCTCATGGGACTGATGTTTTCAGCTTTTCTGGCCGGGATGATGTCCAGTGTGGATTCACTGCTTAATTCCACCGCAACACTTTTTACCAAAGATATTTATGAACCTTATATCAATAAAAACGCAAGCGATAAACATTATCTTTTTGTAGGTAAATTAACCACCCTGATATTACTGATCCTGGGTGTGATAACCTCTCCCATCAGCAGCAAATATCCCGGAATTTATGTCGCCATACAAACTTTCATGTCCTATTTCCAGGGACCTTTATTTGCCATTCTGTTGCTGGGTATTTTCTGGAAAAGAGCAACCCAGTGGGGAGGTCTTTCAGGGTTAATTATCGGTATTCTGATTGCTTTTATTCTGAACACTTTTAAAAGCAGGTTTTTTACCATTCAGGATCCTTTCCTGTATGTTTCATGGTGGTCATTTGTTGCCGGATTTATTACGGCTGTTGGAGTAAGTTTGTTCTCAACACCACACCCGAGAAATAAAATGGTCGGATTGGTTTACAACCTGACCATTAAAAAATAGCTGTTCACAATGTTAAACCTAAGAAATAAATCATGTTAAACTTTGACTGGCTTTCAGGGGTATCACAGGAATCAGCTAAACTGGTTTTTCTGGGACTGTTTGTTTTGATTGGAATACTCATACTTTTAATTCCTAATGATTATATTTTCCAGGGTATTGAGAAAAAAGACCGGCACTGGTGGAGCAACCTGAAATGGTGGGCAATTACCGTACTGGCGATTTTGTTTTATGTATACTATATTTTCTAACTGTACAATATTCACAAATCTTAATCTGAACATGGTGGGATTATCAGAAAAACAAATAAAATACAAGTCCGCACAAATTAACAATGCACTGGGCGTATTCTTACTCATTTTTGGTGTCATCGTAATTATTGCCGTACCCTTTTCGGACAACTTTATTGATAAAATGACAAACCTTGTTGCCGGACTGATTGTTGCGGGGATTGGTGGAGGAATGGTATGGTCTGCTAAAAGAACAATAAAATTACTGAAGCTAAAAGACGGGGAAACAGAAGATAAATAATCGGATTTCACACTTAAACCCATTATATAAAATCCATTCTTACAAGAGGTCGACAAGATGATATCATTCCATAAAAATCTTTCAGAAGGATGGGAGCTACAATCTTCTGAAAAAGTTTCCACCAATGGGAAAATGATATCCGGTCCCCTTTTCCGGACAAATGGCTGGTTAACGGCCGGCATCCCTTCGACTGTCCTGGCAACACTCGCAGCCCATGGAAGGTATAAAGATCTTTATACCGGCACAAATATGAAGAAGGTCCCTGCGAAACAGTTCAGGATACCGTGGTGGTACCGGAAAGTATTCAATCTGTCTCCGGAAGAAATCAGGGAAACCGTACTGTTAAATTTTGATGGGATCAATTATAAAGCAAATATCTGGCTGAATGGAAAACTACTGGCAGATTCACAATCCGTTTCCGGGGCATTTCGCCGTTTCAGGTTTAATATAACGTCATATGTTACACCCGGGGATAATATCCTGGCTGTTGAAGTGATCCCTCCCGGTCCGGGCGATTTTACCCTCGGTTTCGTTGACTGGAATATTGACCCTCCGGATCAGAACATGGGACTGTTCAGGGAAGTGACCTTACATTTTAACCGTGGTGTTTCTATCGAAAATCCTTTTGTGGAGACACAATTTAATCCTGCCAGCCCTGATCACGCCTCTTTGACGGTTTCGACAATGTTGGTAAATGAAACAAAAAAGAAAATATCCGGAGTATTAACAGCCGTTATTGACAAACTGCAGGTGAGCAAACCGGTTACGGTACGCGCGGGGGAAAGAAAATTAATCATTCTGACACCCGAGGAATTTCTCGAATTGAATATCCTGAACCCGGAATTGTGGTGGCCGAACCATTTGGGTAAACCCAGTTTATACAAACTAAACCTCACTTTTGAAATAAACCGTGAAGTTTCTGATATTAATGAGGTAGCTTTCGGTATCCGGAAAATAGAAGATTATTTCAATGAAGGAGGACACCGGGGGTTTAAAATTAACGGCCACAAAATTATAATTAAAGGCGCCGGCTGGACCGATGATTTGCTCCTGCAGGATACACACGAATCACTTGAAGCACAGATAGAATATGTAAAACACCTGAACCTGAATTGTATTCGTCTCGAGGGATTCTGGGGGAAAGACCGGAAATTATATGAACTGTGCGATCAAAACGGCATCATGATCATGGCCGGATGGAGTTGCCACTGGGAGCATGAAGAATATCTCGGAAAACCGGTTGACCCGCTTTACGGAGGGATTACCGGACCCGAAGAAATCGAACTGATGGCAAAAGCCTGGAAAGATCAGGTACTGTGGCTGCGTAACCATCCTTCTATCTTTGTCTGGAATGTCGGCAGTGATAAAATTCCACATCCCGACCTTGAAAAAAAATACGTGGAAATTTTCAAACAATACGACCGGACTCGTCCTTACTTAAACTCTACAGGCGGAGTCGGTAGTGAACAGGGCGTAATTACCGATGTCGAACTGGTCAGTGAAATCAGCGGATCTTCCGGGATGAAAATGCTTGGTCCCTATGCATATACCCCACCTGTTTACTGGTATACAGACAAACGTTTCGGTGGTGCATACGGTTTCAATACGGAAACCTGTCCCGGAGCTAATGTCCCGCCACTGGAAAGTATTAAAAAAATGATCCCCCCCGGTCACCTCTGGCCGGTAGATGACGTCTGGGAATATCATTGTGGAAAAAATCATTTCAAAACCCTCGACCGGGTTATCCATGCTATAGAAAAACGATACGGAAAGGCTGAAAATGTTGAGGATTTTGCATTCAAATCACAGATACTGAACTACGAACTGATGCGGCCTATGTTTGAGGCTTTCCAGATCAATAAACCCAGGGCAACAGGTATCATACAGTGGATGCTGAATTCGGCATGGCCCGGAATGTACTGGCAGCTATTTGATGCATACCTCATGCCTAACGGTGCATTCTACGCTACCCGGAAAGCCTGTAAACCAATACACCTTGCATACCACTATGGCAATAAATCCATCCATCTTATCAATGATCTTTTTCGTGGTCTTGAAAACCATAAAGCCCATATTAAAATTCTCGATATGAATTCCCGTATCATTTTTAATGAAACGGTTCAAACAGGTTGTCCCGCAGAATCAACATCCCCGGTTATCACCTTGCCGGAGAACCTGAATCTTTCTACTTTGTACTTCCTCGACCTGAGATTACTTGACGAGAACAATATTGAAACGGATAATAACTTTTACTGGCTTTCCACCAGGCAGGATGTTCTTGACTATGACGCCGAATTTGAAGACTGGCCGTTTTATACCCCCAGCAAAGAATATGCCGATTACACATTACTGAACAAACTGGAGCCGGTTACATTAGATGTCCGTTTCAAACTTGAAACGCTCCCGGACCGGATCATCGTTCATTTTGATATAATGAACCCGTACAACAGGCTGGCATTTTTTATTGAGATGAATATTGAAGGAGAAATAAGCGGGGCATCCCTGCTTCCTGTTTTTTGGGATGACAATTATATCAGCTTACTTCCCGGTGAAAGACGGAAACTGAAAGTCTCCGTTCCGGTAAAATCATTGAATAATGAAAAGCCTGTTCTAAGAATAGACGGATGGAATATAAAACAGCATATAATTAAACTGTATAAAAATGTCAGCACTAGCCATTAACGGTGGAAATCCCGTCAGGGATACAAAAAAGAACCCATGGCCGGCATGGCCGGTATGGGGAAAAGAAGAAGAGACTTCCCTGCTGGAGGTTTTAAACAGCGGGGTCTGGTCATATAACGGGCCTAAGGAAAAGGAATTCAATAAGATGTTTGCCGAGTTTACCGGGGTACAACATGTTGTTTCTGCAGCCAATGGCACGGTTACCCTGCAACTTGCCCTCGAGGCCCTGAATATTGGTTACGGTGATGAGGTCATTATTCCCGGTTTAACATGGCAGGCAACTGCAGCCTCTGTTATCGATATAAATGCCATACCGGTGCTTGTAGATGTATGTGAGGACACGTGGTGTATTGATCCGTCGGAAGTTGAAAAAGCAATCACCCCGCGTACAAAAGCCATTATTCCCGTACATCTCTATGGAAGTTTTGCCGATATGGATGCCATTTTGGAAATAGCGAAAAAGCATAACCTTTTTATCCTTGAGGATTGTGCCCATAAACATGGCGGCGAATGGAATGGTAAAAAAGCAGGTTCCATCGGGGATATCGGCAGCTTCAGTTTTCAGCTTTCCAAACATTTAACCGCAGGAGAAGGAGGTGCGCTCACGACCAACGATCCGGTGTTGGCTGAAAAGCTCGACGCTTTGAGAAACTGCGGCAGAAGGCCTGAAGGAGACGAATATGCAAATATCGATAAAGGAGCAGGAAGTTACAGCGATGAAGGGAATTTTTTTCAATCCGGCAACTACAGAATTACAGAATTTCAGGCTGCCATATTGGTTGAAGGTCTCAAACGACTGCCACAACAAAATCAGATCCGTGATGAAAACGGAATCTATCTGAATTCCCTTTTATCCGAGCTCCCCGGAGTTTATCCGATGCGACGCGATGCAAGAGAAACAAAAGAAGCTTATTTTAATTTCAGCTTCAGATATAAAAAAGACGGATTTAAAGGTTTGACGGTTGATAAATTCAGGAAAGCCCTGGAAAGTGAAATTGGCATTACTGTGGACAGCAGCTACGAACCACTCAACCATTGCTCACTTTACGTACCTTACACGAAACCATCACGCTATAAATTAAATGACCGGTATTGGAAAGCTATTAATCCTGCAAGATTTAAACTGCCGGTATGTGAAAAAATCCACAAGGAAGAATCGGTTTGCATCCACCAAAAGATCCTGTTAGGAAACAAAGCGGATATGGATATGCTGGCTGAAGCTATCAGCAAAATATACCTTCATGCAAACGAGATTCAATAACCGGGAAGCTATGAACACGGTAAACATAGCCATTATCGGCACAGGTTTTATTGCCCATTATCACGCACGTGCCTTATTGTCCCTTGCAGATGTTAATATCGCTGCTATTATTGATACAAAACCCGGCGCTGCACAAAAATTTGCTGATAATTATAACCTGAATGCAATAGTGTCAACCGATACTGCAGGTTTCGTTAACCGGGAAGATATAGATGCTGTGATTATCGGGACGCCAAACAAGTTTCATCTCCCCTATGCCATCGAATTCTTAAACCACGGCAAGGATGTTTTCCTCGAAAAACCCATGGCATTAAACACTACCGAAGGGAAAAAGATCATGGAAACCGCAATATCCGCAAACAGGCTTGTCATGGTTGGACACATGTGGAGATTTGATGAGGAAGTAATGTACATGAAAGAGGCCGTTGTATCCGGCAAACTGGGGAAAATAATAAAAACAAAAGGTTATGGCATTCATGAAAACTGGGGACCATCGGGCTGGTTTACCCAAAAACAACTGGCTGGTGGCGGAGCCCTCATCGATATGGGAGTACACGCAATAGATACGACACGCTTTATTCTGGATGATCCCAAACCACTAAAGGTTTATGCGGAGATCGGTACCTTTTTCGGAGATTACGATGTAGATGATACCGGTATCATCATCATTACCTGGGATAACGGAGCAACATCAATCATAGAAAGTGGCTGGTGGCAGCCCCACATGGATGGACCCGAAGCTGCAACACGCCTGTTTGGAATAAAAGGATACGCCAGTGTCTTCCCTACTTTTCTGAAAATAAAAGACCGGGAACGGGAAGAATTTAAACCGGCAGGCAGGGAAAAAACCGAACATTGCGACCAGAGCATTTATACAAGTCAGATGAAATATTTCATTGATTGCATCAGAACCCGGAAAAAGCCTTCTCCCGGTTTGGATGAAGGCCTGACAGTACTGAAAATTGTAGATGCTGCTTACAGGTCGGCATCAGAAAATAAAGTTATTGCATTGTAAAAATCATTTTTATTCATTTTAATAATATTTTACCATGAAATTCAAACACAACAGGTTTTTTCTCACATTTGGTCTGTTTTCACTATTGATCATTACCTCCGTGTCCTGCCGGAAAAAACCGGTAGCTGTCACACCTGAAACCGCTTTGCAATCCTGGCTGGAAAACGGAGATAATACTTTCTCATACACTCCACGGGATACCGTTACGCTTGATCATCTGAAGGTTTACGACATTTTGCTCACATCCCAGCAATGGCGGGATATGGTATGGAAACACCGGTTAACGGTAATTGTCCCGGAGAAAAACCTGTACGATGGTGCAATGCTGTTTATCACAGGCGGGAAAAACAAGGACGGAAATCCTGTTATACGGGATAATGATGAAGAATTCATCAACACCCTTGCACAGCTGGCAGATAAAAATAATGCGATGGTAACCATCCTGTGGCAGGTCCCGAACCAGCCGCTGTTCGACAGTCTTACCGAAGATGAAATCATCTCGTATACACTTCATAAGTTCAAGAATGACAGTGACTATACCTGGCCGCTGCTCTTTCCTATGGTAAAGTCGGCTGTCCGGGCGATGGATGCCGTACAGGATTTCTCTGAAAAGTCACTGCACCATACCATTACACGGTTTCTGGTAACCGGTGGGTCAAAACGGGGCTGGACAACCTGGCTTACCGCTGCTTCTGACAATCGTGTAGCAGCCATCGCACCCATGGTAATTGATGTGCTGAATATGCCGGTAAACCTTGATTACCAGCTTAAAGCCTGGGGCGACTACAGTATCGAAATCCAGGATTACGTAAAACTGGGGATTCCGCAGGATGTACATTCCGAAAACGGAAACGCCATCACAACCATGATTGATCCCTATTCATACAGGGACAAATTAACAATGCCGAAATTGATCATTATCGGGACTAACGATGAATACTGGCCTGTGGATGCTATCCGGAATTATTACGACAGTATTCCGGGTGAGAACTATATCCTTTACGTCCCCAATGCAGGCCATGGTCTGGGGGATAAAGAAGTTGCCCTGAACACCCTGAGTGCCTTTTTCGGAAGAACAATGGCAAACAAACCTTACCCTCTGTGCAAGTGGAATATCTCGGAAGAAGACGGTCACTTCCTGCTTAAAGTGCAGGGATCTCCCGACGAACTGCTGGGGGCATACCTGTGGTCGGCAGATTCGGAAGACCGTGATTTCAGGGATGAAGAATGGACAAGCAGCGAAATCCCTCTCCCGGACAAAACGGAAATCAATATAAAGATTGAATATCCGGGATCCGGTTTCCGCGCATTTTATGTGGATTTAAAATATCCTGACCCGAACGGCGGCGAGTATGTCAAAAGCACAAGAATGTTTGTAGCGGACAGTACCGGCCTGCTGTCCGATTAATTATAAAACAATGGAATACAACGGGAGATACAAGATCTTTGACACCGGTAAGATCATAACCTATCCGGTATCGGAGCGAAAAAACAGGGTGAAGCTTACTGATCTGATCACTCCTGAAGCTGCCACCGCTATACAGGTTACAGCCACAGAGGTTGCTCAGGAGAAGATCGGCCTGCTCGCCAGGGAAATCGTCTCCGCCAGGAAGAAAGATCTTCCGGTTGTTTTTTTTACGGGAGCACATCTTATAAAAAACGGCTTCGGGCCCCTGGTCGCTGATCTGGTCAAACGGAATATATTTACCCTCGTCGCCGGCAATGCCGCCACTTCAATTCATGATTTTGAACTGGCACTGACCGGGGAAACCAGTGAAGATGTTCCCCGCGCACTCGAAGAAGGCCGGTTTGGAATGGCTTTCGAATTCAATTACATTAACGCTGCACTGATACTGGGAAACCATAAAAAGCTCGGTTACGGGGAAGCAATCGGTAAAATGCTTTGTGAAGAAAGCTTCCGTGCGGAAATCGGGAAACTGCTGGAACCGGACAATGGAACCCCGCAGTTCAGACATCCGGAAGTCAGTATCCAGGCCGTTTGTTATGAAAACAACACTCCGCTGACAATACATGCCGGTATCGGTACCGATGTAATTGACCAGCATGTGTACTTTGACGGAGAAGCAAAAGGCGGCTGTTCGGGAAGAGACTTTCTGATTTACACGTATGAAATATCAAAATTCACCAAAGGAGGTGTGCTTATAAATATAGGGAGTGCCGTTACAGGTCCGGAAGTATTTCTCAAGGCAGCTTCAATGGCCGGAAACAGCGGGTTTGTACCAAAAAATATCATAACGGCAGATTTTGATATCAGGCCCTATCAGCCCGAAAGTCTTACCAACGAAGAATCCGTCGGATATTACTATCGCGACCAGAAAAGTATTGTTGCCCGGGTACCGCAGGCTTACGGAGGAACGGGGATGTATATCGGCGGAAACCAGAAACAGACATTTCCTTTGTTTTATAAAAAGTTAACGGAACTTCTTTAAATGATATTTTAATCGTATTTTGAGTGATATGAAAGAAGAAAGAGTCAGGGATATCCTTAAGAAGATCAATGGAGTAAATATCGCCGTGTACGGTGATTTTTGTCTGGATGCTTACTGGATCATGGATCCCGACGGGTCGGAAGTGTCGGTAGAAACCGGATTAAAAGCCGAAGCGGTAATCGAACATAAATATTCACCGGGAGGAGCAGGCAATATCGTTGCAAACCTGGCCGCCCTGAAACCGGCAGCCATCAAAGTGATCGGAGTTGTCGGAAACGATATCCACGGCCGCGAACTGACGGCACATTTACAGGATTTGGGCGCTGATACAGGCGCTTTAACCATCCAGAATGAACATTTTGATACGTATACTTATACTAAAAAATACTACGGGGAAAAAGAAGACCCTCGCATTGATTTCGGAACAAAAAACAAACGTTCACCCGGAACCGATAAAGAAATCCTGAAAAATATTGAAACGGCCCTTGAAAGTTATGATGTACTGATCTTCAATCAACAGGTGGCAGGCAGCATCCCCGATCCGGAATTTATTGAACAGGCCAACAGACTCTTTGAAAAGTACAACGAAAAAATTGTCATTCTCGATTCCAGACATTATAATGCGCTTTTCCGGAATGTCTATCGTAAAACCAATGAAACTGAAATAGCCGTCCTTAATGGCATTGACGTCAATCCACAGGATTACATATCGCTTTCTGACATGAAGAAGTACGGAAAGAAAGTTTATGAACAATACCATAAACCGGTTTTTGTTACTTGTGGGGAAAGGGGTATCGTGTGTATTGATTCAACAGGAACTACGGAGATCCCTGGCATCCTGCTGACCAAAAAACTGGATCCCGTCGGTGCCGGAGATACAACAATCAGCGCACTTGCCTCCTGTCTTGCTGCCGGTATTCCCCCGGCCGAATCAGCCGGATTTGCCAACCTGGCTGCAGCGGTAACCGTACAAAAATTACTGACTACCGGAACAGCTACGGGTGAAGAAATTATCGCACTGAACAAGGATGCTGACTATAACCACCAACCCGAACTGGCTGGGGACGAACGCCTGGCAGAATATATTCCGGATACCGAAATAGAAATATGCAACACCACCGTAATTTCGCGGTTGGGCCGGATAAAACATGTTCTTTTTGACAATGACGGAACCATCAGTACCCTGCGACAGGGATGGGAAAATGTTATGGAACCCGTAATGATCAGGGCAATCATGGGTGACCGGTACGAAACGGCTGATACCGCCCTATACCTGAAAATCCGGGATCAGGTCCGCCGGTATATTGATATGTCAACCGGAATACAAACCATACTGCAAATGGAAGTCCTGGTCCGGATGGTAAAGGAATTTAATCTTGTCCCTGAAGAAAAGATCCTGGATAAATTTGGTTATAAAAAGATTTACAACGACGCTCTCATGCAGGTTGTTTCCAAACGACTGGCAAAACTTGAAAACGGAGAACTCAATATAGAGGATTTCACGATGAAAGGTTCTGTCGGATTTCTGAAAATACTCCGTGAAAAAGAATTGAAGCTTTATCTGGCCAGTGGTACCGATAAGGAAGATGTTTTTAACGAGGCTGAGAAACTGGGTTATGCGAACCTGTTTAACGGGGGTATCTATGGCTCGGAAAACGACATTAATAAATATTCGAAGAAAATGGTGATTGACAGGATCATCAGGGAAAATCATCTTCAGGGTGATGAATTGGTGGTTTTCGGTGACGGCCCGGTGGAAATCAAAGAATGTGTTAAATCTGGTGGAATCGCTGTCGGTGTTGCCACTGACGAGGTGAGAAGATATGGCCTGAACCCGGAAAAACGATCACGCCTGATCAGGGCCGGAGCACAAATGATCATCCCGGATTTTTCACAGGCCGGTAAATTAACGGAGGTACTGTTTTAATAATGAACGCATGAATACCATGGCTGGATCAGGAGAATTCTTTCTGGGGTTTGATATCGGCGGGACAAAGTGCAGTGTCGTTTCCGGAGACAGGAATTTTAATATCGATGAAAAAATAACCTTCCCGACAGAAACTGAGAAAAGGGAGTACGGAAAAATCCTGAATGAGTTTAAGGAACACGCGCGGGATATTATCAGGAAAAACAAAAACCGGAAATTAGCAAAGATCGGTATCAGTTGCGGCGGACCACTGGATTCGAAAAAGGGTATGATCTACTCCCCTCCCAACCTGCCGGGATGGGATGCCGTTCCGATCGTAAAAATCTTCAAAGATGAACTTGGTGTGGATGTTGAAATTCAGAATGATGCAAATGCCGGGGCGCTTGCCGAATGGATGATGGGTGCCGGAAAAGGAACACAGAATATGGTATTCCTGACATTCGGAACGGGGATGGGGGCCGGACTGATCATTAACGGCCGGCTCTATGCCGGAACAAATGACCTGGGCGGCGAAGTGGGACACATCAGACTTGCTGACGACGGCCCTGTCGGTTTCGGAAAAGCCGGATCGTTCGAGGGTTTTTGCAGCGGTGGTGGCATCGCTCAGCTTGCAAAGGCAATCGTAACCGAAAAACTGAAAAAAAGTAAACAGGTAGGTTTCTGTCCTTCCCGGGAAAATATAAACACCCTTACAGCAAAAACCGTTTTTGAAGCAGCCAACAACGGTGACCCGACAGCACTTGAAATTGTACGTATATCTTCGGAATATCTCGGAAAAGGACTGGCGGTGCTGATAGATATTCTCAATCCGGAGTGTATTGTAATCGGAAGCATCTATACCCGTAACGAATCACTGATCAGACCACATGTCGAAAGGGTTTTATCGCATGAAGCCATACCCGCAGCGAAGGAGGTTTGTAAAATCGTTCCCGCAAAACTTGGAGAGAAAATCGGGGATTATGCCGCACTGTGCGTCGCCCTGAATAAATAAAACATACATGAAAAAAGAAGATATTATTCAAAACCTGACTGACCGTTATCCCGAACTGGAAACCTGCCGGGATGAAATCCTGGAGGCCTGCAATACGATCATCAGTTGTTATGAAAATGACGGAAAAGTACTGGTCTGCGGAAACGGGGGCAGCGCCGCCGACGCAGACCACATCGTGGGGGAACTAATGAAAAGTTTTATGAAGAGCCGGACAATTGATCATTCCCTGAGAGAGAGACTGACCGGATTATCGGCCGAAAGGGGCGCATGCATTGCGGAAAAACTTCAGTGCGGATTACCTGCCATATCCCTGAACGCACATACATCTCTGATCACTGCAATCGCCAATGACATGGATGCCGACCTCATTTTCGCACAGCAAATTACAGGTTACGGCAACAGGAACGACGTACTGGTTGCCATCAGCACATCCGGAAATGCGCAAAATGTAATGGATGCCGCTATTACGGCCAAAGCTAAAGGACTGACCGTAATCGGTCTGACCGGGAAATCCGGAGGAAAGCTTAAACGATTTTGCGATATCTCCATTTGTGTTCCGGCAGACAGTACACCTGAAGTCCAGGAATTTCATCTTCCGGTGTACCATACGATTTGTAAAATTGTAGAAAACAGTTTTTACTAAAGTCAGGCATATCATGAAAAAAATAATCTACAGGTCGATATTGGTTTCCCTGGCAATAATGCTCTCACAGTGCCATTCGGAAAAAGAACCGGATGATTTTTCATCTCCCGCTGTCGGGCCACAGCCTGATGGAAGCATACTGGTTCCGTCCAACCAGTTGTTACGTCCTGCAGGATTTCAATTGTTATTTCCCGGCCGTCCGGTTGATCTTGCTCTAAGCCCGGATGGAAAATGGCTCGCAGTCCTGAATATAAATTCTCTTGATCTGATCCGTGTGCCGGACCGTACGATCATGCAGAACCTTCCCCTCAGAGGCGGCGGATCATTTAACGGTATCTCTTTTTCCGCTGACGGAAATAAAATATACATTAGCCAGGCAAGGAATAAAATCTTCATTGCCCAAAAAGACCGGGACAATGTTTTACACTGGATTGACCCGCTGGTCTTTCCCGGGCCTGAATTCGGAGGCGAACCGGTACCCGGAGGGTTCACTTTCAGTGAACATCAGGATAAAATGTATGTCCCTCTTAACCGGAACAACACAGTGGCAGTGGTTGACCTCCATGATAAAACCGTAACGGAAATTCCTGTCGGGATCGCTCCTTACGAAGTACTTCGTTTCTCTGACCGGAAGATATATGTCAGCAACTGGGGTGGCAGGCAACCCCAACCGAACGAATCAACCTATACAACTTCAGGCAGCAAGGTTCTTGTTGACCCGGAAACAGGTATCGCCAGCAACGGATCCGTTTCGGTTATTGATCCGGAAACCCGGAAAGTAATCAAAACCATAGAGGTGGGCCTGCATCCCGGGGCCATGGTGTTAAGTCCGGACAAATCACAGCTGTACGTGGCTTGTGCTAACAGTGATATGGTATCGGTAATCGACACAAAAACCGATGCTGTCACGGATGAAATATCTGTCCGGATGGAAAAAGATCTGCCTTTTGGCA
>JAADHC010000029.1 GCA_013152085.1 Chlorobiota bacterium
ATGCTGCCGTCGGCAGCACATATCAATGCTGTAATCGTGAGATTACAGTTAAAATGAACAAATCAACAAAGTTCCGTAGGAACGACATGTTTACCCGGTACTTTTACATTCCGCAAGATCGTAAGAAAAGAAGTACTCGGGACAAACCGGGAACCAGGAACTTACGTTGTCAATCCCCGAATGAGATTCCTATACCCCGGGCGGCTTTGATCAACGAAGAGTCGGGATTAACGAGTTTTTCAATACCGATAACCTCTTTAAGCGGTACAGCAACAATATCGGGATGGCGGTAGGCTACCATATAACCATACTGTTTTTTAAGGACCATTTCGAAAGCTTTAACCCCGAATTCGGTTGCTAATATCCGGTCATAGGCATTGGGGATTCCGCCACGCTGCAGGTGACCCAACACGGTTTCACGCATATCAGCTTCAAAACCGGTTTGTTTGATTTCGTTCATAACCCTGGCGGCGGCACCTATAAGTCGCAGATTTTCATAGCCGACTTCGCTACTCTTTTGGCCGGAAACATCTCCGCCTACAGGCTTTGCTCCTTCAGCTATTACAATGATGGCAAATCCTTTGCCCCTGTTGAAGCGTTGCTCAAGCCGTTCAACCACCTTGTTAATGTCATACGGAATTTCAGGGATAAGACAGACTTCGGCTCCTCCGGCTACGGCAGCATGAAGTGCAATCCATCCTGCTTCCCTTCCCATGACCTCCAGGATCAACACACGGTTATGACTCTGGGCTGTGGTAACAAGCTTGTCAACCGCTTCGGTGGCAATCTGAACGGCTGTCTGAAAACCAAAGGTGAAATCTGTTGCCTGCAGATCGTTATCAATGGTTTTGGGTACACCGATAATGTTGAGACCTTTTTCGTATAAAGCCTGTGATATCTTCTGGGAGCCGTCCCCACCGATATTAATGACGGCATCGACACCCATAAAACCCAGTTTACGGATCATCTCGTCCGACCGGTCGGCATATTCATAAGTTCCATCCGCTCTTTTTACCGGCCATGCAAAGGGACCTCCTTTATTGGTGGTCCCGATAATGGTCCCGCCACGCACATGTATACCTGAAACTTTTTTTTCGTCCAGCAGGATTACTTCTGTCGGTTCACTGAGAATCCCGTCAAAAGCCTGTATACTTCCCAGTACTTCCCAGTTTTTCTCCTGCCCTGCACGTTTTACGATCGCCCGGATCACGGCATTCAAACCCGGACAATCACCACCACCGGTGGCTACCAGTACTCTGTTCATTTTTATCTGTTTTTACCGGAGTGCAAAAGTAAAAATAATATCGACCGTAGTGTTATATAATTTTCTCTTTTTTGGATACCCGGTAAATAAAATCCTGTAAAATATGGTGGAGTTTTTCAAGCCGTTGGATTTCCGGGTTTTGTTTCCTTGCCAGCCAGGAATATCTCCAGCGGGCCCTGAATTTCTTAAAAGCAATATAATATTGAAAAGCAAATATCCCGGATAATGGTAATGAAACCAGATAAATCAACGCAATCTGAAGAGAATCTGTGAGGATACCGGCCAGTAAAGTCTGGATCAGATGAAACAGGGGGAAAAAGATAAAAGATAAAACAAATTTTAAAGAACTGGTAAACGCCTTATCTTTTACTTTGGAAGCAAGCACAACGGGAAGCTTGTATGGCATCCAGTTGTTGATCAGTCCGTAAAGAAAGACCGGGAAAAACACAATCAACACCATAATGCGCCAAAGAAACCCGGCAATAGTCATCTTCTGTTTGTTCAACACCCAGCTTCTGAGACCAAATTTCTGTATCTCGTTTGTATATGCCTGGACTTCCTGCTCCAGGTTATCCAGCGTATCCTTATCCCGATGAATAAACTCGTTGAGGAGGGTAACAAATTCCTGCTGGGACCGGAATCTTTGGAGTGGTTTAAGGTTTTTTTGAAGCCGGTTGGCTATTCGTTCCGCAAAAAGAGTACGTAAGTGGTCAATGGTCTCATAATGATCAGGATCATCAATGTGGATCATTTGTTTCTTCATCCGTTCACTCAGATCCCGCATCAGTGTAATAATAGCTTTATTCGGATTTTCACGATACAGGTCATAATAGTCCGACAGGCTTATAGGTTCGCCGTAGTTAACCGTAAGCTTTTGCCTGAACTTATAATAATCCGAGTAGTCAATACCGACAGGAACAATTTTGATGTCTTTCGAAAAATTGTTCTTTTCTGCAGCCTGGAAAGCCAAGCGTGCAATGCCTTTTTTCAGTATCCTCAGCCGTCTGTAAGGAGCATGATTACCTTCGGGTAACACGACAAGGCCGTTTTTATTCTCAATGACATCAATGGTTTTCCGGAATATCTGGTCGTTGTTTTTCAGTGATGCATAACCATCCCTGATCCGGTACACAGGTAATATTTTCAGAAATGTGAGAATATCGGCAATAAATTTTTTCTTAAAAATATCTGACCGGGCCAGAAAAACAGGCTGACCGGGTTGGGTGCCTAATACTGCCATGGCATCCATAAGGGCATTTTGATGATTGGGAGCAAAAATTACCAGTTCGTTTTTAGGAACATTCCCGGCATTCAGTACAATAATCCGGCGGTAATACACTTTATTATGCCAGAACATGACCACACTTTTCAGCAGTCCGTAAAAAAAGGATCTCTTTTCAATGTTTTTCATTCCCATTTTACAGGTATTTTAGTCATTATAAAGTTCCCGGACCATCCTGACCCTGTATTTGAAAACCCGGAAAATTAGAAAAAATAGCGGGTATAACAAAACAAAAATCTCTCTGTGGCTATTGCTCCGGTTTATGGAAAATCCGTAACTTTATCATCATAAAGGATTAAGATGAAACCTTTTCCAAAACATTGGGTGATACTCTTAATGGCCGGTATCCTTGTGGCGATACAGGCTGGGGGGGAACTGTTCGGACAGAAAAACAAAAAGATTAATGTTCCCGACAGTCTGAAAATTGAAAGAAAAGATACCACATCCCTCTTTCTTAATGACAGTACCCTGAAACAGAAATGGGAGAAGGGTGGAAAAGCCGGTGTGACTCTGGCACAGGTTTACCTTGTAAACTGGGTATCCGGCGGGGAAAGTTCCCTTTCAGGTGTGGCTCAGGCGCATCTTTTTGCAAAACGCCTGCGAAAGACCTCTTTATGGGAAAATACATTGGACGCCAGGCTGGGATATGTCGGCCAGGGAAAGATATACCAGAAAACTACAGACCGGCTGGATATAGTTACTTCCGGGAGAGTTTACCTGAAAGAAAAATGGTTTTACGCCTGGCGTGTAAACCTGCGTACACAAATGCTTCCCGGATACGGTTTACCCGGTGATTCCGTGATCATCTCGAATTTTCTCTCACCCGGATATATGTACATAAACCTGGGTTTTGATTATCACCCGTTTAAAGGACATACACTCCTGCTTGCCCCGTTATCCAGCAAGGTAACCATTGTCGCAGATCAGGAATTGGCCAACAAGGGAGCTTTCGGTGTGATTATGGCAACATTTGATGTGATTACAAACACTATCCTTTCATTTGGGCAAAATCTGAAATATGAATTCGGCGGTTTCGTCCGTTACACCTTTAAAGGACAAATTACACCTACTACTTCACTGGAAACCAGGCTGGAGCTGTTTTCAAATTATCTGAAAAAACCCCAGAATGTTGATATTGACTGGGAAGTATTGGGGAAAGTTAAAATTTCGGACAAGGTTTCTGTAAATCTCTATACACACCTGATTTATGATGATGATATAAAGATGGAAACAGACAATCTGGGGAATGTAATCCGGGGTCCGAAAGTACAGTTTCAGGAAATCCTCGGCCTGGGGCTTACCTTGAATTTTAGCAATGAAAAATAAATATCAGTAGGTCAGGGGATGCTTTGTCGAACGCAGGTTATTTAAAACCTTATTGATCTTCAGATATATAAGTAGCTTTTTATGCCGGACGTATGTTATTATATTTCGCGTTCACCGGCTTCAAACTGCCGGTATCGTGTGGCAAGAAGATAAAGCCATTCGGTTATTCGCGTGATGGCTGCCCTGGTTTCAACGGTAGTCTCTTTGTTATTGATCTGAAGCAACAGGTAGCCATAGATTCCTTCAACGCCGGTTTCTACGTCATGAGCAACGGGATTTCCGATTTTCTTATGGAGGAGTTCCAGGTCGGGCCGGGCCTGGTAATAAGTGTTTTCATAGCTATTATCTTCTCCGCCCTTTAAAAGCATTATATGTACTCCGTACAGATCATTCAGGATATTCCGCAGGAATTGCAGATGACCTTTTTCTTTGATCTTCTCTTCGATCATCATCCGGGATAGATCAAGATACCAGTTTCTTATTTCGACTTTTACCTCTTCCGTCTGTTCGTATTTGTTAACCAGTTGTTCTTCGATTTGCCTCTCATCAAAATTGAGAGCCCGGATCGAATTTTCAATCTGAAACATATAGACCAGGTATTCGACAATATTGGTTTTTTTCTTTTCTCTGGCGATGATCATTCTGTGGGTAGATTTTCATCATTATCAAAAAAACGATCCAGCATGCGTCTCTCTTTTTTTGTCGGGCGTCCGGAAAACCGCAAGCGGGAACCGGTGTACATGGTATGGCGCAATTTCAGTTTTTCCAGCTCCTCAGCCGGGGTGATATCTTCGGCAAAGTCCGGAACACTTTTTGCCGGCAGCCGCTTTCCGGTAAGCCTGATGACCCTGATCTGATAATAGATCTGGTTTTTCCTGATCCGGAAAATTTCTCCGGCATGTACGGGCCTGGCAGGTTTTACTTTTTGGTCACCGGTTTCTACCGCACCTTTCCGGCAGGCATCCGTCGCCTGACTCCGGGTTTTAAATATCCTGACAGCCCAGAGAAATTTGTCAATCCTTATGTTATTACTATCAGTCATGTATGACGGATAAAGAGTCCGGCAATAAAACGGAATCAGTTATGGATGTTCATCGTTCTTTCAACACCCAGGGTGGTGAAGGATTTTATAATATCTCCTGCACGGTCAAGCATTTCCGGCAAATGTTCTGATTCTTCTTCCGACCATTTTCCCAAAACATAATCTACCTGTCTGCCCTGGGGGAAATCGTTGCCAATACCAATACGCAGACGGGCAAAATCCGGAGTACCGAGAATGGTGATGATGTTTTCCAGCCCATTGTGGCCCCCATGTCCTCCATGTGCCCGGAGTCTTAATTTCCCGAAAGGCAGCGCAATATCATCAGCAATAACCAGCAGCTTCCGGGGAGCAATCTTTTCCTTTTTCAGCCAGTAATTTACGGCTCTGCCACTCAGGTTGACGAATGTTGAGGGTTTCAGCAAAACCAGCCACCGGGACTTGTATTTCATCCGGGCAACAAATCCGTACCGTTTGTCTTCAAAGGTTATTCCGGAAGCATCAGCAAGCCTGTCCAGCACCTGAAACCCGGCATTATGACGGGTATTCCGGTACTGATCCCCGATATTACCAAGGCCTGTGATGAGATATTTCAAAACAGGGTCCCCGTTATTCTTCTTTCTTCTCAGTATTTGCAGATTCAGCACTTTCTGAAGTTTCTCCCTCAGCAGCAGCAGCAGCTTCGGCAGCTTCGGCTTCGGCAGCTTCCTCTTCGGCGATTTCTTCGGCTGTACGTGCAATCCGTGAAGAAACAACGCCGACAACCATGGCGCGATCCGGGTCAAGGATCTCGATGTTGTCAAACTGAAGGTCTTTGATTTTTATAGACTGACCGATATCTAAAGGTGTAATATCAACTTCAAGGTAATCCGGCAGGTCCTTAGGTAAGGCACGGATTCTCAGTGTACGGCGCTTTAACCGGAGCTTACCGCCGGCTTTAATACCTACGGAATCCCCTATGATATGTACCGGAACGCTGATATTAACGGGCTTGTTCTCAAAAATTTCCAGAAAATCAAGGTGAATAATGTGATCGGTTAGCGGATGAAAATTCAAGTCTTTTAAAACAGCTTTGTGAGGCTTGCCGTCAACGTCCAGATTTACAAGAAATACCTTTGGCGTGTAAATCAGCTTTTTAAATGCCAGCTCAGGAGCAGAAAAATGTAAAACATCTTCTCCCCCGTACATGACGCAGGGAACCAGTCCCTCTTTACGCAGACGTTTTGAAGCCTTTTTCCCTGTTTCCTCTCTTTTGGAAACTTTAATGTCTATGGTATCCATCGGGTTTTGTTTTATTCGTGCTACTCAGGTTTGCAGGAAAAAACAACCCCCATCGCACGAAGGTTATAAAATATAAAAAATTGAGGGTGCAAAAATAATAAATTATTGTAAAAACCGTGTACTGATGGATTGATAAGTATAAACTTTCTGAATAATATCAGCTAAAAGTTCTGAAACGGAAATAACCTTGACTTTAGGGCTTTGTTGTTTTAACGGAATGGAATCCGTTACGACAACTTCCTGAAGAGAGGATTTTTCGATTTTTTCATAGGCTCCTCCCGACAATACAGGATGTGTGGCACAAGCCCTTACACTCCTGGCACCCTGATCCATCATCATATCGGCCGCAAGGGTCAGGGTTCCGGCAGTATCGATCATATCGTCAAGGATTACAATGTTTTTATCCTTAACATCTCCGATAACGGTCATGTCACCAACCACGTTGGCCTTTTTCCGTTGCTTATAGCAGATGACCATTTCGGCGTTGAGAAAACGGGAATAGGCATTGGCCCTTTTTGTACCGCCCATGTCCGGTGCTGCGATAACCAGGTTGTCCAGTACAAGGCTTTTTATATAAGGGACAAAAAGTGAGGAGGCAAAAATATGATCCACCGGTATATTGAAAAACCCCTGGATCTGGTCGGCGTGCAGATCCATGGTCATGATGCGGTCAACACCGGCCGCTGACAACAGGTCGGCAACCACTTTGGCCCCGATAGAAACCCTGGGCTTGTCTTTCCGGTCCTGCCTGGCAAAACCGAAATAGGGCATGACGGCGATTACCTTGTAGGCAGATGCTCTTTTTGCCGCATCGATCATGAGAAGCAGTTCCATAAGGTTTTCTGCCGGCGGGAAAGTTGACTGTATGATGAAAACACTGCACCCTCTTACCGATTCATCAAATGAGGGTTGAAATTCTCCATCGCTGAAAAGCTGTACGGAACTTTTTCCGAGTTCGGTATTCAGGTTCCGGGCAATCTGTTCTGCCAGATAACGGGAAGCCCTTCCGGAGAAAAACTTCATGGGTGTGTTTAGGGTCATTTTTGGGAGGGTTTTATCAGGAGTTTTCCGGTTGTAAAAATAACGTTTTCACGGCAATTTTAAAGCGATCTTATCCATTCTTTTTGAACAACGGATTTGTTTCTTCGATATAATCCAGAATCTCTCCGCCACCAACGCGGTTTGTGGCTGATGTAGTAAAAAAACGGGGAAGCTCCTCCCATTCTTTCAGCATCTCACCCCGGAATAATGACAGGTTTTTTTCTAATACACCGGCTGAAATCTTGTCGGTTTTTGTAAAAACCACAACGAATGGGATTCCTTTGCTGCCCAGAAAAGATATAAACTGCATATCATTTGACAGTACCGGATGCCTCGAATCAATAAGCACAAAAAGTGACATCAGGTTTTCCCGGTTAAGAATATATTCCCTGATCAGTCCCGACCATGCCTGCCGCTTTTTCTTGCTGGTCTTTGCATAACCGTATCCGGGAAGATCGGCAAGATACCAGTTTCCGTTTATAAGGAAATGATTGATCAGTTGTGTTTTCCCCGGAGTGGTGGAGGTATAGGCCAGTCTTTTCCGGTTTACCAGGTAATTGATCAGACTTGACTTCCCGACATTCGACCGGCCGGTAAAAGCATATTCGGGGTACTTTGCCGGAGGACAATGATTCAGTGCAGCACTGCTGGTTACAAATGTGATATTCCGGATAATCATATGTGGATGAATATGCCTGATCTCCGTGACAAATTAAATCATTTTTATCGAATCCCGGATGAAAAATCCGGCTAATGCGGCAATTGCAGAACGGCCATGACTGATCCTATCACAACCGGGGCTTCTACAAGTAGTGGAACCCTTTGCCGGTCGGCCGATACCCATATTCTGAGGTCTTTATCTTTTCTGAAGAGCGTGCCTCCGGGTACCCGGGCGGTAAAAAAATAGCTGTCCCTCGGGGCTGATTTATTCAACCGGATGGATCCCTGATGATGATAGGTAATTTCAATGGTTTCTGTCGAATTATTTAGCAGGACCCTGAGATAAAACTTCCGGGTTGCAGTGCAGGTATCAAACGGAAGAAACCGGCAGCGATATACAGCCGTTAAAATGTCCATGGGTAATACCGTATCGTGAATCAAAAGCGTGTCTCCTTTCATCATATCTGTAATGGTAACTTCCCGGTTGCTGATGTCATAGTAGTATCGCCAGTGTAATTTCTTATTTCCTTCTGATGTTTGTTGTTCGAAAGTCTCTGTAGAACCGGCCTGGCAATAAAACTGTGCTTGATACCGGTCATCAATACGATAGAACCAGTTGTATTTTGGCAGGGTTTTCCCGGTGGAAACCAGTTCCAGCCGGGGTATTCCGGAAAAACCGGAATAATGCCGGCAGGAAAAGGTTACGGTTCCGCCATAAAACCGGAAAAAACCGGCATTATAAAAAGCCTTATAAGTGAGATGTTCATTTTCAGGGATCTGCCGGCAAAGATTTGCCTGTCCGTTTCCTGTGTCAGGGAAAAAAATCAGCAGACAGGCCGGCAGAAAAAATGAAAGGAAAGACAATGCCCTCCCCTGCCGCAGGCCATGGGGTATCTTAAAAATGTGTTTCCTTATTTTATACGTTACAGGCAGAGAGAAATATGACCCCATCGTATTCCGGTGAGCTTTGCTGTCGGGATCAGTTCGACTATATGATTTTAATGCGTCTGCGACTTTTAAAAGGAATACTTTACCGACCGGTGAGCTTTGCTGTCGGGATCAGTTCGACTATATGATTTTAATGCGTCTGCGACTTTTAAAAGGAATACTTTACCGAAATAATCCCGACGAGCTTTGCTGTCGGGATCAGTTCGACTATATGATTTTAATGCGTCTGCGACTTTTAAAATCATAGTCTCACTGATTTAATGGATATAAACTTCAATAATTCTGCTCTTCTCCAACGGCTCAAGACGTACGTTGTGTATGGTTGCCGGGATCAGGAGGGACTTCCCTTTTTCAATAAGGATATCCCCTTCATCCCAGATGATCTTTGTTTTACCTTCAAGCCCGATATAGATAACAAATGAGTCGAGCATATAATAATCTTTTTCCATCGGTTTTGACAGGTGGATAAGCTGAGTGCTGAAATATTTACACCGGATGATTTTGTTGGTCTGGTCAGGCCAGTCTGTATAGTCGGTTTTATATTCGGTATAATGCTTAAAATCAATGGCATCCATAGCCAGATCGGTATGTAGTTCCCGCTCTTTGCCCTGGGCATCGGTGCGGTCCCAGTCGTATATACGGTAGGTAATATCCGAAGTCTGCTGAATCTCAGTGAGCAGTATGCCGGCACCAATGGCATGTACCCTTCCGGGTGGAATGAAAAACACATCCCCTTTACGGGCATGTTCGATATTCAGAATATCCCTGAGCGTTTTATCCTTCAGATGTTTGAGATATTCTTTCCTGGTGATATCACGGTTAAAACCCACAATGATCTCAGCTCCCGGATCTGCCTCTATGATATACCACATCTCGGTTTTGCCATATGTATTGTGACGCTTTCTGGCGAGGGCATCGTCGGGATGCACCTGTATGGAAAGAATATCCGTGGCATCAATAAATTTGATCAGAAGCGGAAATTCAATTCCGAATTTTTCAAAAATGGAATCACCCACAAGATCTCCCATATAAATTTCAACAAGCTCCTGCAGGCTGTTACCGGCGAGGAAACCATTTTCCACCACAGATATGTTTCCGGGAACACCTGATATTTCCCAGCTTTCGCCGATATGATCCTGGTTCCCGGTATCTTTGCCCAATACATCATGAAGTTTATTCCCTCCCCAGATTTTGGATTTAAGTACCGGCTTAAATAATAAAGGGTAAAGCGCTCGTGTCATGGTTAACTGTTTTCAGGTTCGTAATCTACAACTGCCGACAACTTTTTAACGGCCGAAGATTTCCGTATGGCTGCCAGGTGTTCAGGATGAGTGCGATAAAGCTGCAGATCCCCGATAGTATCAAAATCACTGTCAATAATCAGATCCCAGGCATTATCAGATTTACTCAGGTTGATCCCGACCCGGTATCCCCTGATCTGAGGGATCCGGTCAGGCAGGGCCCGGAAAATATTTTTCAGGTAATCGGTTTGCTGTCTTTTACTTTCTTCTGTACCCGGATCGGTGAGTTTAAAAAAAACGATATGTCGTATCATTGGTTAAAAGATTTTGAATTTGTAATTTTCCGAAATAAAGATTTATTAGTTTTGCCTCTAAAGTAAGAAAAAATGTTGATCGTCGGGATTGCCGGAGGTACCGGATCGGGAAAAACAACGGTGGTGAAAAAGATCATTGAACGCCTGCCTCCCGGCGAAGTTGCCGTATTGCCCCAGGATGCCTACTACCGGGACAACGGCCATCTGCCCCTGGAGGAAAGACAGGAGATGAATTTCGATCATCCCTCTTCGGTGGAATTCCCCCTGCTGGTAAAACATCTTAAAATGCTGAAAGCCGGAAATACGATTCAGCAACCCGTCTATTCCTATCTCACCTGTACCCGTCAGAAAGAGACCATTCCCATTGCGCCGCATGATGTTATCCTTGTGGAGGGAATTCTGATCCTGACGGATGAAGAACTGAGAAACCATTTTGATATTAAAGTTTTTGTTGATGCAGATGCCGACGACCGGCTTGGCCGGGTGATCCGTCGCGATCTTCTCGAACGGGGACGATCGGTGGAAAAAGTACTGGAAAGATATGACAAGACCGTAAAACCCATGCACCTGCAGTTTATCGAACCTACAAAAAGATATGCTGATATCATCGTACCCCAGGGGGGAAATAACGAAGTGGCCATATCTATACTGACATCCATCATTGAAAAAAATCTTAAATCCTCTAACGGTTTCCATGCTTGACCATATATCACCTGAGAAAATATTGTTTCTGGATATTGAAACGGTGCCCGCGGCTCCGGTATTTGAAGATCTGCCTGAAAGAATACAGGCGCTTTGGCTGAAAAAAGCATTATACATCTCAAGGGAAAACGAAACCCCTGAAGAGGCCTATGGACGTGCAGGGATTTATGCCGAGTTCGGAAAAATTGTTTGCGTTTCTGCCGGTCTTTACCGCCGTAAGGGAACTGAAGGTACCCTGCGGCTGAAATCCTTCTTCGGAGATGATGAAAAGGAGATCCTTACCGGTTTCAGCGGTTTACTGCAGGATTTATCAGGCAAAGGAGCGTGGTCATTATGTGCCCACAACGGGAAAGAATTTGATTTCCCTTATCTTGCCCGCAGGATGCTTATAAACGGACTGCGCCTGCCTTCACTGCTGGATATGGCAGGTAAAAAACCATGGGAGGTCCCTTTTCTGGATACGATGGAATTGTGGAAATTCGGCGATTATAAGCATTATACATCCCTGGACCTGCTGGCGGCAATTTTTGGAATCCCTACACCTAAGGATGATATTGACGGCAGCCGGGTGGCACATACTTATTACGAGGAAAAAAACCTGGAAAAAATTACCCGGTATTGTGAAAAAGATGTACTGACGGTAGTGCAGATATTCCTGAGATTCCAGGGAAAGCCCCTGGTACGGGATGAAAATATTTCCTCGGCCACGCTTTTCTGAAGCGTATCATTATCATCGCACCGGAAAAAATCAACCTGAAATCGCTGTAAACCAAAGGATTATCAGTCCTTGCATCCTGAAATTCGATGTAACTGATAAATTAAATACTGCATATTTCCCGATTATGCGGATAGATATCCGTGTCAGACGCAGTTTATCAGTCAAGAAGAAAAGACAAAACGGCCTTTAGAAATCGTTCCGGTTGTTCCGCATGTACCCAATGACCGGCATCGGGGATGGTTACCGTTTCGGCATAGGGAAAGATGTTGCTGATGAGCTTTATGTCTTCGTCCTGAATATATGTTGAATGGCTACCGCGGATAAAAAGTACCGGAAACCCGGTAAATGATTTACCCGCGACCAGGGGATCCTGTTCAAGACCTTTCAGAATATCGGACAAATGATGATACAGGGCGGATATATTCAGACGCCACCGGAACCGGTTGTCTTTGTCCCGGTACAGGTTTTTCAGTAAAAACTGCCGCACGCGCTCTGAAGGAATATCCTTTTCCAGTGCTTTCAGCGCCTCCTGTCTTGAGGTGAGTTTACCGGTATCCAGATGAAGGATTGCCTCCATGATCTTTCTGTGTCCCGAAAACCGTTCTCCCGAATCTTCCCGGATAACGTAAGTACGTGGTGAAATATCCACCACTACCAGTGCACTGACCTCCTCAGGATGGCAGGTAGCATAAAACATCGCCGTTTTCCCACCCATCGAATGTCCCAGGATGACCGGCCTGACAATATTCTTCTCGGAAATAAAGCCGGCAAGGTCTTCACACATCGAAGGATAATCGTGAACATCGCTGTGGGGAGAATGACCGTGATTCCGCTGGTCGATCAGATAAACATGAAAATACGGTGAAAGTTTCCTGGCAATACTCATCCAGTTGTCCGATGAGCCATACAACCCGTGGATAATGATCAGTGCCGGTCCTTCGCCGGTTTCGCGGTAATAAAGTTTCATACAGAACCTCTTTTTCAGTGTATTTGCCGCAGGTACATCTGTATGGTGTTTTCCAATCCGTAGTAAAGGGCATCCGAAATAAGGGCATGTCCTATGGAAACCTCTGCCAGATCGGGAACCATTTGATGAAAATAACCGAGGTTGTCCAGATTCAGGTCATGACCGGCATTGATCCCGAGTCCCAGCCGGCGGGCCTTACGTGCAGCCGCAATAAATGGTCTGACAGCCTTTTCCCGGTCTTTCACAAACATCGAAGCATAAGGCTCGGTATACAATTCAATACGGTTGGTTCCGGTTTCTGCCGCTTTTTCAAGGTTCTGCAGATCGGTGTCAACAAATATCGAGGTTCTGATCCCTGCTTTTTGAAAATCACGGATGACGGATTTTAGAAAATCCATATTTTTCGCTACATCCCAACCTGCGTTGGAAGTAAGCGTGTCGGGAGGGTCCGGAACCAGGGTGACCTGGTGGGGTTTTATTTCTGTTACCAGGGCAATAAACCTTTCGGAGGGATACCCTTCTATGTTAAATTCAGTGGTTATATGCGGGCGGATATCCCTGACATCCTGATAACGGATGTGACGTTCGTCAGGCCGAGGATGAACCGTGATCCCTTCTGCTCCGTATTGCTCGCAGCGAATGGCTGCTTCCGGAACATCCGGGATATTTCCACCCCTGGCATTCCGGATTGTCGCAATTTTATTTATATTTACACTTAATCGTGTCATATTTTAATAATTTTACCGGAAAATTAACGCAAAGTTAACAGGAATTTTAGGAAAATGTTGGCAAAAGAACTCATTTCGGAAATCGTTCCCGCCTTGCGGACATCGGATACAGGACAAAAAGCCCTCAACTGGATGGAAGTCTTCCGGGTGTCCCATCTCCCGATTGTCAATAACAAGGAATTCCTTGGCCTGATCTCGGACACCGACATCTACGACCTCAACATGGTAGATGAACCTATCGGGAATCATAAACTCTCGCTGTTCAGTCCCTATGTTTTTGATGATCAGCATATTTATGAGGTGATCGAGATCACTGCACGTCTCAAGCTTACCGTAGTGCCGGTATTAGACCGGAAAAACAGGTATCTCGGCCTGATTACCATGAATAACCTGATTACTTATTTTGCCGATCTTACAGCTTTAAATAACCCCGGTGCGATCATCGCACTGGAATTGCACCAGAATGATTATTCCCTGTCACAAATTGCCCAGATTTTCGAATCCAATGATGCCCGTATCCTGAGTTTTTATATCCGCTCTCACGAGGACTCGATGAAAATGGAACTGGTTATCAAGGTTAACGTTACGGATTTGTCCGGAATATTACAGACGCTCGACCGGTACGACTATATGGTTAAGGCTTCTTTCATGGAAGAGGATAAACTGGATAGCCTGTATGCTTCGCGTTACGAAGAATTTATGAAATATCTTAATATCTGATTTATTAACCGATAGCTCTTTATGACAATTGCGATTTATGGCAGAGAGGTGAATCCGGGATTTGTTCCGTACCTGAAAACCATTTTCAGAAAATCCATTTCCTATCAGTCAAAACACCTGATATATCATGATTTTGCCCGTTTGTTAAAGGATCAGGGAATCGGATTTCCTGAAGATACCGAAACCTTTTCTTCACCTGAAGAGATCAGTGGAGATGTGGATATTATGCTCAGTGTAGGTGGTGACGGAACATTCCTCGAAGCCGTGAGTTATGTACGGGATTCTGACGTGCCTATCATTGGTATAAACAGCGGGAGACTGGGATTCCTGGCAACCATCTCACGCGAGGAGATCGAATCGTCGTTAGATGCTTTGTTCAGGAAAGAGTATGTCCTTGAAAACAGGACCCTGATTAAAATATCTCCGGCACAAGGGCTTTTGGCAGACTTCCCGTATGCCCTCAATGAATTTACGGTACAAAAAAAAGGTACCGAAATGATTATGGTTGAGGTTAAGATCGACGGGAAACATCTCAATACATATTGGGCTGATGGCTTATTGATTTCCACACCAACCGGATCAACGGCTTACTCTATGAGTGTCGGTGGCCCTATTGTAATTCCCGGTTCGAATAATTTTATCCTCAGCCCGATAGCTCCCCACAACCTGACCGTTCGTCCTATCGTTATACCGGATGATCACGAACTTACCATCAGGGTTGCAGAACGGAGCAAACAGTATTGGGTCTCAATGGATTATCTTTCTGAGATCTATAAAGATCACGAACCGATCACAATAAAAAAAGCAGAATTTACCGTGCAAATACCCAAACTGGATTTTCAGGATTACTTCCAGACACTCCGTTCGAAACTGATGTGGGGTGCAGACCGGAGAAGCCGGCAGTAATTGTTTTGCAGGGATACTAAAAATGATAAAAAGTAGTTATTCAAAGTGAAATTTCCGTAATTTTATTAAATTTGTATTACGAAATCGTTTATCATGAAGTGGATAAGCCGGATATTTATTCTTTTATTTATCACTACACTACCTGCCAGGTCGCAAATCTGGAAAATGCGCCGGTGGGAGCTCCAGGGTGGCATCGGCACGGGACATTATTTTGGTGATATCGGTGGCGTTTCTCCCTCCGAGAACCTGTTGGGACTAAAAGATATATCCCTGGTAACTACCCGTCCGGTTTTTAATGTGGGGATGCGCTATAAGATCGGAGCAAACAGGTCGGTAAATGCCCGTTTTTTTACAGGATGGCTCCATGGACAGGATGCCGGCGGAGTTAACGACGCCCGCGGAATCGTTTTTAACACTTTTATTTTTGAACCTTCCGTAATGTTTGAACAGAATATCATCCCTGATAAAAGCAACAAAAGCTATCTGATGATGAAAGGACGCGGGATTATCAGCTTTACCAGCAGCCTGAGCGTGTATGCTTTTGCCGGGATCGGGGGGAGTTTGTTCTTCCCCAAAGTCGTTGACGATCCATTTAACCGTCTTGATCTTTCAGCTTCGAAAATAGCACTGGTTTTCCCTATGGGCCTCGGGTTAAAATACCCGATTGATCCCAACTTTTCCCTGGGATTCACCCTGGGTGCAAGGCTGACCACAACGGATGAAATTGACGGGTTTACATCCCCTTACTCAAAGCATAAGGATATCTATTACTTTTCTTCCTTTCATCTGATATGGAAGTTGCGTACCTCGCGCCAGGGATGGCCCTTATTTAAATTGTAACCATGATAATACATCGGTATTTCAGGTACCTGCTCATTGGCGGGCTGTTCGTTTCAACTATACAGGCGGGTGTGGCACAAAAAAAGGTGATCAATGACCTCGGGCTGGCAGCCGGTGGTGCCTGGTATTTTGGCGATCTGAATCCGGCAGTGATGTTTTACAGCCCTTCTCCGGCAGTCGGTATCTTCTATCGTCCAAATATTAATAAAAGATATGCGGTTAGAACATCATTCTGGTTTGGAGGTTTGCGTAGCAATGGGAATGCATTTGGCGATCCCCTGCCCCCGTTCAATACGGCCTCGTTTCAGCATTCTTTTATCGACCTGTCCGTTCAGTTTGAATTTAACTTTCTTCCATACAGTCCCCATCCCCGTAAAGTGATGTACTCGCCGTATGTTTCGGCAGGGGCAGGATATGCCATGATCTTTGGCGCAACTCCTGCAGGCCAGTTTGTACTGCCTTTCGGCCTGGGTTTTAAACTGAATATTTCGGAACGTATCGACGGCGGCGTCGAATGGGGCTTTCGCAAAACTTTTAATGATATGATCGACGGTAGTCAGAATTTAATTGCCCCAAATGATAATTCTTTACTACACAATAATGATTGGTATTCAATAGTTGGTATATTTGTGAGCTATAAAATTTTCTATAACCGGGAAAAATGCGCCGCTTACTGGTAGTAAATCTTTGCTGATGGAAATGAAAGATCAGATTGATAAGAAAAAGTTGCCTGTCCACGTGGCGGTTATCATGGATGGTAACGGACGGTGGGCAAAGGAAAAGGGACAGCACCGCATTTTCGGCCACCAGCAGGGCGTTAAATCGGTTCGGGAAATCACCGAGGCTGCCGCCGAATTGGGAATCCGGTATCTGACGCTGTTTGCTTTTTCTACCGAAAACTGGAATCGTCCCAAGGAGGAAATCAGCGCCCTGATGTCTTTACTGGTTACCACATTAAAATCCGAAACCAAAACCCTGATGAATAACAATATCCGTCTCGAGGCCCTCGGAAACCTGGACCTCCTGCCCGTTCAGGTACGTGACGGACTTAATGAAACCATAAACAAAACCTCCGGAAATACAGGAATGATCCTGGTGCTGGCACTCAGTTACAGCGCCCGCTGGGAAATTACCAATGCTGCCAGGAAGATAGCCATGGATGTCCGGTCCGGTAAACTGAATCCGAAAGATATTGACGAACAGGTATTCTCACAATATCTGCTCACACATCATATCCCCGATCCCGATATCCTGATCCGTACCAGTGGAGAATACCGGATCAGCAATTTCCTTCTTTGGCAAATTGCTTATGCTGAACTCTATTTTGTTCATAAATATTGGCCTGATGTCAGAAAATCTGATTTCTACCGGGCAATAATCGATTATCAGCAACGCGAAAGAAGATTCGGGAAAATCAGTGAACAAATCCAGTTAAATCTTTAAAGGTGTTTGAGATGGGCATGTGGAAGAAGTTTTTTTACATTACACCGCTTCTGATCATTTTTATTCGTTTATCCTTCGCACAAAATACGCCGGATTTCAATATCCCGACGATGGATTATTCCAATCCTCAGCAATATGAGATCGCCGGTATCACCATCTCCGGGGTTGAGTTTCTGGATAAAAGTATTCTGGTACAACTTACCGGTTTGAAAGTAGGGCAGGAGATACTGATCCCGGGAGAGGCGATCACCAAATCATTGAACAAACTGTGGAAACAGGGATTGTTCTCGGATATCAAAATAACGTATACCAAAATCGAAGGAACAAAAATTTATCTGGATTATTATCTTAAGGAACGACCCCGTTTGTCAAAGTTTAAGTTTACCGGAATACGGAAATCCGAAAAAGATGACTTGCAGGATAAAATAAACCTCCTGGCCGGAAGCCAGGTAACGGAAAACATTATCAACAATGCAACCAAAGTTATCTCTGATCATTATATCGAAAAGGGCTTCCTTGATGTGAAAGTAAGTATCAGACAGGAAAAAGACCCCAGATTCCAGAATAGTGTCATTCTGGTAGCTGATATTGATAAAGGGAACCGGGTTAAAATCGGAGAATTGTCTTTTGTCGGAAATAAAGTTTTCCCGGATAAACGCCTCCGGAGGGTGTTGAAAAAAACCAAGAAAAAGAACCTGAACTTTTTCAAAACCTCCAAATTGGTGGAGAGTGAATATAAGGAAGACAAGAAAAGTCTGGTCGAATTTTATAATAAAAACGGTTACCGTGATTTTAAAATCCTTGGGGATACGATCTATCCCATCCCCGGTGAAGAAGCACGTATCGGATTGATACTGAAAGTGTATGAAGGAGACCGCTACTATTTCAGAAACATTACCTGGGTAGGAAACACAAAATATACCACCCAGGAACTGAGCCGTAAGCTGGGAATTAAAAAGGGTGACCCCTACGACCTTACAACATTAAACGAACGGGTGAATACGGATGAAGATGCTGTGAGTAGCTTGTATATGGATGCCGGTTACCTTTTTTCCCAGATCATCCCTGTTGAGAAGCATATTGAAAACGACTCCGTTGATATAGAGATGAGAATCTACGAAGGAGAACCGGCAACCATCGATAAGATCATGATCCGGGGTAATACCAAAACCAACGAACATGTGGTAAGGCGTGAATTGCGAACCATGCCGGGTGAGTTGTTCAGTAAAACGGATATCATCAGGTCGGTACGTGAACTGGCTCAACTGGGACATTTCGACCCCGAAAAAATTTCACCCAATCCCATACCCAATCCGTCAAACGGAACCGTTGACCTGGAGTACGACCTGACCGAAAAAGCCAACGATCAATTCGAAATCTCCGGAGGATGGGGTGCCGGAATGCTCGTGGGAACCATCGGGTTACGATTCAATAACTTTTCGGTCAGGAACCTGTTCAATGGTAAGGCATGGCGACCGATACCTACCGGAGACGGCCAGTCTGTCAGCCTCAGGGCCCAGTCCAACGGAAGATATTACCAGGCGTACAGTTTTAGTTTTGTAGAACCCTGGTTTGGCGGGAAAAAACCCAATGCCTTTTCCTTTTCCCTCTACCATACCATCCAATCCAATGGAAGAAAAAAGACTGACCTTACCCGCCAGGGACTCAATATTAACGGTGCTACCATAGGTTTGCAGAAAAGACTGAAGTGGCCCGATGACTATTTTACACTCTATACCGGTTTAAGTTTCCAGAATTATATCCTTAATAACTGGAATCAGTATTTCCTCTTCTCAAACGGGAATTCAAACAATGTAAGTTTTACTACCACTTTCGGACGTTTTTCCGCCGGGCCAAACCCGATTTATCCCACTTTGGGATCAAATGTTTCTTTATCTCTCCAGGTTACCCCGCCTTTTTCAGCCTTTAATTCAAAAAATTATGCCGACCCGGAAATGACGGATAGCGAGCGATACCGGTGGATTGAATACCATAAATGGACCTTTAAGTCCGACTGGTATCTGACTTTGGCAGGAAAATTGGTATTATATACAAGGGCTCATTTCGGTTATCTCGGTTATTATAACCGGCATATCGGCCCCTCACCCTTCGAAGGCTTTGACCTGGGAGGTGACGGAATAACAGGTTATAACCTCTACGGACGCGAAACCATTGCGCTGCGTGGATATGAAAACGGTTCTTTGACACCTATAATAAATAATAAGAAAGCCGGAAATATGTATGAAAGAGTGACCATGGAACTCCGGTACCCGATAACCCTGCAACCCCAGGCTACCGTTTTTATCCTGGGATTTCTCGAGGGCGGAAATGCCTGGTACCGCATACAGGATTTTAATCCTTTCGGACTGAAACGTTCTGCCGGCATCGGATTACGGGCCTTCCTGCCTATGTTCGGATTGCTCGGAATCGATTGGGGCTATGGCTTTAATTCCATACCCGGAAGGCCGGAAGCCAACGGTAGCCATTTCCACTTTGTTATCGGACAGGAATTTTAAAAAACAAATATTCACTTAAAACCTGATATCATGAAAAAGTTAGTATATATCTTAAGTTTTCTCCTGCTCACCGGCGGAGTAGCCTTTGCACAAAAGTACGCTTTTGTGGATACGGAATATATTCTCAGCAACATCCCGTCTTATAAAGCGGCTCAGGAACAACTGGATAAAATCAGCAAGGATTTTGAACAGGAAATTTCCGACCGCTATGCCGAAGTGGATAAAATGTACAAGGCTTACCAGAATGAAGTCGTTCTGCTGACACAGGATATGCGAAAGAAACGCGAAGATGAGATCGTTAAAAAAGAACAGGAAGTAAAAGATCTTCAGCAAAAATATTTCGGGCCTGATGGCGATCTGTTCAAGAAACGGGAAGAACTCGTTAAACCCATTCAGGATGAGATCTATAATGCCGTGAAAGAAATTGCCGTTGAAGGAAATTATGCGGTGATCTTTGATACAGCCAGTGGCCCGGCTTTCCTTTATACCAATCCCCGGTACGACCTGAGTGATTTAGTCCTGAAAAAAATGGGATATAAAGATTAAATCTTTACATTTGCGTTCGAAAAACACATAAACAGATGATACAATGAACGCTCCGTGATCTTATGGCCCGTTCAGTACTATCCGGTTAATTCAAAATAAACGATAAACAGATGAAAAAATTAGTAACGATTATTTTTGCTCTTTCCGTAGCTCTTTCGGGAAGTGTCCTTCATGCACAGAACCTGAAATTCGGGCATATCAACAGCTCGGAATTGCTGCAGGCTATGCCTGAAAATGACAGCGCCCAGGCACAACTCCAGCATTATGCCAAACAACTGCAGGATCAGCTCCAAACCATGCAAACGGAATACAACACCAAATTACAGGACTACCTGGGACAACAGGATAATCTGACGGATCTGATCAAAAAAACAAAAGAGGAAGAACTCCAGCAACTACAACAACGTATTCAGGATTTTCAGAGTACCGCACAGCAGGATATGCAGAAAAAACAAAACGACCTGCTGACTCCCATCATTAACAAAGCCAATGAGGCCATTAAGGCCGTGGCCCGGGAGAATGGATTTATTTACATCTTTGATATATCCAGGGGTACTATCCTTTATTACTCGGATAAAAGTCAGGATATTCTCCCCCTGGTGAAGAAAAAACTGGGTATTCAGTAAGAATTGATCAGGATTTTTTAATTTTGAAGACCATCTGCAACGGCAGCGTGGTCTTTTTTTATAGGTATGTCCATGACTGATCACGATAAACCCATAGGCGTTTTTGATTCAGGAGTCGGAGGCCTGACCGTAGCACATGCCATTCGCCGGATTCTGCCCGGAGAGTCCATGATCTATTTCGGCGATACCGCTCATCTTCCTTATGGTGATAAATCACCCGAATCCATCATCTATTATTCGAAGAAAATTACCGGTTTTCTCCTCGGAAAACAGTGCAAAGCCATTGTCATAGCATGTAATACAGCTTCTTCGGTGGGCTATGAAGAGATCAGTAAATATGCCGGTGACCAGGCCCTCATATTCAATGTGATCGATCCTGTTACCGATTATTACCATGAGTTTCTGGCACCCAAAACGGTGGGGGTGATCGGCACTAAGGCAACGATACAGTCCGGAGCATACGAAAAAAAGATATTGGCGGAAAACCCGGGCGTGAAAGTGTTCTCCAAGGCAACACCCCTGTTGGTCCCGATGATCGAGGAAGGATTTATCTATGACGACATCAGCAATGCCATTATACGGGCTTACCTCTCGGATAAACCCCTTGACAATGTTGAAGCCCTGATCCTCGGTTGTACGCATTATCCGATCATTAAAAACCAGATCAGGCGCTTTTATAATTTTGATGTTGAGATCCTTGATTCGGCATCTATCGTAGCCGGTGCACTGAAATCCAGGCTTGAGGCTGATGGCCTCCTGCATTCCGGACGAAGGGGAAAAGACCGGTTTTTTGTTTCGGATTATACCCCTTACTTTAAAAAGATCGCCGGAATGTTTTTCGATGGCAGCATCGAACTTGAAAAACGCGACCTCTGGCGGTAAACAAGAATTTCCCTGTCGAAACCGCAAAGACGCGAAGCATCGTGAAGAGTTTTTATCTGATCTTCGGTAACGGTTCCGTTCTGCCTGGCAGGGATACCTGCAAAAATAATTCCGGGAGGGATAATGGTGTATCCGGGAATTACAGTACCGGCGGCAACGATCGCATGCCGGCCGATTTTAATATGATCCATAGTAATATCACCGGTAAGAACAGCGTTTTCGGCAATAAAACAACCCTTTCCTGTTTTTAGGAAAAATCCCCTGACGCCCCTTTTCGTAACAATTTGATTTATATCTTTGTATGTAGATATGTCAATTTTATAAATTATAATGTTGATTTATTGGTTTTAAGGGAATTAAATAAAAAAAAACTTTTTTAAAACATGTCTGAAAAATGACTGTAAATCTTGAAAATACTTACTTTTGTAAAGTAAATTAAATATAGACTATAGATTATAAAATAAATTATCACTTTAAATGCATGTAAAAATGGAGACGTTTTTATATGCATTTAACATATGAAGCGAATAAACCCATGGGCAAACAACAGAAACCTATTGAATTAGATGATGTTACAATCCGGTTTTCCGGAGATTCCGGTGACGGAATGCAGTTGACGGGGACACTGTTTTCAAATACTTCTGCGTTTTTAGGCAATGACCTGGCCACTTTTCCCGATTACCCTGCCGAGATCAGGGCTCCTCAGGGTACCGTAGGAGGCGTATCCGGATTTCAGGTTCATGTGGGTCATAAAAATATAAAAACACCCGGAGATTATGCGGACATTCTGGTGGCTATGAACCCGGCAGCACTCAAAGCCAACGCCAAATGGGTGAAAATGGGTGGCACCATCATTCTGGATGTTGACAATTTTAATGAAAAAGGCTTTGCAAAAGCCGGCTATCGGGATGACCCCATTAAGGAAGAAGGACTGGAGGACTACAATATCATCCGGGCCCCCATTACGTCACTGACCAAAGAAAGCCTGAAAGATCTTGGCCTGGATATGAAAAGTGTGGTGCGTAGTAAAAATATGTTTGCCCTCGGGATGATCTACTGGCTTTTTAACCAGCCTTTGAAATATACGGAGGAGTTTTTTACCAACAAATTCCGTAAACGTCCCGAAATTATTAAAGCGAATGAAAAAGTGCTTAAAGCAGGATACCATTATGCAGACACTATTGAAGCACTGCATACTTCCTATCTTATCAGGCCTGCTGAGATTGCCAAAGGGAACTACCGTAATATTAATGGCAATACCGCTACGGCGTGGGGATTGCTGGCAGCAGCTGAAAAAGCGGGTTTACAGTTGTTTATAGGTTCTTATCCCATCACCCCCGCTACAAGTATCCTTGAAGAAATGGCTGCAAGAAAAGATCTCGGGGTGATCTCTTTCCAGGCAGAAGATGAAATTGCCGGAATCTGTACCTCCATCGGCGCCAGTTTTGCCGGGAAGATGGCAGTAACCACAACCTCGGGACCGGGCCTGGCACTCAAATCCGAAGCAATCGGTCTGGCCGTTATAACAGAACTTCCATTGGTGATTGTAGATGTTCAGCGGGGTGGCCCTTCTACCGGCCTGCCTACCAAAACCGAACAATCCGACCTGATGCAGGTGCTTTATGGACGTAACGGCGAAAGCCCGGTAGCCGTGGTTGCCGCAAGTACACCGTCAAACTGTTACTATTATGCCTTTATGGCTGCTAAAATTGCCCTCGAGCATATGTGTCCCGTAATCCTGATGACGGATGGTTATCTGGCTAATGGCTCGGAACCCTGGAAAATCATGCCTACCGGTGAATTGCCT
This sequence comes from Chlorobiota bacterium, assembly GCA_013152085.1. GTDB lineage: Bacteria > Bacteroidota > Bacteroidia > Bacteroidales > VadinHA17 > JAADHC01. The sequence continues at coordinate 23,798 of JAADHC010000029.1, forward strand.
GGAATTACGCCTCCTTTTGCCGACCCGGATAAAGAGTATGAACCCTATGAGCGGGATCCGGAAACCCTTGTTCGTAAATGGGCCATACCCTCTATGCCCGGACATGAACACCGTATCGGCGGCCTTGAGAAAGATGCGCTGAAAGGGACTGTCTCTTATGATCCTGTTAATCATGAAGTGATGACAAAGACCAGGGCTGAAAAAATCCGCAGAATTACAAAGGAAATCCCGGACATTGAAATCGAAGGAGATCAGGACGGTGATGTCCTGTTGGTTGGATGGGGAAGTACTTACGGTCATCTGGCTACAGCCCTCGAAGAACTGCTGGACGAAGGTAAAAAAGCGGGACTGGCACATTTTCATTATCTGAACCCGTTACCGCTCAATACCGGAGAAGTCCTTGGAAAGTTTAAGAAGATTATTGTTTGTGAACTCAATATGGGACAGTTTGCCGGTTATCTCCGGATGAATTTTCAGCAATTTACGTACCATCAGTTGAATAAAATCCAGGGCCTGCCCTTTACCGTTACTGAAATTAAAGATGCTGTAAATAAATTATTGGAGGTTTAGCCATGTCTGAAACGAAAGAATTTGTACAATATACCCCCAGGGATTTTAAAAGTGACCAGGAAGTAAGATGGTGCCCTGGATGTGGTGACCATGCAATCCTGAACAGTATGCAGCGGGCAATGAGTGAGTTGGGCATCCGAAAGGAAATGTATGCCGTCATCTCCGGCATTGGCTGTTCCTCCAGGTTCCCGTATTATATGAATACATACGGTTTTCATACGATCCATGGTCGTGCCGCTGCTATTGCTTCCGGGACAAAAGTGTCTAATCCCGAACTAAGCGTATGGGAAATTACCGGTGATGGTGATGCGCTGGCTATTGGTGGAAATCATCTGATCCATGCCGTTCGCAGAAATGTCAATATCAACATCATCCTTTTCAACAACCAGATTTATGGCCTTACCAAAGGGCAATATTCACCCACATCAAAAAAAGGACAGATAACCAAAACTTCCCCTTACGGTACGGTTGAAGATCCTTTCCACCCGGGTGAGCTGGTTATCGGTGCCCAGGGTAAGTTTTTTGCCCGTACGATGGATAATAATATTAAACTTTCCACGGAAATTTTTAAGGAAGCAGCCCGCCATGAAGGAACTTCTGTAATTGAAGTATTGCAGAACTGCGTGATATACAATGATGGCGCTTATGCAGATATCAACGATAGGGAGCATCGTGAAGACCGGCAGCTTATCCTGCATGACGGCGAACCGATGATCTTTGGAAAAAACAGGGATAAAGGGATCATCATGGATGGATTTAAATTGCAGGTGGTGACCCTTGGCGAAAAAGGGATTACAGAAGATGATATTCTTATACATCATGCCAATGAGAACAATCCGGGCCTCCATACCATGATCTCAAACATGCGTCATCCGAGTTATCCGGTAGCCCTTGGCGTGATCCGAAATGTTCAGTCGCCGGCTTACGATATGATGGTACATGCTCAGATTGATAAAGTAAAGGCCGGATCGAAAATCAAATCGGTGAACGACCTGCTTTTCAGTGGAAATACCTGGGAAGTTGAATAATTATAACAGGTTGAAAGTAAAGCATGTGTATGAATTATCTCGCTCTTTTCCAATAAACGGGGCACATTATTAAGTAAAATAATTTATCGCCAAAGATCAATAACCCCGGGATTTAGCCCGGGGGATAAAACTTGTCGCAACAAAAGAAATTTCCGGAATACAGCCGGTTATCTACGTAGATAAATTTATTTAACTACGTAGATAATTTTTAAGAACTACGTAGATAATTCACTATGTCCTTTATGATGGGCTATGATCTTTCCGGAAAATCAAGCTCCGCTTTTATTCCTCCTTAAAAAATCATAATTTTAGCAAAATTCAGCTTTACATAAGCTGCAAAGACGAATGATGATGAATTTCTGGGACCTGGATGAGAATATTCATAAGATCCTGCTGCAGAAAACCGAAAAACTGCAGGAGCTGGCCTTTATAAATGAAGCTTCGGCAGTGCTGAATGAATATAAATCCATTGAGGAGGGTATGTCTGAAATGGTACTGCTTATCAGGAGTCATTCACGCTTTACGGAAAATGCGCATGTCCGTATCAGCTTTGACGGCAATGAATATACATCTCCTGATTTCAGACACACCCACTGGGGCATTACCCAAAAATTTGAAACCATTGACGGACAACAGGGGAACATACAAATTTATTACTCCGGCGAGGTCCGGCCCAACAGTAAAAGTGTCCTTACTGCTGTCAGACAGGATACGGTTTTGCTCGAAGAGATGGCAAGAATGATCGCCGGTTTCCTGAATCATAAGAAAAGTCAGGCTGTATTTGATAATGCGGAAAAAAAGTCAGACAAAAAATCCGGCTATGGCAAACCCCTGACTACACGACGGTTGTTACAGATATTTCTGGATAAGCATAATGCCGACAGGGACGTGTTTCATGATCTCATGCCGTTTAAGGCCAGGGAGATACTGCTCGTTGCCAGTCTCTATGATGCATACAGTATCGAAGGAGAAGGGCAGTTTACCGACCACATCCTGGGTGAATACCATCAACTGAACCTTACGGCTGTGCCAAGGGTAACCGCCGTTTCATCGGGAGAGGAGGCATTGGCACGCCTCGACCGGAAACATTTCGACCTGACGATTATCATGGTTGGTGCCGATAAAAAATCGCCGATTGAACTTTACCGCAGTATAAAAAAGAAATATTCCTACCAGCCTACGTACCTGCTGCTTAATAATAACAATGATATTCCTTTTGTAAGAAACGAGTTGCGGAATCTCGATCCCTATGACCACTTTTTTGTATGGAACGGGGATTCCAAGGTTTTCTTTGCCATGGTCAAGCTGCTTGAGGATCGTGTAAACATTCAAAATGATACCCGCGTCGGCTTTACCCGCATTATCCTGCTTGTCGAGGATAATACAAAATATTTCTCACGGTATCTGCCGGTGTTGTATACAACCATCCTGGAACAGACGAAAAGCCTGATCGAGGATGTGGGGATGGACGACCGTTACAAAGTGTTAAAGCTGAGGGCCCGGCCAAAAGTTCTGCTCGCAACCAATTATGAGGAAGCTGTCGAGATCATTAATGATTACCGTGATTACCTGCTGGGGATTATTTCCGATGCCCGCTTTCCGAGGCAGGGAATCGTCGATTCCAGGGCAGGATATAAATTACTGAAGTATGTACGTACATTTCTCCCCAATCTTCCCGCCATCTTCCAGTCTTATGAACCCGGGAATGCCGTGCTTGCCGAAGAGTTGAATGCAAACTTTATCGATAAGAATTCCGAATCCCTCTTTCAGGACCTGCGTCATTTCATCAACTATTATCTCGGTTTTGGCCATTTCGTGTACCGGGATCAGGAGGGCAGGGAAATTGCCGTTGCCAGATCAATGGAGGAGTTTGAAGCTTACCTCCAGACCATCCCCGAAGAATCCCTGGCATATCATGCCATGAAAAACCATTTTTCCCTATGGCTGATGGCCCGGGGAGAAACCAGGATCGCCAAAGCCATAAACCCGCTCAAGATTTCAGACTTTAAAAATCTGTCCGAGTTGCGTGAGTTGCTGATTGAAATTGTCCGGCGCAGAAGAAGCGAGCAGGATCGTGGCAAGATCATCCCTTTTAACGAACAGGCTGTTACCGATGAGAGCAATATCGTCAGTCTGGCCTCCGGCTCACTCGGAGGAAAAGGCCGTGGCATTGCATTTATCAATACATTGATCTATAATTTCGGATTAACGCGTTTTACCCCGGGCATCAATGTCAGAACACCAAGAACAGCCATCATCGGCACCGATGAGTTTGACCGCTTTATTGAAACCAATGAGTTGCAGGAAACACTCTACCATATCCAGGATTACCGGGAACTGCAAAAGAAGTTTATCACCGGCAAACTTACCGGCGAACTGGAAGATAAACTACGGATCATTCTTCGCCTGATCCGCAAACCGATAGCCGTCCGTTCCTCCAGCCTCCTGGAAGATTCCCTTACACAACCGTTCAGCGGGATCTTCGGTACGTACATCTTACCCAACAACCATCCCGACCTCGAAATTCGCCTGAAACAGCTGCTCGATGCCATAAAGCTGGTATATGCTTCCATTTATTCACCGCAGGCCAGAAGCTATTTCGAAGCGATTGATTATAAGATCGATGAGGAAAAGATGGGCATACTGATCCAGGAAGTTGTAGGTAATACATTTGACAGGTATTACTATCCCCATCTTAGCGGTACGGCACAATCGCACAACTACTACCCCGTAGCGCACATGAAGCCCGAAGAAGGATTTGCCGTGGCTGCAGTGGGATTGGGGCAATATGTGATGACCGGGGAAACAGCTTTCCGTTTTTCACCCAGGTATCCCAAACTTGATGTCCTTACCCCGAAGCAATTGTTTCAGAATTCGCAGACCGAGTTTTTTGCCGTTAATCTGGGACAGCCGGAGATCGATCTCCTGGAGGGCGAGGAAGCAGGCCTGAAACGCCTGACCATAAGTGATGCCGAAAAACATGGATCCCTGAAACACTGCGTCTCGATATACAATGCCGATAATGACCGTCTGGATCCGGGCCTGGATACCCCCGGCCCGCGGATCGTTGATTTTGGCAACATCCTGAAATATGATTATATTCCCCTTGCCCGAACCATAAATTTTCTGCTCGAACTGTCTAAAGAGGCCATGGGGTGCCCCGTGGAAATTGAGTATGCTGTGGACCTCGAAAAAGACGAAAAAGGACTGGCCTCATTTTATCTCCTGCAGATCAAACCGCTGATCAGCATGGATTATGATTTTAACCTGGATATGAACACTATTAACAAAAAGAAAATAGTCCTTTATTCTACCAAAAGCATGGGTAATGGAAAACTGGATAATATAAGTGATGTGGTCTATGTGGATGAGGAAATCTTTGACAATACCAAAACGATACAGATTGCCAACGAAATTCAGGAACTCAACCGGAAAATGGTGCAGGCCGGCACCCCGTATATACTGATAGGTCCCGGCAGATGGGGTACACGCGATCGTTTTATCGGGATTCCGGTTAACTGGCCCCAGATCTCCATGGCCAAAGTGATTGTGGAAACCGGCCTGAAAGATTACCCGCTGGATGCTTCCCTCGGCTCTCACTTCTTTCATAATGTCACCAGTATGAATGTCGGATATTTTTCAGTCCAGCATTATAACCACGAAGAATATATCCGCTGGGAAACCCTGAAGAAACAAACCGTTGTTGACAAAACAACTTTTTGCCGTCATGTTCGTTTTAACCATCCCCTCACGGTCTTTATGGATGGGAAAAAGCGGATTTCCGTAATTCTTGAACACTAATCCTTTATGGGCGAGTTTCCTTATACATATACCCTCGACAAGTACGACTTCGGAGATGTTTCCTTTGAACTGCTGATGCAGAAGCGTATCCATAGGGTGCTGCTGGTGGTTAACCGTTATGATGCCTTTATCCTCGAAGAAGACGGCCGTATCGACGAACAGATATTTAACGAATATGTCTCACTCAGCTTGCGGTATCCTCCGGTTTTTATTCAGGCCGGTTCACCCGAAAAAGCTTTGAATATCCTCGAAAACGAACAGATCGACCTGGTTATTTCTGCCCTGAAGATCGGCGACAGGGATGCTTTTGCCCTGGCACGTGAAATGAAATCACGATACCCGGAGATCCCCATTGTGGTGCTTACCTATTTTTCACGTGAGGTGTCCAGGAAAATCGAAACGGAAGACCTTTCCGCTATTGATTATGTCTTTAGCTGGCTTGGAAATGCCGACCTGCTCCTGGCGATTATCAAACTTATCGAGGATAAGATGAATGCCGAATACGATATCCGCAATATCGGTGTCCAGGCCATTATCCTGGTAGAAGACTCGATCAGGTATACTTCATCGTACCTCCCCAGCCTGTACAGGATTATCTTTCAGCAATCCAAGGAGTTTCAGCAGGAAGGGTTGAATGAACACCAGAAAATGATAAGAATGCGGGGGCGCCCTAAAGTACTCCTGGCTACCAATTTTGAAGATGCCGTCGGGTTATTTGAAAAATATAAATTTAATACCCTGGGTATTATTTCCGATGTGAGCTTTAAAAAGGAGGGGAAAAAAGACCCGGAAGCAGGCCTTCACCTGTTGCACCATGTCAGAAAAGCTGACCCGCATATGCCTTTCCTGCTGCAATCTTCAGATGCCTCCTATGCTGAAACGGCGTATAAAAACGATGCCGGCTTCATACATAAATACTCGAAGTCCCTGTCACATGAACTCAAGCAGTTTATTATCGATTACCTGGCCTTCGGCCCTTTTGTCTTTATCGACCCCGATACAGGCAAAGAGATTGACCGGGCAACGGATTTGCAGGAATTTCAGCAAAAACTTATGCAGATTCCTGACAAAACCCTGGAATATCATACCCTGCGAAACCATTTCTCCCGGTGGCTGAATGCGCGGGCACTCTTTCCCATTGCCCAGATGTTCAAATATCTGAAAAATGAAGATTTTCCATCGCTGGAAGACCTGCGCAGGTTCGTTTTTGTCTCTGTTTCAAGCTATCGCCTGGGACGAAGCCGGGGCGTAATTGCCCAGTTCGATGCGGAAACCTACGATGAATATGCTGTATTTTCACGTATCGGTGAAGGTTCTATCGGAGGCAAGGCACGCGGACTGGCCTTTGTAAATATTATGATCAAGGAAAACCGGCTGTTTAATAAGTTTGATAATGTATTGATATCCATCCCCCGTACCGTGGTGATCAGTACCGAGGTGTTTGATGAATTTATGGACCGGAATAAACTTTACGAAGTGGGATTGGCCGACCTTCCGGATGAAGAAATACTGAAAAGTTTCGTTAAAGCGGAATTGCCGGCTTCCCTCGACAAAGACCTGGAAGCATTCCTGAAAGTTGTCCGGAACCCCGTGGCCATACGTTCGTCCAGTAAACTGGAGGATTCGCATTACCAGCCTTTTGCCGGAATCTATTCCACCTATATGATCCCGGGACATTCGGATTACCGGTGGATGCTTGGCGCACTGAAAGATGCCATCCGTCAGGTATATGCCTCGGTGTACTTTAAAAACAGTAAAGCATACATGACGGCTACATCAAATGTCATAGATGAGGAGAAAATGGGCATTATCCTTCAGGAAGTTTGTGGTAACGCTCACGGATCTCTCTTTTATCCGACATTTTCCGGGGTGGCACGCTCGATAAATTATTATCCCATCGAACCGGAAAAACCCGGAGATGGTATCGTAAGGGTTGCCTTCGGCCTGGGGAAAATAATTGTTGACGGGGGAACCAGTCTGAGGTTCTCACCGAGATATCCGCAGAAAATATTGCAGCTAAGCTCTACCGATACGGTATTGAAAGAAACCCAGCGTCTTTTTTATGCCCTTGACCTGCATCCCGAAAGTTTTGTTCCGTCGGTGGATGACAGTGTAAACCTGAAAAAACTAAGGATTGGAGATGCCCCCGAAGACAAAGCCCTCCAATATGTAGCTTCTACCTATGACTTTCAGAATCATATGATCAGGGACGGTATCCAGGAAAGTGGAAAGCGCATCATTACCTTTGCCAATATCCTGCAGCATAAGCAGTTTCCCCTGCCGGATATTGTCAGTGAGCTTCTGGAGACAGGACAACGTGAGATGGGAAATCCTATTGAGATTGAATTTGCCGCCAACCTGGAAACACCGAAAGGTTTACCGCAGATTTTTAATTTTTTGCAGATACGGCCGATTGTCGTGGGAGAGGAGGGCCTGGACGTGAATATCAACGAATGGAAACAGGAGGATGTCCTTCTCTATTCTGATGCCGCACTTGGCAACGGACTGATTACCGGTATCCGTGATATGGTCTATATCAAACCCGAAAGTTTCAATGCGGCAAGATCCGCAGAAATCGCTGCTGTGGTCGATAAACTAAACCGGCAGTTTGGTAACGGGAATGAAAATTATATCCTCATGGGTCCCGGACGATGGGGTTCCTCGGATCCGTGGCTCGGCATACCGGTAAAATGGCCGCAAATATCCAATGCCCGCCTGATTATCGAGGCAGGGAAGAAAGATTATCGTATCGACCCCAGCCAGGGAACACACTTTTTTCAGAATCTCACTTCATTCCGTGTCGCATATTTTACAATTAACCCCGAATTGAATGATGGTATCCTCGATCTTCAGTGGCTCAATGCAATGCCGGCAGTTTACGAAGATGATTTCCTCCGTCATATCCGCTTCCCTGAACCGGTGACTATCCGGGTTGACGGCAGGAAAAACCGTGGCGTCGTCCTGAAACCGGGAGTGAACGACTGAGTCTGACAATATCCTGTATCTTCCTGATTCCCGGAGTCTCACGGCCCCTTCGCCCTTCCTTGTCCACCGTAGCAAAGCGAAGATGGGAAGTAACGCCTGGTACCGGCAAAACTTTAAAATTATTTCGTGTCCTCTCCTGGGCTTGAAATCCTTTTAGCTGCCACCGGCAGCACATATCAATGCTGCAATCGTAGGATTGCAGATACAATATCCGTCCGACAAGTTTCAAAGCAGGAACATGCTGCTGCCACCGGCAGCATATATCAATGCTGAAATCATAAGATTACAGATACAATGCCCGTCCGATAAGATTCAAAGCAGGAACATGCTGCTGCCACCGGCAGCATATATCAATGCTGAAATCATAAGATTACAGATACAATGCCCGTCCGACAAGATTCAAAGCAGAAACATGTTGCTGCCACCGGCAGCACATATCAATGCTGCAATCGTAAGATTGCAGTTATAATAGACAGATTATTAAAGTTCCGTAGGAACGACATCGAAACGGTTTCATTGAGCTTTATCCTTTTGCCTTACCCTTCACACTTCCACACTTCCCGCCTCAACCTCGCGGCTGATTTTCCGGATCAGGCCCTGCAGCACTTTCCCCGGACCGGCTTCGAGAAAGGTTGTGGCACCGTCACGGATCATGTTTTGTACGGTTTGTGTCCAGCGTACAGGAGCCGTGAGCTGTTCGATGAGGTTTTTACGAATGATATCCGGATCGGTGGTGGGCAAAGCGGTTACATTCTGGTAAACCGGGCATACCGGCTTCCCGAAAGCAGTCCTTTCAATGGCTTCCTGGAGCTCCTTTTTTGCCGGATCCATCAGCGGCGAATGAAAAGCACCGCCTACCATGAGTCTTATGGTCCTTTTAGCCCCTTTTTCCTGCAACTGTTGCATGGCTGTTTCAATACCACTTACAGTGCCCGAAATAACGACCTGTCCCGGACAGTTGAAATTGGCAGGAACGACCACATCATCAATTCCGGCACATATCTCTTCGATAACGGCATCTTCCAGTCCCAGTATGGCTGCCATCGTCGAAGGAATGACCTCACAGGCTTTCTGCATAGCCATTGCCCGTTGATAAACAAGTTTCAGGCCGTCTTCATACGGTAATGTTCCGTTGGCAACCAGTGCGGAAAATTCCCCCAGTGAGTGACCGGCAACCATATCGGGAGAAAACGTAGCTCCCGACACCTTTACCAGGATAACCGAATGAAGGAAAATCGCCGGTTGGGTTACCCGGGTCTGTTTCAGGTCCTCTTCACTGCCCGTGAACATGATATCCGTAAGTTTGAATCCGAGGATTTTATCTGCCAGATGAAAAAGATCCCGTGCCGTTTCACTCTTGTCGAAAAGGTCTTTCCCCATGCCCGGGAACTGTGCTCCCTGTCCGGGAAATACGTATGCTTTCATTGTTACTTGTTTTAAAAAGAAGCGGCAAAGATAAATGTTTTTCCAGATTCTCCCCGCTAATGAAGGTTGGAACCGATGATGTGTATGAATTCCTCACGTGTTTCCTGTTGTTTCAGGAAAATTCCGGTGAAGGCCGATGTTGTTGTTACGGAATTCTGTTTTTGAATCCCGCGCATCATCATACAGAGGTGATGTGCCTCAATGACAACAGCCATGCCTTTCGGATTCAGGGTTCCTTCAATACAATCGCGGATTTGTACCGTCAGGCGCTCCTGAACCTGCAACCTCCGTGCATAGGCCTCAACAACACGGGCGATCTTACTAATCCCGGTAATATATCTGTTGGGAATGTATGCCACATGTGCCTTGCCGAAAAAAGGGATCAGATGGTGTTCACACATCGAGAAAAGGTCAATATCTTTTACGATCACCATTTCGTTGTAATCCTCTTCGAACATGGCAGAACGTATAATGTCAAAGGGATCCGTGTTATATCCCTGAGTAAGGAACTGTATGGCTTTGGCCACCCTTACAGGTGTTTCTGAAAGCCCTTCACGTTCCGGATCTTCTCCGATTTTCTTAAGGATGTTCATGTAATTGTTTGCCAGCTCTTCCGTAGTGGCATCATTCCAGTGGTCAATACGTGTATATCCCTGTTCGGGATCAATGGCCTGTCCGTTATTGATAAGTTCCATAAGATTTATTCTCCAAAATATTCAATAAAGTTATTTTCCGATTCTTTGATCTTGACGGCGTGCAGATGAATTCCCAGTGCAGAAAAATCCGGATCCAGTTCCTTCCAGATAGCCCTGACCAGGTTTTCGGTAGAGGCAATCTTCCCTTTCATAAAAGGGACCTCCAGATTGATGTTTTTATGATCCAGCTTAACGGTTATTCTTTCCCGGATGATGGTACTGACCTCTTTAAGGTTGATCAGGATGCCTGTTTCCGGATCGGGTTCTCCTTTTACCGTAACAAACAACTCGTAATTGTGTCCGTGCCAGTTCGGGTTGGAGCACTTTCCGTAAAAATCCATGTTCCTACGGTCATCCCAGTCCTCCCTGTACATACGGTGGGCTGCATTAAACCGTTCCCTGCGTGTAAGATAGATCATCTTTCCGTTCCGGATTGATTACGCAGGCAAGTTAATAAAAAAATTTCCCCGGTTATTCATTCCGTGTCCGGTTTTAATTCAGAAATACCTGAAACTTTTTTCCGTGAGACTTTACTGCCTTTATCTTGCTCCGGTTTATTTAATTCCCGAACAAACTCTTCAATCTGCTGATTTGTAAACCCTTTTTCTTTTGCAGCCTCTTCAAGTGTTCCCCAGATCGGTTCCCCGCACATGATGCACCGGATGCCTTTTTTACTCAGGTAAGATACGGATGACGGTATCTGTTCTACCAGATCCTCGATAGTAATATCTTTTGTAACAGCCATGTCTTAAAAATTAACCATGTACAATTTCTGTTTTTTAATGGGCAAAGATATGTTTTTATCCGGCTTTTTTTTTGCGTTTCCCTCTTCAATTGTAAATTTACAGGATAAACCAAAAAAACCGAATCATGTCTTTCTCACTACCACAACTTCGTTTTGCCGCCGATGCTCTTGATCCGCATATCTCACAGCGTACCATCGAATTTCATTACGGCAAACACCATCAGGCTTATGTCAATAACCTGAACGGATTGCTGCCGGGATCGGGATTTGAAAATGCCTCTCTTGAGGAGATCATTACAAATGCTTCAGGGCCGGTTTTTAATAATGCCGCCCAGATATGGAACCATACTTTCTATTTCGAAGCTTTTGACCCTGCCGGCAGGAAATCTCCCGAAGGTCCACTTGCCGGTGCCATTGACCGGGACTTTGGTGACTTTGCTGCTTTTAAAGATGCGTTTACCAAAGCGGCTGCAACACTTTTTGGCTCGGGATGGGCCTGGCTGGCAAAAAATGATCAGGGGAAACTCCATATTCTGCAGGAAAGCAATGCCGGAAACCCGCTCACGCAGGGAATGACACCCCTGCTTACCTGCGATGTCTGGGAGCATGCTTACTACCTCGACTATCAAAACCGCCGCCCCGACTACATTGCCGCCTTCTGGAACCTGGTCGACTGGTCCGTCGTCGAAGAACGGTTTTGACAATACTTCGTTCGTCTCGATACGATGGCTTCGCCATCACCCGACGACCTGATACCCGGACGCTGAGTGTCCCGCGCAGCGGGATGTATCGAAGCGTAGCCGGGACGAAACCTGCCCGCCGTAGCAAAGCGCAGGTAGGCCACCTGCCTGGTCTTAACACTGTATTTTAATAGAATCCTTTTCAAAGATTATCGTTAACTTTATGGAGATTGCTTCAGCCCGCCGGGGCGGGC
>JAADHC010000009.1 GCA_013152085.1 Chlorobiota bacterium
AACAGTGATATGGTATCGGTAATCGACACAAAAACCGATGCTGTCACGGATGAAATATCTGTCCGGATGGAAAAAGATCTGCCTTTTGGCAGTGCACCGGATGCCCTGGCCATTTCCCCCGACGGAAAACAACTTTTTGTGGCCAACGGCACCGATAATGCAATCTGTGTTATTCAACCGGAAAATCAGAATAAGGTCGCCGGATTTATCCCTACAGCCTGGTATCCGGGCGCAGTGATCATGGACAAAGATGCAAAGTTTCTCATCGTCGCCAATACCAAAGGGATTGGTTCGAGGAACCTGCGTGCCGACAGGCCCGGATACAACACCCATAACCACATGGGTAGTATCTCCTTTATCCCGCTGCCTGATAAAACCGCTCTGGCTAAAATGACCGGAACCGTAAAAGAAAATAACCGGTACACGCAGATGATGAATCAACTGACCCTGAAAAAAGAAGTTAAACCCAGGGTTGCCGTGCCCCGGTTTCCGGGTCAGAAATCCTTTTTTAAACATGTGGTCTATATCATCAAGGAAAACCGTACCTACGACCAGGTATTCGGAGATATGGAGCAGGGAAACGGCGATACCTCCCTGGTACAGTTCGGACGTAAGGTTACTCCTAACCACCATGCCCTCGCCGAACAGTTCGTACTTATGGATAACTTTTACTGTAGCGGTGTATTAAGTGCAGATGGCCATCAGTGGACGGATGAAGCTTATGTTACGGATTACATTGAGAAATTCTTCGGCGATTTTCCGCGCAGCTACCCATACGATGGCGGAGATCCGCTTGCTTATTCCCCTGCAGGATTTATATGGGATAACGTGTTACAGCACGGATTGACCTTCCGGAATTACGGTGAGTTTGTAGATGCGGTGATCGAACCCGGTGATGCAACATTTTCAGATATCTATCAGGATTTCTTAAGCGGAGCGAACCGGATCACGATCCGGTCAAAAGCCAACCTGCCACAAATGGAACCTTATACCGCTCCATCATTCATCGGATTCCCGGAAAAGGTACCGGACGTTTACCGGGCAGCACAATTTATAAAAGAACTAAAAGAATTTGAGAAAAAAGACACCTTCCCGAACTTCATCATCATGCTTCTGCCCTGTGATCACACTTCGGGAACCAGCCCGGGCCTGCCGACCCCCAGGGCTGCCGTTGCGGATAATGACCTGGCTTTGGGCAGGATCGTAGATGCCATATCTCACAGTAAATTCTGGAGTACAACCTGCATACTGGTAACCGAAGATGATCCGCAGGCAGGACTCGACCATGTCGACGGCCACCGTACCGTAGGGTTGGTCATAAGTCCATACACAAAAAGAGGGCAGGTAATCTCAACAAATTATACGCAGATCAACATGTTCAGGACCATAGAAAATATACTGGGCATCCCGCCGTTAAACCAGTTTGATCTTTCTGCTGAACCCATGGCCGACTGTTTTACGGCAAAACCGGACCTTTCACCTTACACGGCCTTGCCCAATAACATCCGGCTGGATGAACTCAACCCGTCACTTGGTCAGCTTACCGGAGATGCCCTTTACTGGGCAAAAAAATCCCTTGAGCAAAACCTGGAAGATGTTGACCTGATCGATGAAGAAATATTTAACCGGATCATCTGGCATTCGGTGAAAGGATATGATGTTCCATATCCGGAACAGGTAAAAAATGATTTATAAAAAAAACTGAGAAAATGAGAAAATGGTTGGTAAGATCAGGGATAACAATCCTTACAATAATCATCATACTGGCTATATGGACAGCCTGGCACCTTCGCGACCGGCATCCCGGGTACGAAATTAATATCTCTGTGAAAGAGAAGGCCGTACCGGCACAAATTTTGGTGGGATTTTCCGCAAAACCCATTACCCCGGTGATAACGGATACATGGGAAGATGTGAACCATGATGCAAAATACAATCCGAAAGACGGGGATATATATCATGACAACAACCACAATGGCAAATTTGATGCTTTTTGGATTGCCGGTTTCGGGAATAAAAGGGCTGCCAACGGTGTTCATGATGATGTGTGGGCACGTACTGTCGTGATTGATGACGGCCATACCCGCCTGGCTGTTGTATCTCTGGATGCCATCGGTTTCAGGAATGATGACGTGATTGATATCAGGGAACACATCCCGGAAGATGCCGGAATCGATTATGCCATCATATCCAGTACACATGACCACGAGAGTTTTGATCTGCTGGGAATCTGGGGAAGAAGCATCCTGAAAAGCGGTGTAAACAAAAAACAGTTGCAGGTAGTCAAAGACCAGGTTGTTGCTTCGATTATTGAAGCGGCAAAAAACCTGCGTCCTGCCAGACTGAAAATTGCACGGAATCTGAAAGATGCAGGCGAACTGATGATGGACACAAGAGAACCTGTCGTTATGGAACCGGGTTTGCGCCTGATACAGGCAATCGACACCAAAACGGATTCTACCCTGGGGGTAATTGTGGCATGGGCCAATCATGCGGAAACACTCTGGTCTGATAATCTTTACATCACCTCAGATTTCCCGCATTATGTCAGGGATTGTATCGAGAAAGGTGTTTATAACGGGGATTCCCTGGTCAAACCCGGTATCGGTGGTACCGCAGTATATATCAATGGCGAGATCGGAGGGCTGATGACCACGCGTGGCAGTATGCCGGTTAAAGACCCGTTCAGGGATACGGTTTATGTCGAACCGACATTCGATAAGGCAAAAGCAGAAGGACAACGACTGGCATTGCTTGCCCTCAGCGCTTTGGAACAACCCGATACGGTCATCGAGAAAGCCGGCCTCTCCCTGCGCGCAAAAACCATCACGCTGCCGCTGGATAATAAGATGTTCAGATTGGCTGTAACCCTCGGTGTCCTGGATTTCGGAATGACAGGCTGGATGCATACACGCTCGGAGGTAGCCGCTTTCACTCTCGGTCCGGTAAGTTTCCTCTCCGTTCCCGGAGAGATTTATCCCGAGATCGTAAACGGGGGTATCGAAGCCCCCGAAGGACAGGATTTTGATACTGCTCCGGTTGAAGTTCCGCCATTACGTGACCTGATGCCCGGAAAATACAAGATCATAATCGGCCTTTCGAATGATGAGATCGGATATATTATCCCCAAAAGCCAGTGGGATGTAAAACCGCCTTTTACCTATAACAGTGACAAGGCGCCCTACGGTGAGGAAAATTCCCTTGGCCCCGAAACGGCACCGTTGCTGCATAAGGCTTTCCTGGAAATATTGAAGGAACTGTAACGGCTTCCGGCCAGTGCCCGTGCCGCCCCGTGTTTTCGCTTTTCAGACAATAAATAACGATATATCTGAATTTGCCAAGGTTATCGGCTCTTTTTTCTATTTCGAATTCTATCATATTATTTCGATGTTTCTTTTGCTCTCTTTTTCAGGATCACGAGATGAACGTACTTTATTCAGGTTATGCTGAAAACATTTGTTTTATTAACCATTCGAAGAAATATGGAGGTTTTTAGACAGTCTGACGACCTTGCATATGGCCCGCGGCGCTTATTAGCCGGATCTTTTCTTTAGAGAAGTCAAGTTAAGAAAAAACGGTGAAATTTCTGTCCGGGACGGATGGAATTCCGCCGTTGGCTATATGCCATGTTGTGCGGTCGCTCATTTTCTTTAATCCATTTCTATTACTTTTCCAATAACCATTCAAATACATTCTTATGAATTATTCCTGCTTTGTTTTGTGTAAACGATTCGGTCGTAAGCAAAAATTTTGGGTAATTGTCTTTTATGGTTTCTAATGGTGCAAATTCTCTTTTTTGGGTATCAACATTAGATATTTCCCAAGTGACCTGATAATATTCAATCTCTCCATTACGATTCTTGACTGTAAAATCAATTTCACCGGTACGAAGTGCACCTGTCCAAATTTTGTAACCTCGTCTTAAAAGTTCAAGATACACTATATTTTCAAGAATATGACCTCTGTCTGCTGTACTTTCTCTGCCAATCAACACATTTAGTAAACCTGTGTCCACAATATAATATTTTTCCAGAGTAGCAAGTTGTTTTTTGCCTTTAATATCAAAACGATTAACCCTATAAAACACAAAACTTTCAACCAAATAATCAATAAATTTTTCCACAGTAGCATGGTGTACACTTTGATTATCTGCTTTTAGTGCTTTTGAAATACTATTTGGTGAAACTCGGTTTCCGATATTGCTTGCTAAAAACTTAACAACATTACTAAACGCTCGTTTATCATAGATTTTATGTCGTTGTGTTATGTCTTTTTCAATAATGGTTGTGTACAAGGCTTCAAGATATTCATAAATCTTGTCATAACCTTCTTCTCGCAAATCAACACCTTTGGGCAACGAAGTTTCATTTACATAATTATAAAATAAAGCTTCGTAATTCAAATATTTATTTTTTATATCAATATTTAAGCATTCCAAATATTCTGCAAAAGAGAATGGTAAAATAGAAATTTCAATATATCTTCCACTCAATAAGGTTGCTAATTCACTTGAAAGTAGATTTGCATTAGAGCCTGTGATATAAATATCAGTATTTTTAGTCGCAAATAGTCCATCTACCAATTTCTCAAAATTAGTAATGTTCTGAATTTCATCAAGAAAGATGTAATTCATTTTGTCGCTCTGCAACTTTGATTTAATCTCAAAATAAAGCGTTTCCCAAGTTTTATTTAAGAAATTTTCGGGTAATTCAAAATTGTAAAATTGTGTCTGTTCAGAATTTACACCACTTTTCAATAAATTATCACTAAACATCTCTAAAAGTGTAGATTTACCTGAACGACACAAACCCGTTACCACTTTAATAATATCTTTATCCTTGTACGATAATAATTTATCAAGATATTCTTTTCTTTTAATCAATTTTTTCATAGTGCAATATACGATAAAAATTATCGAAACTTGCAAATAATGCAAATTATGACAAATCGTTATTCGTATTGTAGTCCATTTAGTCTTGAAAAATGCAGTATAGTGTCTTTTTTAGAGTGCCACACAACGGCAGTTTGTCTAAAAACTGTCGTTAGTGATCAACTTTCGATTAAATATAAGCCTGTTTGCGGAATATCCGTAAGATAACGGGTTTTTATCTCCGGGCAGAACGGATTCCTTAAAACGGCTTGAAACAGCTCTTGCCTGGCCGATACGGCAATTGTAATCAGGATTAGGAGCTTGTGCCGCTACTGTTGGAATAGCTACCAAAACATCTATTCCTAAGTCATTAGCCGTTTTAAATTCCGAACCTGTATGATAGCCTTGTTTCCGTTTTTCATGTTTTTCTATTTCGAATTCTATCATATTATTTCGATGTTTCTTTTGCTCTCTTTTTCAGGATCACGAGATGAACGTACTTCATTCAGGTTATGCTGAAAACATTTGTTTTATTAACCATTCGAAGAAATATGGAGGTTTTTAGACAGTCTGACGGTCCGCGGCTATGGTGCGTGCCGCAATTTCCAGTTCAAATTCTCTATAAAGTTACATCATTTATTTTACTGTTCATTTTCATTGTAAGCCGTGATTTGCGGCATGGGCTATACCCTGCTGTTACCTACTGGGTGTTTGGACAATATTTTATCTATCAGTTTATTAAAACTTATTTTTTTACCATAAATCATATTTTCCTGCATTTCGGAATAATCTTTTTCATATTGGTCAATGAATTCATCAGGCGGTATAATTCTCAATTTGTTCAATTCAAGTTTATAATAGTCAACTGTTTTTATTGGTGTATATTTCGCTCTGTGTTTGATAATTTCCTGAAATAAAGATTCGTTTTTTAAAGCTCTTTCTCCAAATTCTGTTGAAATGATTTGCCCGATATCGTATAAATGTCTTGACATTCTGTGATAGCGTATCTTTTCTTTTGGTTTTGAAAATTCTTCGTGTAGCAAAATCATCTTTTCCAGGAATGTTTTTTCAGGAAGAATTGTTTTTACTATGAATGATTTTTCTGTAAACGAACTTTCGGGATAATTTTCATCAATAATAGATTTAATTTCTTTACCTTCAGACGGCTCTAATAATGAACGGGCAC
Organism: Chlorobiota bacterium; assembly: GCA_013152085.1. Taxonomy (GTDB): domain Bacteria; phylum Bacteroidota; class Bacteroidia; order Bacteroidales; family VadinHA17; genus JAADHC01. The sequence continues at coordinate 6,057 of JAADHC010000009.1, forward strand.
CGATCTCAATTAATACTCTCCTGGAAATATATGATAATTCATCAAAAACAGATTGGTATGTTATTTTGATAATTTCAGGGTCTTGGTCTGAAATTTTAGTATTCTCAACTTCGATTTTGAA
>JAADHC010000054.1 GCA_013152085.1 Chlorobiota bacterium
AGGTCTTTTTTATCCACAAAAAAGGAAACCATTTGTTCAAATGAATTGCTGAAATAATCCCTGACAAAACTTTTCATATGTTGCCGGGAATAGACCTCCCTGCTTACCAGCGGGAAATAACGGTGCGATTTACCGAAAGCCTTGTGCGAAACAAATCCTTTCTTTTCCAGAATCCGCACAATGGTTGAAACGGTGTTGTAGGCAGGTTTGGGTTCAGGCAACTTCTCAATGATCTCGCGTACAAACGCTTCTTCCAGTTGCCACAACACTTTCATGATTTGCTCTTCGGCACGGGTAAGTTGTTTCATGGTTTATTTAAATTATTGATGAACTTTCATGAGTTTTGCTTTAGTTAAAAATCATGACAAAACAGGCTATATTGGTCCCTCTTTTACCCGGGGTGCAACCCCTGGTAATATTTATCACGCCCTTACAGGGCTTATTTTAATCATGTCCCGGGATTTTGAATTTTCCGGTACGGTTGTTTCATAATAATACACGGTTTATGTTTTGGATATGTTGTTATTATATAACAAAGGTATAACTAATAAATTAGTTATACAACTAAATCATTAGTTTTTTCTTGAAAAAAATATGAGATTTTCGTAACGAATAGATATTCAAGGGGTAAATAGTTGTTAAAAAGAACCGGGTGACGATACGGTTTCTCATCAGACTTCACCAGGAATAGATTCCGTATATCTGATCACTGTATGATGACCCGTTTTGAAATGGCATTTTCCCGGTGTGTGGGCAGGTTGATCATTTGTACACCGGGTTTTCGGTATCAATCATTATTATCTGAAACATTTTGATTTATGGGACAAGGATACATATCCTTGCTTATCCATATGTGAAGCAGATATTAACAATTTGCTAAAAGAATGAAGAAGGGATAAAAAGAAACGCGGAACTAATGGAAAATTCCGCGTTTCGAAGCCCGACACGAGTAAATCAGGCATTGTTTTGCTGCCGGATGAGATTCAATGCTGACCCGGCACGGAACCATTCGATCTGGTTTTCATTGTAGGAATGATTCACTTTGACGGAATCATTGGATCCGTCCTTGTGCCGGATTATCACAGTAAGTTGTTTCCCCGGCGCAAAAACACCAAGGCCCAGTATATCAAAAGTATCCTCTTCCTGTACTTTATCATAATCTGCCGGATTGTCGAAAGTAATGGCCAGCATACCCTGTTTCTTAAGGTTTGTTTCGTGGATACGGGCAAACGAACGTACCAGGACGGCCTGTACACCCATAAAGCGGGGTTCCATGGCGGCATGTTCACGGGATGATCCTTCACCGTAATTTTCATCACCGATAATAATGGAACCTTTTCCGGCATCGCGGTAGGCTTTTGCAGCATCAGGTACAGGCATATATTTTCCCGTAAGCTGGTTTTTCACCGAATTTGTTTTTTCGTTAAAGTAGTTTACGGCACCAATCAGCAGGTTTTGTGATATATTTTCCAGGTGTCCGCGATAGCGCAGCCACGGTCCGGCCATGGAAATATGGTCGGTAGTGCATTTCCCCTTGGCTTTAATGAGCAAATGGAGTTCATGATAATCATTCCCGTCCCATACCGGGAAAGGCGTGAGCAGCTGCAGTCTTTCGGAGTCGGGTTTTACGACAATGTTTACAGAATTGCCGTCTTCAGCAGGGGCAAGATAACCGGGATCACCCACTTCAAAACCTTTGGGTGGGTAAACAATTCCGGAAGGTTCGTCAAAGTGTACCTGTTCGCCGTTTTCGTTTTCCAGGGTATCATGCAGGGGGTCGAAATCCAGCCGTCCGGCAATAGCGTATGTCATCACCATCTCCGGTGAGGTTACAAATGCATAGGTATGTGGGTTACCGTCGTTACGTTTGGCGAAGTTCCGGTTGAAAGAAGTAACAATTGAATTCCTGTGTCCGTCTTTGACATCCTCGCGATCCCATTGTCCGATACAGGGGCCACAGGCATTGGCCAGAACCACTCCGCCGATTTTTTCAAACACTTTGATCAGTCCGTCACGTTCCATGGTATAGCGTATCTGCTCGGATCCGGGTGTGATGTATAGTTTTGCTTTCGGTTTGAGGTTCTTCTCAATCGCCTGCCGTGCAATAGAGGCAGCGCGTGTTATATCCTCATATGAGGAGTTGGTACAGGAGCCGATAAGTCCGGCCTCAAGATTCAGGGGCCAGTCATTTTTTACAGCGGTTTCTGCCATTTTACCGGTTGTAGTCCTCAGGTCAGGTGTAAAAGGCCCGTTGAGGGCAGGTTCCAACTCGGAAAGGTTGATCTCAATGACTTTGTCAAAATACTTTTCAGGATTATTGTAAACTTCCGGGTCTCCGGTCAGATGTTCTTTTACCGCTCCGGCCAGTTCTGCCACATCATTTCTGCCTGTCTGGCGCAGGTATTCCGCCGTATTTTCATCGAACCCGAAGGTGGATGTCGTGGCACCCACTTCAGCACCCATATTACAGATGGTAGCCCTCCCTGTGGCTGACAGGGAACGAACGCCTGCACCGAAATATTCCAGGATATATCCAGTACCGCCTTTAACGGTGAGGATATCGGCAACTTTCAGGATTACATCTTTTGGAGCGGCCCACCCGGTGAGTTTTCCGGTCAGTTTAATTCCGATAACTTTCGGGAATTTCAGTTCCCAGGGCATATCGGCCATCACATCCACGGCATCTGCCCCGCCGACACCAATAGCGATCATACCAAGGCCACCGGCATTGGGGGTATGTGAATCCGTTCCGATCATCATCCCACCCGGGAAAGCATAATTTTCCAGCACTACCTGGTGGATAATCCCGGCACCCGGTTTCCAGAAACCGATTCCATATTTATTGGACACCGATGCCAGAAAATCATATACTTCCTGATTGGTATACCGGGCTGTCTCAAGATCTTCACCGGCGCCTTTTTTGGCCGTAATCAGGTGATCACAATGTACCGTAGAGGGTACAGCAACCTTGTTTTTACCGGCCATCATAAATTGCAGTAAAGCCATCTGTGCTGTAGCATCCTGCATAGCGACACGGTCGGGACGAAAATCAACATAATCCTTACCCCTTGAAAAATGTCCGGAAATGCCGGTGTTATCCAGATGAGTATATAAAATCTTTTCTGCCAGTGTGAGCGGTTTGTCAACTGTCTTTCTGATCGTGCTGAGTTTTTTGTTCAGCATTTGATAGAAAGTACGGATCATTTTAATATCAAAAGCCATAGGTTCTGTTTTATTATAATAATAAATAAGGGATAACAAAAGTACAAAGAAAATGAGTTCAGTGTGGTTTGATAACCGGATTTTTTAATGTATCGTATAACACAATATATGTTGAGGATTCGTGATTCCTTTTTTAACTATAATAAAAAACATAATATTGTCCGGTATTTATTATCAGAATGAGAACATATATTGAGATGCTGAAAAATTGTGGTGTGTGGAGAAAAAATAATATCTTTAAATCAACGTTTTTTAGGGACTGATCCATAAGAGAAAAATATGAAATTTGGTTTATTTGAAGACAACCTGAAAATCTCGATGAATTCTATCCGTACCAACAAGGTTCGGGCTATTCTCACTATTTTTATTATATCTTTCGGGATCATGGCATTAGTAGGCATCCTGACGGCCATCGATTCGATCAAGAATTCTATTACCAACCAGTTTACGATGATGGGAGCCAATACGTTTACGATCGAAAGCAGGGGGATGACCGTGGTGGTGGGGAACAAGCGATACCGGAAGAAGAATCATTCACGCATTACTTATCAGCAGGCTTCCCGTTTTAAGGAGGAGTTTGACGAGCCGGTACGGGTATCTGTTTCCGTAAGTGCCTCGGGTTTGGCTACCGTAAAGTTTAAGCGGGAAAAAACCAACCCGAATGTATGGATTGTCGGGGGGGATGAAAATTATATGTTTACTTCCGGGAATGAGCTGGCATCAGGCAGAAATTTTTCGAAGCAGGATATTCTGCAAAACCGGAATGTGGTCATCCTGGGCCATGATTTATTAAAGGAGCTTTTTAAGCATAATGAAGATCCTGATAATCAATTTGTGAGTATTGGAGGCGGGAAATTCCGTGTTATCGGTGTCTTAAAAGAGAAAGGGTCCAGTTTCGGCGGGGTTGACCGGATTTGCCTGTTGCCGGTAACTACCGTTCGGCATTATTTTTCCCGTCCTAACATGACATTTACGATCAGTGTAATGCCTAATCAGCCGGAATTGCTGGATGCTATGGCCAGCGAAGCAGAAGGGGTGTTCAGAAAAGTCCGCGGACTGGAACCTATTGATGAAACAGATTTTAACATCACAAAAAGCGATAATCTGGTAAATATTTTACTTGAAAATATAAAAACCGTAACCTGGGCGGCAACTATTATAGGCCTGATCACATTACTTGGTGCCTCTATTGGTCTGATGAATATTATGCTGGTTTCCGTTACCGAGAGGACCCGTGAAATAGGTATCCGTAAAGCCATTGGTGCAAAACGGGGAACCATCCGGCAACAATTCCTATTCGAAGCCATTCTGATAGGGCAATTGGGAGGAGCCCTGGGAATTGTTCTGGGCATCCTGATCGGGAACCTGATCTCACTGCTGACCAAGAGTTCGTTTGTTGTACCATGGGTATGGATTTTTGGTGGAGTGGCTGCCACCTTCGTCGTTGGGCTCATTTCCGGTTTTTATCCGGCCTTGAAAGCTTCGCGTCTTGATCCGATTCTTGCATTACATTATGAATAAAAACACCACGCATTATGGAGCCGTTATACGTAGAACCTTCGAAAACCATACCGGAAATCCGGCTTGAGGCCGGTATGCCGTTAGAAATAACCGGACGATCTATTCCTGAAGACCCTGATGAAGTGTATGCGCCGGTAATGGATTGGCTGGAGGCCTTTTTTACGGAAAAACCTACGGCGCAAACCATACTTGAATTCAGGCTTGAATACCTGAACAGCGGATCGTCAAAGTATATCCTGGAAATCCTTAAGAGACTTAAGGAATATCATGATGAAGGATTTCCGGTACTTATCAAATGGTTTTATGAAGAGGAGGATGAAGCCATCCTGGAACTGGGGGAGCATTACCGGGAAACGACAAAGTTACCTTTTGAGCTGATCCCGGTGTACGGATAAAGAAGATTCCGCCAAAGGCGGTAAATATTTCCGTAAGACTATACCGAGTTACGTAAGCCACGAATTCAGGTGAATTATATTTGTTTACTGCACTTTCCGTAGCTCTCTATGATCATCGTAACCTTTTTAATTACAATAGCTTTTGCGGAGGTGATGACGAAGGAGAATTGCGTTAACTGTTATTCCATCGCATCGAATCATTAGAATTTATTTTGCAGGTTTCAGGGTATAAAAAAAGGGTGCTCCTCAGGAGACACCCTTTTATTTATATAACCAAGGTTTTATATCAAACCATTTTTTCAATCAGATCAACAACACGGGCTGAATAACCCCATTCGTTATCATACCACGAAAGGACTTTGATCATATTGCCTTTTACCATGGTGGTAAGTGCATCAAATATGGATGAATGGGGGTTATGAATAATATCAACGGAGACAATCGGATCAACATTGTATTCCAAAACACCTTTCATTGGTCCTTCGGCAGCGGCTTTCATAGCAGCATTGACTTCATCTTTTGTAGCGGGTTTTTCCACATAGGCAACCAGGTCAACCAGTGATCCGGTAGGAGTAGGAACCCGGATAGCCAATCCGTCCATTTTTCCATTCAGTTCGGGGATCACTTTTCCGATAGCTTTTGCAGCACCTGTAGTTGTTGGTATCTGGCTTACAGCAGCAGACCGGGCACGCCGCAGGTCACTGTGGGGGAAGTCCAGAATACGCTGGTCGTTTGTATACGAATGTATGGTTGTCATAAACGCTGTATTGATCCTGAAATGATCGTTGATAACTTTGGTTATCGGGGCCAGACAGTTTGTTGTACAGGAAGCATTGGATACACATTCATCCTGTGGAGTCAGCATATCATCATTTACACCCATAACAATGGTTTTATCAATCTCGTCTTTGGCCGGAACCGTAAGGATAATCTTTTTAGCGCCATTTTTCAGATGATCACCATATCCGCCTTTGGGGCTTTCCTTTACTCTGAATATTCCGGTTGCTTCGATAACCACGTCGGGGGTTTTGGGCCATGGAATATTTGCCGGGTTCCTTTCTGCGGAAATCTTAATAGCCTGCCCGTTAATAATAATGCTTTCATCATTGTAATCCACCGTCCCATTAAATTTTCCCTGCGTAGAATCATATTTCAGCAGATAGGCCAGTGTTTTTGTATCGGTAAGGTCATTGATCCCTACTATTTCAATATTCCCCTTTTCCAGGGCCAGTTTAAAGACGTTCCTTCCGATACGTCCGAAACCGTTGATCGCAACTTTGATGTTTGACATTTTTAGTTATTGTTTAATTGTTATTAGAATCACGCAAAAATAATTAAATCAGGACAAATATAATCAACTCTCCTGAAAAACATATTTCAGGCTCCGGAGAGTTGTTGTTTAAAAATTGTTACCCGATTCGTTATAGGCTTTCTTATAATACCGGTCGATGATCTTCCCGAAACGGTAACAGGCATAAAGAGATATAAAATAGTTCCGGTTGTCATTCGAAGCCATAATCGGGATTTTCTTCGGGTAAACATCGATGACAATACCTGCTTCAAGCGCCTGTACCAGGGGGTCGAATTTGCTGAATTCAAAGTTAATGCCAAATTTTCCGAAAATACCGGGTACGATTTTGAGTTCATTCCAACCTTTAAGAAAGGAGGCTCGTCCGTAAATATCATCGGATTTGTGGAGGGCAGGATTAAATTTTTCCGTTACCAGCTGATATTCATACAGGGAAACAGGGACAAGCACCTCATAATAAACGGGTTTGTAAATTCCAATGGAAGGACCGAAAGTATAAAAATAACGTACGGCAACCCCTCCTTTATCAAGTTTCTTAAACACTTCGCGCTGGAAACCATATCCGCCCCGAAGGTTGAAAAACAGGTTCAGTTTGCCATAGACAAAACTGCGTGAATTGGGAAAATAGGGATTATTGAGACGGATTTCCTTGGGATGTTTGAAATAGCTGATTTCCCCTTCATACAGACGTTTGTTAAAAAAATTCAGCCTTTTTCCATACCTGACCCCCCCGCCAAAACCTGTAGAATTCAAAGATGCATGCAAAGTAGCTTCGTTGCGATAGAAGATTCGCTGCTGATCATCAATTTCTCCCTGTCCTGAAAGCCTTAAAAGAAAAAAAAGGAAGAAAGTGAATATGGAAATTACTTTCTTCATAAACTTATGTTTTATCCTTTGTACCGTATGAGTATGCAGCCTGAGGAGATTCTGTTTACTATCCGTTTAAATCAACCTGCTCGGTATCTGCTTGTCCGTATGCCGGGCATGCCTCATTATTACATGAGCTGAACAAAGCGGCAAGGAACAAACTAACCACGGCAACTACAATAATTTTTTTCATTTCTACAATTTTAATGTCCGAAGATTCAACTACAAATTTAAAAGAATTTATTCTAAAGTCAAAGGCGAATGTATTGATTTAATATAAATTCATTCTGAATTATGAACGTAAAAATATTAAGCAAGTTACGTGCCATGAATATTTTCAAGCAGTTTTATCCGAAAATAATCTTAAATAATTGGCCGGAAACCAAAGGTGGCAAAGGTTTCGGAATAACCTTATTTAGAACGGTAAAAAAAACTGCTCCGGATAAATTCCCGGAGCAGTTTTAACATATCAGAGTTGTTTTGATTTTTATATGATCCTGCCGGGGGTTACCGGCACCCCGATTTGGTCAAGTTGTTGTTCGATTTCTTTCAGGTCTTTATCATACAACGATTTAAGTTTGTTTTCCAGCGGACTGATTTTTGTTTTTACAATTTGCAACTGTTGTTGTTGTGATTGTGTGGGACCGTTTGTTGAACCGGATGAGGCACGTAAAACAAAACGGATACGCCTCATGATTGTGGGTGGTTCAACAGCAACCCGGGATGATCTTACCGGAGATCCGCTGATGGATGTGATAATACCGACTACTTCTTTCTCAAGCCCGGAAACCTTTTCATCAAGAGATCCGGTTTCAGCCCTGGTATTAAACAAGGCCTGTTTTATGGCTTTTACCCTGTCGTAAAGCGTGTTGGCTGATTGAAGTGTAGACAGAACCTCAGCATACACTTTCCCTGCTTCCAGGTTAAAAGCTTCAAAATCTTTCGGATTGGTAGCCGGCAATGTTGTATTCTTAAGTTTTACCACTCTAAAGGGCACCGGTCCGGCAATCCGGGTTTTGACACCCCTGACAACCTTTTCCATAGTAACGGAATAAGTTCCGGGTGCTACGAAGGCACCTCCGCGCGCGAATCTGCCTGATGACCGGCTTACCGGGGCGTCCGAGGCATACCGCAGATCCCAGGTTACCCGGTTGATCCCTTTTGTGGGATTGCTTTTTATCCTCCGAACAATAGCCCCATTATCGTTACGGATCGTGAAGATCAAATAAGGTGCAACTTCTTCATCTTCGGCACGGAGTTCTTTTTGTGAAGGATAATGTATGGTTTTTCCGGCTTTCATGTCTGCTGACTCTGCTTTTTTACGTTGCTGACGCAAAGTCGGCCAGGTTTGCTTAAGATAATAAGTAAAGGTGGCAGCAACCCGGGGATTACGACTTCTGTAGTATAACGCTCCCTGTCCATAGTAATTTCCGTTCTCAACAAACGAAAGAGCATCTTTTATCGTAAAGAGATGTGCTTCTTTTTTAAGAATTTCAGGGGTAAGTTCCCGCAAAGGCGTATAATCATCAAGGATATAGAATCCACGGCCAAATGTAGCGAGTACAAGGTCATTTTCCCTTCGCTGTATGGTCAGATCCTTTACGGCAATAGTTGGAATTCCGGAACGCAGCTGTGTCCAGTGTTTACCGGCATCTGCAGAAAAGAATACACCGAATTCGGTCCCGGCAAACAACAGGTCGGAATTCAGATGATCTTCCCGGATGGCATAAACTGTTCCGTTTTCGGGCAAATTACCACTGATGGATATCCAGGTTTTCCCTTTATCGGTACTTTTCAGGATGTACGGTTTGAAATCACTGTTCTTGCGTCCGTCAAATGTGGCAAAAACGGTATTTGCATCGTGCATTGAGGGGAGGAGGCAGGTTACAAAGGTCATTTCCGGAACACCGGGAAAATGATCATAGCGGGTCCATGTTTTTCCATCATTCTCAGTAACCTGGATCAGGCCGTCATCGGTCCCGGCATACAGCAGTCCCTGCTGCAGCGGTGATTCTTCGAGCGTAAAAATATTTCCGAAAGGAGAAGTGGAAACACTTTTGGCTATGGCATCCGGTCCCCAGATTTTTCCCATCACCGGTAGTGTGTTTACATCAATCTGTCGAGTGAGGTCGGGACTGATTACTTCCCAGGTACTGCCCCTGTCGGTGCTTTTAAATATTTTATTGGCAGCGCAGTAAACCGTTGTGGCAGCATGTGGACTTACTTCAATGGGCGTATTCCAGTTGAACCGGTAGGTTTCATCTTCGACGGGCTGGGGTTTGATATAAAGGGCCTCACCGCTTTTTTTATCAAACCTGACAATACCTCCATATTGAGATTCGGCGTAACTAATATCCGGATTACCCGGTTCGGGAACACTCATAAATCCGTCACCACCATTGGTTTTAATCCAGTCGGCATTTACGATATACTGAAACCGGGTACGAGATGGTCCGGTCCAGCTTCCGTTATCCTGGGCGCCACCGTAAAGGTTGTAAAACGGCCAGGCATCATCCACCCTGACATGATAGAACTGGGTAACAGGAAGATTACTGCGAAAAATCCAGGTTGTCCCACGGTCAAAACTCTCATATAATCCTCCGTCACAACCCTCAATCAGGTGCCGGGTATCCGTGGGATCTATCCACAGGGCATGATTGTCTACATGCTTGTTCGTTTCTCCGAGCGGGTGCCATGTCTTCCCTCCATCTTCCGAGATCATAGCGCGGGTATCCATAGAAAAAACACGGTCAGGTTTGTAAGGATCAACATACACTTCCTGATAGTATTGCGGGCTGGTGGTAATCATATTGCTTTGTTTCTTCCAGCTCTCACCCCGGTCGTTACTCCGGTAAAATCCACCCTTGTTATTGGGGAGTTCGATGATGGCATACAGGATATCCGGGTTTGATGTAGCTATGGCAAGTCCTATACGTCCAACGTTTCCTGAGGGAAGACCACTTTTAAGCTTTCGCCATGTTTTTCCGGCATCTTCCGATTTGTATATGGCAGATTCGGGACCGCCGTCAATTTTGGTGTACACCCTTCTTCTGCGTTGATGGGCAGCAGCATATAGAACATCCGGATTGCGCGGGTCCATTACTACATCCGATACTCCGGTATTCTCGCTAATGGTCAGCATTGCTTTCCATGTTTTCCCTCCGTCGGTAGTTTTATATAATCCACGGTCTCCTCCCGGGCCCCAGACAGGTCCCTGAGCAGCCACATACACCACACTGGTGTTATGCGGATCAATTACAATTTTACCGATGTGTTCGGATTTTTTCAAACCCATGTTTTTCCAGCTCTTGCCACCATCAGTAGATTTGTATATTCCATCGCCGTAAGCAAGATTTCGTTGTGAATTATTTTCACCTGTTCCTGCCCATACCACAAAGGGATTCTCAGGATCAATGGCCAGGGCACCAATCGAATAAACCGGTTGGTGGTCAAATACCGGCTTGAAAGTAGTTCCGGCATTGGTGGTTTTCCATAATCCGCCGGAAGCTACACCCACATAAAATTCTTTATGGTTTTTTGGGTTTACCGCAATATCGGCAATTCTGCCGGAAGCTACTCCGGGCCCCAGACTGCGAAAACGAAGACCGCCAACCAGAGAAGCATTAACCTTGAAACCAGGTTCTGCAGGAGTCTTTGGTTTTTTATTTGCGCCGGTTACCGCACCGGTACATGCAATAACCAGGACGGCAAAAGTAATCAATGCGCGAAAAATACTTTTTTGTAACATAATAACGGGGTTTTTGATTGAATTAAAAATGGGTTATAAATGTACAAATAACCTTTACAGAATAAAAGAGGTTGTTTAACAACATAAAAAAAAGCCGGTACATGTGGTACCGGTTTTTCCCTTTTTCTGATCTTACTTCCAGACAGGCATACGTCCGGGGGTCCAGGGAGCATTGATTGCCTCCAGTTCTTTCTCGAGCGGGATCAACTCATGTTGCTCGATTTGCCCGATTTTCTCAAGCAGTGGCGGAAATGCTTCCAGGAGAATTTCATAGGTATCCTTTTGCGTTTGGGTAACTTCTGAGGTGGAAGCCCATTGCGTATAGATCAGGTTGTCCAGTCGTCGTGACAGCGGCATTTTTCCCGGTGGCACCTCTTCCCAGCTGGCTTTTGGCCGGTGTCCGTTAAATGTGAACTGAACATTGTCGAGTTCTTCCCTGATCTGCCGGGCTTTTTTTAACATCTCCGGTGTAGCTCCCGGTGTCTGGTCAAGTGTTTGCAGAATGGTTTCTGTACGTTTAATCATTTCACCTGTTTTCTGCATGGCACCTTGCATTTTGCCTGCCAGCAAAGCCACCTTTTTCTGGAAAGTTACCAGTTCATTGCGGTCTTTGGCCGGAAGCGAAGTGTTATTAAGGACCACAGCCCGGAAAGGAACCGGCGGAACAAGTTCGGTAATGACACCCTTTAACGATTTACTCAGGGAGACAAAATAATCTCCCGGCATTACGAGCATTCCGTCCTCCGTTTTGGATAAGGGGTTGTATTTATTCCCGGACAATCTCACAGGAAAAGGAGAGGGATAACGCAGGTTCCAGGTAATACGATGTATTCCCCTGCTGCCGGATGTGTTTATTTTCCTGATAACATTATCCTGACTGTCATAAATCGTGAAGATCAGGTGTGGTTTTTCTTCCTTGTTTTCCTGTCGCACATCATCCCAGGAAAGGACTTTAATCTTTTCACCTTTTTCAAATTCTTTCTTCTCCAGTTCATGCCTTTTCTCTTTATCTGTTTTCAGGTTTTCTTTAAGATAATAAGTGAAAGTGGCACCGAAAGGCGGATTTTTTGCCACGAAATAGTCAGAACCCTGAGCATTTTTAATATCTGTCTGAATATACATTAGCGCATCTTTGACAGGGAATATAAAGGCATTCTTTTCAAACGTCTCTTTTTTAGCATTCCGCAGCGGGGAATAATCATCCAGGATATAAAACCCACGGCCGAAAGTTGCAATAACCAGGTCGTTTTCACGTGGCTGGATAGCAATATCCCTGATAGCAATTACAGGAAGTCCGGCTTTAAGAGGCACCCATTCTTTTCCGCCATCCGGAGAAAAATAGAATCCGAATTCCGTTCCGGCAAAGAGAATGCCGGGATTTTTAAAATCCTGTTCGATAGTGTGTACCGTCCCGTTTTCAGGAAGATTGGCAGTGATGGATGTCCAGGTTTTTCCTTTATCTGTACTTTTCAACAGATAAGGTTTGAAATCATCCCTTTTCCGGTTGTCAAAAGATACAAAAACAACGTCCTCATCAAATTTTGAGGGACAAATATCACTAACATAAGTATATTCGGGAACACCGGGAAAGTTGTCAGTTTTTGTCCAGTTTTTCCCTCCGTCCGATGTAACCTGAATAAGTCCATCGTCCGTACCGGCATATAAAAGGTTTTCATTTACTTCGGATTCGGCCAGAGACACGATCGTTCCCCACTGTGATGTGGATACATCTTTTGCCACAGCATCCACGCTCCAGTATTTCCCCATTACCTTAAAGGTATTCCGGTCCATATTTCGGGTCAGGTCATCGGAAATTTCTTTCCAGCTGTTGCCCCGGTCATCACTTCGGAAAACCTTATTGGCAGCAACATAGATCCGGGTATGCATGTGATGGGATACCAGAATCGGAGCACTCCAGTTCCAGCGAAATGTCAGTTCGTCTTTGGCAGGCTGTGGTTTAATATCGATAGACTCCCCGCTTTTACGGTCGTAACGGATTGAATTTCCATATTGCCATTCCGAATAAACTATATTGGGGTCTTCGGGGTCAACGGCACACCAGAACCCGTCGCCACCGACGGTAATAAACCAATCATCGCTAATCACACCTCCTGAGGATGTATTGCGGGAAGGGCCTCCAAAAGAGTTGTTATCCTGTGTCCCGCCGTAGATATAATAGAAGGGTTTTGAGTTGTCAACAGCGACACGGTAAAACTGGGTTACGGGCAGGTTGGATTTAAAAAGATAATTTTTCCCGCCATCCCATGATTCATAAACACCACCGTCACCTCCGATGAGAAAATGCCGGGTATCCCGGGGATCAATCCACATGGCATGATCATCTACATGTCTGTGATTATTGCCCACTGAGCGCCATGTTTTTCCTCCATTTGTAGTAACTTTTGTAACTGTTTCCAGGCTGTACACTTTGTCCGGATCCACCGGATCACAAACAATTTCATTAAAGTACTGGCCACTGGATGTATAATCATTCATTTTAGTCCATGATTCACCCTGGTCGACTGAACGAAAAAACCCTCCGTTATCTTCGGCAGCTTCAATAATGGCATATAAAATATCCGGGTTTACCGGAGAAATGGCCAGACCGATACCTCCCATGTCTGCCGAAGGCAAACCGCTGGTCAGTTTACGCCATGTTTCACCGCCATCGGTAGATTTGTAGAATGCGGTTTCGGGACCACCACCGATTTTTGTAAATACATGCCTGCGCCGCTGTTCACTGGTAGCAAACATAATATCAGGATTTTTAGGATGGATAATAACGTTGTTGACACCGGTATTCTCACTGATTTCGAGAACTTTTTTCCATGTTTTCCCACCATTTGTTGTTTTGTAAAGACCGCGGTCGCCACCGGGTCCCCATGCTGATCCTTCTGCGGCTACAAAGACCACATCGGTATTACGTGGATCGATGGCGATCATCCCGATTTGCCGCGATTCCTTCAGTCCCATATTTTTCCAGCTTTTCCCACCGTCCAAGGTTTTATAAACACCATCGCCATAACCCAGTGCGCGCTGGTGGTTGTTTTCGCCTGTGCCTGCCCATACTACATTTGGATTATGGGGATCCATAGCCAGACAACCGATGGAATAGGCACCGTAATGATCGAAAACGGGTTGAAAAGTGACTCCGTTGTTTACCGTTTTCCAGATATGTCCGGAAGCTGTGGCAACATAATATTCTGCCGGATTGCCGGGATTTACGGAAAAGTCGGCTATACGTCCCGAAGCAAAAGCGGGACCGATACTACGCCATTTCAATCCTGAAAAATCTGACGACTTATAGGTTGAGGCGGGAGTACTTTTCTCTTTATCTTTTTTTGCACCTGAAGCCATGGCCGCCAGTCCGAAAAAGACAAAAAAAGTAATCAGGTAAATAGATTTTTGAGCTCTCATTGAAAGGAAATTTTAATGAATATTTATGCCTTTGTAGAAACGAAAATACAAAATCAAAAGGAATCAGCATATGACAAAAGAGAAAAGGTGCCGTACGACACCTTTTCTCTTCATGTAGCAAAGACTATTTAACGGATAACAATACGGCGAACTGTCGTGTTGTTTCCGTTACGGACACGGATAAAGTATAAACCGTCAGGTTGATTTGTCATGTCGATATCTTCCCGGATCTCACCTGAAACAGAGAACTCACGGTTAAGCATCACTTTACCAAGAGTGTTTATAACCGTAACCTGAATATTTCCCTGCATCCCTTTAACGGTAAGTGTAAATCTGCCGTTATTCGGATTCGGATAAATGAGGACCTGGTCTGTCAGAACCGAGGTGTTGATCCCGGTGACGTCTGAAATGTCATCCGCACTTCTCGGGTTAAGTTTGTAATCACCGTACGAATAGTTCATCACACCGGTAAGGTCATAGATGTTGTTGACGGCGAAATCGGCTGTAGCATCGTAGTCGTACAGGAAGTCATCCACGATGAGTGCGCCCGATCCGTCATCAACCGAAACCTCATCATAACCGAGATCATTGGCGGTACATGTTGCGTCGTTGAAAGTTACAAAAACACTTTCCCATTGTTCCGTACTGGCTTCGCCTGTTGTCAGGGAAACGGGGCCGGGAAGTGTATTTCCTGTGCTGACGGTAGTATAACCAGCAACACTTTTCAGCTCTGTAAGGTTATAATACTCATCTACCGTTGCAACAATCGTTACACTGTCACCGATTTGTGTCGTGTCATGGTCGGGATCATATACATAGATTCCGTTCCATGCCGCAGCGGCATCCTGCAGGAAATATCCTTTAAAGGCACTCTGGTAGATATTTATTGCAGTTACAATCCCTGATGTTCTTACCATCTGGCCTTTATAGGGAGAGTCTCCGGAAGGATCCGTTGTGTACTGGATGTCATGGATGGTAACGGTTGGAGGCTCAAAAGCTGTAACCGTGACTGTCCAGTCCTGGGTAGTGGTTCCATCCTGCGCCGTAACGGTGTATGTTACCGGATTGGTAAAATCCGTTACAGCACCCGAAGCCGGATTGACGGTAGCGCCGGCAGAAATTTCAATCGTAGGAACCAGTACTGTCAGATCCGTACCAAAGGCAACTTCTGCCGTAACCGTATGGGCCGTTGTATCAATAACCGCCGGACCGGTGGCCTCGGCAAGGACAAACGATGTAATATCTGTTTCGGTACTTGCCGATGCAGCTTCGGTCACCGTGACGGTCCAGTCACGAGTGGTAATCTGATCTTCGGCAGTAACGGTGAAAACGACCGGATTGGTAAAGTCAACCGTATCCCCTGAAACCGGAACGCTGGTAGCTCCGGGAGCAAGGGTGAGGGCAGGTACCAAGGAATCCATCACAGTTCCGTAACCAAAGAGAATTTCCACATCAATCGTTGCGGCAGCAGAATCTATCGTAACAGTTTTGCTAACCAGAACACCTGTAGTATCGTACAATTTAAATCCGGAGATATCGGTTCTGTCACTGGCAGTGGGTGTAGGAAGCCCCAGATTTGCCACAAAGTTCTGGTCAAACACTTTCCATTCAGAGGATGCCGGATCAGTGCCTGCGGAAACGGACCATCCTTCTGCGAGATTGCCCATTTTAACGGTAGGCTTACGTAACAATGTATGATTGGCAGTAGCAGCAGAAACACCGGCTACATCCCATCCGCTGCCCGGATCTTCGGTATCGATTCCTATCACATCGATGATAGAATAATCTGTCATATCATCCCATGTACCTCCTACAAGTTGTGCCAGGCCCCGTGCATCATCGCCGTTGAACCAGGTAGCCGGGTTCCCCCAGATAGTGTCAACAACGGCAGCCGAATCGGCAAGCAGGCTGAAATCGAAATCCGGATTGATAATTACGTATACATCACCCGGGTCAAGCAGACCGGAAAGCGGATAAGGTGTCCAGTCAAAACCACCTCCGTTGAAGGTGGAAACAAGAGCATATCCCGACAGGTCAATAACGTGATCTGTAGGATTATAGATTTCCAGAGCCTTGTTGTTGGACGACCCTTCAACATATTCGGAAAAATAGGGCTGGGCGGATGCCGTAGTAAACTGCCATGTCGTAGAATCGTTAAGGCCATTAAAGATATTCCCCTGCATGTCGGCAATAACACCCTGATCCAACTTGAAATAATAATGTGTAGCTGGCTCAAGAACAGAACTCATTTGGAACATAAAAACACCCCAGTCATGCTCTGCCGCAGTAAGATCAAACGTTTCTATGAGCGTTCCGTCGTCTTTATACAGGTATAAATTACCGGAAGTGGCATTAACTTTTTCATTAAAGAAAAGTAAGGGTGAAAAAGTAAGCGGAACATCATCTTTACCATTTTCCGGTACGAGCATATAAATCTCAGGTTTGATCGTGTCAATAAGGTAAACCGGATCAGCCACGTTGTAAAATGAAGTATCCTCCGCATCATAAATAATAAGGCGGACAGAATCCGTAGAGGCATTCAAAGGAATAGGGAAAACGAGGCTATCCGGGGTGGCCGGTACCGCTAATAAGTTGCCTGCCTCATCCACTGTAAGCCAGAAAATGGAAGTGTCCTGGTAATCAACTCCACCGATCAGGATACTATCAATTCCTGATGTATTCCATTTGAATACAACTGTGTCACCTACGTAAAAGGTTGAATTATTTACCGGGGCAATCCAGGTTAATACCCGGTTATCCTGGACGGTTATCGGACCCACTTTTGTCTGGAATGTAGTGTCGGCAGCATCCATCAGGATAAGGTCATAATCGCCTGCGCCGGCATCGTGAGGAATCCGCAGCTCAAATGAATCGGGTGAAACAGGGATAGCCTGAGGTATATCGTTGTCCTCAAGAATATAACTGGTAGAATCTTCCGTATAATCATAAGAAGCCAGGTAGAGACTGTCAATATTGGCTGCCGCCCAGCGGATCACAATGGTATCCCCCAGATTGAACACATCACTGGCTGCCGGGTTGGTGATGGAAAGATTACGCAGTGCCGTAGTGGTTATATCCAGTTTTACCGGATCGGTTTGCACATTGGGGACTGTTGCATCGTCCTGTGCTACTACCCAGATATCATAAGCCGTTGCGGGGTTGGCACAGGTGACAACTACCGAAAAATCCATGTTGGCATTAGTAACTTCGACCGAATCATAGTCAAGAACCGTGACAGCGCCATAATCCTGCCCTGCTTTTACCTCAGAAGATGTCGGATTTGCAGAACCATCCAAAACTACAATTACATAAGCTTTCCCGGCGCGATCCATATTTACAACCACCGTTGCTTTGTCATCCCTGACAAATGTTGCCAAAGGATATCCCGAGTTCCAGACCGGCGGACCGGAGACGATATAGGTATGTGATCCCGGAGTCATATCCGCAACATTTGCAGGTTGCGTTATAGTCCATTCAGAAGCCGTCCAGGTTGTATTGGGCAAACCAATATCACTGTTTCTGACAGCTTTTCCGTCAAGATATTCCCAAGCCGTACCCGTACCATCAATATCAGGTTCTCCGTAAGCATCAAGCAAAGTTCCGGTAGTATGATCTCCACCCATATACAGATAATATCCATCGTCTCCGTTTCCACTTACCGAAGTGTTCGACATATCCGGAGCGAAACCATAATACGTTTGAAAATCTGTGTTATTGTTTGCAATAACAAAAGTGCTTCCGGGGTTAATCGTGCCTGTAAGCTGGATATCATAATATGTACCTCCGTTTACCTGTTTCACCAGGTAGAAATTTCCGGCACCAAGATCGATAGGGGTTGCACCGGAATTATACAATTCAACAAATCTCCCCTGATAATGATCTGCAGGATCTGCAACCTCAGATATAAACAGGGATGTCTGTGCAAGAAGGGCTGTACTGATAAAGCCCGATAAGAAAAAAACCAGTAAATTTCTCTTCATAGTTTTTGATTTAATAGGTTAAATTTTTTTTTTGAAATTAACATTACATCAAAAATGTAAAAAAGGGTATTAAAGTTAGATTTTTTTAGATGAATTGCATTAATCTTTGATTATTTTTTATTAACAGTCGGTTAATATTTTGGTGAAAGGTTCGGTTTTAGTGACGAATTCGCATACTGTTTTTCTTAACGGATATATGACCCCGGTCAGTAGAACCTTGTCTCCTTTTTTATATACTTGCAGCGTTGAACAATTAAAATTATAAAAAAAAATGATTAAAACGATTTTTAATCACCGTTCGATACGGAAATACCGTTCCGAACCCATCCCTGACCGGATACTGAATGAAATTCTTTCAGCCGGAACACGTGCTTCCACTACCGGAAACATGCAAGTGTACAGTATCGTGGTTACCATGGATGAAACGTTAAGAAAAAGACTGTGGGAAGTTCATTTTAAGCAGGATATGGTATTACAGGCTCCGGTGGTGATGACTTTCTGTGCAGATTTTAACCGTTTTTCGAAATGGTGCCGGCAACGGGAAGCGAATCCCGGTTATAACAACTTCCTGTCATTTTTTACAGCGTCCATTGATGCACTGCTTGCGGCTCAAAATGTAGCTCTTGCCGCTGAGGAACACGGGCTTGGAATTTGCTATCTCGGGACAACGACCTATATGGCAGAAAAGATCATTGAAATTCTTCATCTGCCTGAGCTGGTTGTTCCGGTGACCACCCTTGTAATCGGGTATCCGGATGAAACCCCTGACCTGACCGACCGTCTGCCGCTTGAAGGTGTGGTTCATGATGAAGTTTATAAAGATTACAAACCGGAAGATATCGACAGGATCTATCAGGAAAAAGAAGCTTTACCGCTTACAAAAGAACTATTGAAGGAAAATAAAAAGGAAACCCTGGCACAGGTTTTTACCGATAATCGTTATACCAAAAAGGACAATACCTGCTTTTCGAAAGCGTTTCTTAAAACGATAGAACAACAGGGATTCCGGATGGAGGATGAAGAGGGATAATTGTGAATTGCCTTTGCAGTCACTTATTTTTCACTTTCCAGGAGCATCACCAGCCTGAGCAGCAAAAGACCCGGTATGAGTGTACCCAGGTGAAACCACAAGCCATGCCATGCCTGAGGAAACCATCGTAGATCAAGCCAGATACCCAGGGCGATACCTCCGGAAAGAAAAATAACCCATATCAAAAACCGGAACATAACCTCACCTTAATATTTTTACAATATTCCCCGGAATTGTCAAAATCTTTGATTTTGTCCATTTCGAGGAGACTTGAAAAACCCAGCAAATCATTCTTTTCTCAAAGAGATGCCTAAAGCAGACTTAGCTCAGGGAGCAGAGATTTGCGATTCTTACCGGAACTAAGAATCCAGAACCCTGAACTCTATTCCAAGCTTATCCGCCACTTCCTTGACATCTTTTTGTATTGCCGGCAGAACGGAAATACCTTCTTTTGCCAGTCTTATTTCCGCTTCCCGTTCGATATCACCGGGGATTAAGACTTTCTTTCCGGGGGCTGGCCGGGATTTACGGAAAACATTAATCCACCGATCCATCCGTGATTTGAATTCCCCGGCTTCCATAAAAGCATCAATACGCCATGCGCCGAAGAAATGTCCCATTCCTTTTCCGACCTGAACTTCCGGTATGGGCAGGTAAGCCAGGTTTGGTGGAACAAAGGGGCCGAAATTCGCGCCGGAGAGAACACCCGTAAGAATATCCACGATACTTCCCAGGGCATAACCTTTATGGCTTCCATGCGGGATATCGCCACCCAGCGGCACCATGGCGCCACCTTCTTTCAGGATATCCGGGTCATCCGAAGGATTTCCGTTTTTATCAATAACATAGCCGAAGGGTATTTTTTTCCCTTTTTTTGCGGCTACGCCCAGTTTCCCCCGGGCAATGGGGGTGGTGCTGAAATCACCGACGAAAGGAGGCTGTTTCCCGGCAGGTACAGCCACGGCGATAGGGTTGGTTCCCAGCATTCGTTCGGTACTGTTTACCGGTGCAACCAACGGGTTTCCATTGGTCATGGCCAGCCCGATCATGTCGTGCTCGAGGGCCATCATTGCGTAGTAACTGCCGATACTGAAATGGTTTGAATTCCGGGTAGCTACCCATCCGCTGCCGGCCTTTTCGGATTTTTCAATGGCTATTTCCATCGACCGGTATGCAGCCAGCATACCAACGGCATTGTCTCCGTCAACTACTGCAGTGCCGGGAGATTCATGTACAATGCGGATATCCGGTTTTATATTCAGGCGTCCTGCTTCCCATAGCTGGAAGTGATCCTTGATGCGGATCATCCCGTGCGAAGGCAGGTTACGCAGTTCGGCGCGGATAAAAACATCAGCGATGGCTTCTGCATCGTGACGGGGGCAACCCAGCCTTTCAAAAAAACGGGTCACGAAATCCCGCAAATAAGCGGGATCATACTTTGTCGATGGATTCATCATTTTTATTGATTTTTGCGATATATATAAAAAGAATTGGCCTGGGCTGCAGGTGTAATAATTATCTCATTCAGGTTAACATGAGCGGGACGGGTAAGGGTGAAAAGAATGATCTCGGCGATATCATTTCCTCTCAACGGATCCAGTCCCGAATAGACATGATCTGCTTTTTCTTTATTTCCCTTGAACCTGACAACTGAAAACTCGGTTTCCACCATTCCCGGATTAATGGAAGTAACTTTGATACCATGTTCAAGAAGGTCGATGCGCATGGCTTTGTTAATGGCATCTACGGCATGTTTCGTTGCACAATAAACATTACCCTTAGCATAAACTTCCTTTCCGGCAGTAGATGATATATTGATAATATGGCCTTTTTTACGTTCAATCATACCGGGGATTACCGCCCGGGATATATATAAAAGGCCTTTTACATTCGTGTCGATCATTTGTTCCCAGTCGTCAATATTTCCTTCCTGGATTGTGTCGAAGCCGGCAGCAAGACCGGCATTATTTATAAGGATGTCGATATGCTGCCATTCGGAGGGAATTGAGGAGATGGCACTGCTCACCTCATCCCTGTTCCTGATATCAAAACAGCGTGTCAGTACATGAACATCTGAAGTGTCTGTAATTTCTTTCTTTAAAACTTCCAGGCGCTCTGCACGGCGGCCTGTAATGATCAGATCGAAATGGTTCTCTGCCAATAACCGCATAGTAGCTTCTCCTATGCCGGATGTAGCTCCTGTGATGAGGGCTATATTTTTCATCGTTGTCTATTTTTTGCCAAAATTAGAAAAAAATCCATGCCTGCATTGATGAACTTTATCAGGGGATGATTCAAGTTTGGCAGCCTGACCCTAAAAAATGATAAATGAAAACTCAGAATCCGTAATTTCTTGGTTATCTTTGTTGCCATGGATTAAACCTTTTTTATATGGCGTTACCTGAAGTTTCTTTAGATACTGCCCGGGGACTGGGACTTGAAGATCAGGAATATGAGATGATCTGCAGCATACTGGGACGTGATCCAAATTTTACCGAGCTGAGCATATTTTCTGTAATGTGGTCAGAACATGCTTCTTATAAAAACTCGATCAAATTACTGAAAACTTTACCGCGCGACGGAGAACAGATCCTTGCCGGTGCGGGCGAAGAAAATGCCGGCCTGGTGGATATCGGGAACGGACTGGCCTGTGCTTTTAAGATTGAATCACATAATCATCCCTGTGCGATTGAGCCCTATCAGGGTGCTGCTACCGGTGTTGGCGGAATCAATCGCGATATCTTTACCATGGGAGCCCGTCCTATTGCCCAGTTAAATTCGCTGCGGTTTGGAAAGATTGACAGTGACCGTACACAATGGCTTATGAAAGGGGTGGTTAAGGGTATTGGAGATTATGGCAATGCTTTTGGTGTTCCTGTGCTTGCCGGCGAAGTCTATTTTAACGAGAGTTATAGTACTAATCCCCTTGTAAATGCTATGTCTGTCGGGATATTAAAGCACGAGGAGATAATATCGGCCATAGCAAAAGGGAAAGGAAACCCTGTATATATTGTCGGTTCATCTACAGGGAAGGACGGGATACATGGCGCCACTTTTGCATCTGCCGATATTACAGAAGATTCTGCCAATGATATCCCATCTATACAGGTAGGTGATCCCTTTATGGAAAAACTGTTGCTTGAAGCTACCCTGGAGTTGAACAAAACCGGTGCTGTGGTAGGTATGCAGGATATGGGAGCTGCCGGGATTATCTGTTCAACTTCAGAGATGTCAGCAAAGGGAAACAGCGGCATGCGCATCGACCTGGATAAAGTCCCGTTACGGCAGCAAAATATAGAAGGGTGGGAGATTCTCCTGTCCGAATCGCAGGAACGTATGCTGGTGGTTGTTGAAAAGGGCCGGGAAAAAGATGTAGAGGCCGTTTTTGAGAAGTGGG
This sequence comes from Chlorobiota bacterium, assembly GCA_013152085.1. Lineage (GTDB taxonomy): Bacteria > Bacteroidota > Bacteroidia > Bacteroidales > VadinHA17 > JAADHC01. The sequence continues at coordinate 22,887 of JAADHC010000054.1, forward strand.
ATCTGAATTGTGAAATCATTGGTGAAGTCATTGACGAGGACCGGCTCTATTTTTACCGTTACGGTGAACTGATTGCCGATGTTCCTGCTTCCGTCCTGGTTCTGGGTGGAGGCGCACCCCAATACGACAGGGAATATGAAGAACCCGGCTGGATAAAGGAATATCGTGAATTTTCTATGAATGACATTCCGGAACCGGAGGAAATTCATGATATCATTCACCAATTGATTAATGATCCCAATATTGCCAGCAAACGATGGGTATATGAACAGTACGATACGATGGTGGGAACAAGAAATATGTCAACCAATTTTCCGTCAGATGCCGGACTCGTGAATATTAAAGGGACACGGAGTGCCCTTGCCGTTACCGTGGATTGTAATTCAAGATATGTACAAAGCGATCCGGAAACCGGTGCTCAGATTGCCGTTGCAGAAGCTGCCCGGAATATCGTATGCTCGGGAGGGATACCACTGGCGGTTACCAACTGCCTGAATTTTGGCAATCCCTATAATCCCGAAGTGTACTGGCAGTTTGTGCATGCCGTTAAAGGGATGGGCGAAGCATGCCGGAAGTTTAAAACGCCGGTTACCGGTGGCAATGTGAGTTTTTACAACCAGGCCTCCATCGGGGGAAAAGTCGAACCGGTATATCCTACACCAACTATCGGGATGATCGGACTATTGAAAGAGAAAAACAACCAGATGACCATCCCTTTCAAAAGTAAAGGAAATATGATCTATCTGATCGGAAAATCGGTGAACGATATTGCTTCATCAGAATATCTTGCGCTGGTTCATGGTGTGGAAAAATCCCCGCCTCCTTATTTTAATATGGATGAAGAATTAAAAGTTCAGGAAGCCGTCCGGGATATGATTCGTTTTAGCCTGGTTCGTTCGGCTCATGATGTTTCCGAAGGAGGATTGTTTATTGCTTTAATGGAAAGTGGTATGCCCACAGGACTTGGGTTTGACATTACCACCGATGCTGAAATCCGTAAAGATGCTTTCCTGTTTGGCGAAGGACAGGGAAGGATCGTCGTATCCGTATCACCCACCCGTGAAACGGAATTTATAGATTATATGGTTAATACCGGTGTGCCTTTTTCTGCATTGGGTCATGTTACCCGTGGTGAAATCCGTATTGATGATATTTCCTACGGATTTGTCTGTGATATGAAAAAAGAGTATGATACGGCCATAGAATCTTATTTCACCGTAAGTTAGCATGAAAAAAACGGCTAACGGTAATCCTACGGGTGAAATCCTGAATAACAAAGGTCAACATATCGGACACATGTTTGACAGGATAGCTCGACGTTACGACTTCCTCAACCACCTGCTCTCCATGGGTATCGATCGGTATTGGCGCAGGATTACCATCAGGGAACTCTCAGGCACTTCTCCGGAGCATGTACTTGATGTGGCTACCGGTACCGGTGACCTGGCTATAGCCCTAAGCCGTAAGCTTGGATGTAAAGTTACAGGTGTGGATGTTTCTGTAAATATGATGGCTTATGGGGAAAAGAAAATTGCCAGACGAAAGTTGACCGGAAAGATTACTTTCGTTAAAGGAGTTGCAGAAGCGCTCGCGTTTGATGCAAATACCTTTGATGCCTCTACCGTAGCTTTTGGTGTAAGGAACTTTGGTGATCTTGAAAAAGGCCTGAAGGAGATCCTACGGGTACTTAAACCAGGATGCCCGCTGGCCGTTCTTGAATTTTCCATGCCCCGAAACAGATTGCTCAGGGGATGCTACACCTTTTATCTTTTTCATATTCTTCCGCTGGCCGGTAAAATAATTTCAGGTGACCGGCAGGCCTATGCTTACCTGCCGGCATCCATTAAAACTTTTCCAAAAGGTGATGATTTTGCTCATATTATGCAACAGGTTGGTTATGAAGATGTCTGGTTTCGGCCGCTTTCGTATGGTATTGTAACCCTTTATCTGGGGATAAAGAAGATAAAATAATAATTTTACGGACAGTCAGTTATATCTATACTTAAAAAGATCAGTTATCGGATTGAAACGGGGACTTTCCATATTATTCATTCTGGTGTCTTTTACGGTCGGGGCACAGCGGCCCCACGTAAAGAATAATCCGGCCTATGACGATAAACCACTCCATTTTGGGTTTACACTGGGATTGAATACCATGGATTTTTTTGTGACTCATGATCCTGCCGGTTATGCTCAGGATACTTTATATGCCAATGTCAGTAAGTTGCTTCCGGGTTTTAATATAGGTATTGTTTCCGATCTGCGCCTGGCAAAATACTGGGATCTGCGCTTTCTTCCCGGAATCAGTTTTGGGCAACGGGATCTTATTTATTACAGGAACCAGGTGGTTTATAATAGTAAACAACGGATCGAATCTTCTTTTCTTGAGTTTCCCCTGATACTAAAGTATAAAGCAAAAAGAATTAATAATTTCAGGCCTTATCTTATGGCAGGAATCAACTACCGGATCGATATGGCTTCGCGTAAAGCCTATAACCCTGACAAGGCTATCTATGTGCGTCTGAAAGCATTAGACTTGTACCATGAGGAAGGCTTTGGCATTGATTTTTATCTGCCATATTTCAAATTAACTACTGAACTCAAAGTCTCTACAGGTTTTAGAAATATTCTTGTTTCAGAACCATCGGCCGAAAAACCGGAATTTGCCCGTGCCTTGCAACGTCTCAGATCCCAAATATGGGTATTGTCATTCCATTTCGAATAAATATATTAAAATATAAATAAATTTTTATGCGGGAATCTTCCTGGTGAGTTCGGCGCAGACAATGGCTGCCGCTGTGGAGAGATTTAGTGAATTGATAAACATGCTTGCCGTCTGACGCCCTGGAATAGTGAGGGGATAGGTGATCACTTTCGTGAGCACAGGACTAATCCCTTTTGATTCATTGCCCAGTAGGATAACACCTTTTTTTTCAATAATCGAAGCAAAAATATCTTCACCATCGAGGATGGTTCCATACACCGGAATACCCTGGTTGTTTGCCTGGTGTAACCAGATATCGAGACCGGTATAAAATACATCGACAAGGGTCAGTGCACCCATGCTGGCCTGAATAACTTTAGGATTAAAAACATCGACACTATCCGGAGAACAAATTACTTTTGAAATTCCGAACCATGCGGCTATACGAATCATGGTACCCAGATTTCCCGGATCCTGGATATTCTCGAGAACCAGCGTCCATTCATCGCCGGAAGGTGGAGGTATGGATTTCCCAACAGGCAGAGTGATCAAAGCAAGTACATTGTGCGGTGTTTTCAGGAAGCTTATCTTTTTCAATTCTTCGTAAGAAACTTCGTTAATATTCCCTGCATGATCTTCATCTCCGGATAATTGTTTTTTTATCCATTCCTTTTTCGCAAAGATCTCCTTCACCTCCCATCTTTTACTATTGATAAATGTGTCTACAAGTTTGTCTCCTTCCGCAACAAACAGTTTGTGTTGGTACCTGTATTTCTTTTGTCCAAGTGAGCGGATTTTTTTAATATGTGCTTTACTGATCAAGATATTGAATGATAAACGGAAATAATGGAATAAAGATAACGCATTCTGTCCATTTTTCCCGGCATGAAGATTAATTCACTGAAGTCAGTTTAATTTCATGTTCGTTTCATGTCAAAAGTATCAAAGCCTGTGTATATTTGTAAACTTTAAGGCGATAAAACTTACCGGGTTGGCAACAAACGAACGGCAGAAACATCTATTCTCAGACAGGAAGAAGATACTCTTCTATCTTATGATCATATATTGTTTTTCAGTTTTATTTCAAGCATGTGCACCGGCAAAATATATCCCTGAGGGTCAGTATCTGCTTGATAAAAACAAAATCCGCATTGATCAGGAAAACGAGATCAGAAAGCATAATATCCATAAACAGGATATCCGGGGCTATATACATCAGCAACCAAACGCGCGTATCTTTGGATTCCGTTTTAACCTTTGGTTATACAACTTGTCAAATCCGGAGAAAGACAACTGGATAAACAAATGGTTACGCCGTGTAGGAGATGAACCGGTTATTCTGGATACTATAGGTATTCTCAAATCTTCAGATCAGATTACTACTTATCTGCAAACACATGGTTATTTTAATACTGTAGTAAATGATTCGGTAATAAAAAGGAAAAAACGGGCCAAAGTCATTTTTTCGGTATACCCGGATAAACCGTATCTTGTTAACCGGATTAATTACAACATAAATGACAGTGTCCTTGCTCCCCTGATTCTTGAAGACACATTGAATTCCCTTGTAAAGAAGGGCCAGCCTTTTGAGGTAGACGTGCTGAAAAACGAACGTAAACGGTTAGAAAAAGTATTGCGGGATTCGGGTTTTTATGCTTTTAGCCGGGAGAATATTCGTTTTCTGGCCGATAGCTCAATCGGCAGGCAAAGGGTGAATTTGTCCCTGATCATAGAACCGGTGAGAGCCGGTAAGCGTACATCAGACATCAATGTCCGTTACCGTATCCGGAATGTATATTTTTTTGTTGACTATGATCCTCAATCTTCCTTAAAGAATCCGGTGACTTATTATGCTGCGCTCGATACCCTTTTTGAGGATGGTTATTATTATGTATCAGAGAGTCGGCCTGCATTTGTAAAACGAAAGGTGATCAGGCAGGCAAATTACATCCGGCCCGGATCGGGATACAGTCTGCAAAATGTTGAACTCACCAGAAAGCATCTTTCGGGACTTAAGGTATACAAATTCATTAATATCTATTTTACCCCGGCGGGTAATCATGAGGCAGGGGAAAGGATTATCGACTGTCATATTCAGCTTTCACCCGTTATGCAACAATCTTATGCTATTGAAGTTGAAGGAACCAACTCATCGGGAAATCTGGGAGGAGCATTGAATTTGCAGTATCAGCATCGTAATCTTTTTCACGGAGCTGAAATTTTTCGGATTAACCTGAAACAATCCATTGAAGCCCTGGCCCAGGAGCAGCGTGGCATAAAGCAGATTATAGGCTCGGCAGTTGAAACTGAACTTACTTTGCCTCAGTTCCTGTTTCCGGTTATTAATACGGAACGGTTTATAAAAAAATACAATCCCAAAACGAATATTTCATTCTCTTATAATTATCAGCGGCGTCCTGACTATACACGAACCATTTTTGCCGGTCTGATGGGATATAACTGGATGTCTTCAAAATATGTTTCACACATCGTTTCCCCGTTGAATATCAATGCTGTGCATCTATCTTATATTGACCCTTCTTTCCTTGCTCATCTGGATACCACGACATACCTGGCTTTTAGTTACCGGGATGTTTTTATCCCTGCCGGCAGTTATAGTTATATTTATGACAACCAGCGCCTGGGAAGAACGACGGACAGGCTTTATATGCGATTTAATGCCGAATTTGCCGGTAATTTGCTTCACGGCGTATACAAATTATTTAATGCACAGGCAGACAGTTTAGGCAGTTATCACATTCTTGGTTTGCAGTTTGCCCAATATGTAAAAACTGATTTTGATATTCGTTATACAGCGGTTATTAATGATGCAAACTCCGTTGTTTTCCGTGGTTTTGCCGGTATCGGAATTCCTTATCTCAATTCCAGGGCCCTCCCGTTTGAAAAACAGTATTATGCAGGGGGCGCCAACGGCATCCGTGCCTGGCAGGTCAGATCTCTCGGACCCGGATCATATGTAGTTAAGAATACCAGGTTTTATAACCAGACTGCTGATATGAAACTTGAAGCCAATATGGAATACCGGTTCAAATTGTTCTGGGTTCTTGAAGGTGCCCTGTTTTTGGATGCCGGTAATATCTGGGCCGTCAATCGGGAGGATGACCGTGCCGGAGCATTGTTCCGGCTGAATACTTTTATGGATGATATTGCTCTTGGTACCGGATTGGGTGCCAGGTTTGATTTTAATTATTTTCTTTTTCGCATCGATCTGGGGATGAAATTGAGAGATCCGTCTATACAGGAAGGCAGCAGATGGATCTATGCCAGCCGGCCTTATCATTTTTCCCGGGACTTTGCCGTACAGGTGGGCATCGGTTATCCTTTCTGATCATACATAGCTTAATTTTAGCATATTTGTCCGTCCCCGCTGGTTTACAGGAGTACTTCCAACGTGGACGACCACATCTTCATCCTGTATATATTTTCCTTTTTTCAACACGGAGATAGTATGAGCTATGGCTTCTTCAATTTTACTTACCGACTGCATATAAAATGCTTCGACACCATAAACCAGTGCCAATTTATTCAATACCTGGGGATTGTTGGTGAAAGCAAAAACTTTTACATCCGGCCGGTGACTTGCAATGTATAGAGCAGTAGCTCCTGAGTACGTAAAAGTAACAATGGCGGAGGCGCGTGTTTGTTCAGCCATCTTGCATGCATGGTAGCAAACCGATTCGGGAAGAAAAGTCTTGGAAAAATCAACAGGCGGGTGTTCTCTCAAATAATGAAAACCGTGTTCTTCCGTCCAGCGGATTATACTTTTCATATTTTTTACAACTTCTACCGGGTATTTTCCCACCGAAGTTTCTCCACTTAACATCAGACAATCGGCGCCGTCAAGAACAGCATTGGCTACATCCGTAGCTTCAGCCCGTGTCGGACGGAAATTATCGATCATGCTTTCCATCATTTGCGTGGCTATGATCACAGGTTTGGCCTGGTTAATACACCTTTGAATAATATCTTTCTGGATAACCGGAACTTTGTCAAACGGAACTTCTACTCCCAGATCTCCACGTGCGATCATAATTCCTCTGCTCAGGTCAATGATCTGGTCGATTTCCTCAAGAGCTTCAGGTTTTTCAATTTTCGCAATGATCCATGGTTGTTTTTTGTATCCTTTTATGATTTCGTGCAGATCAATGATGTCGGTTGCATGGCGAACAAAAGAAAGTGCAACCCAGTCAACTTCGTGAGCTATGGCAAAGTGTGCATCACGGATATCTTTTTCAGTAAGACTGGGAAGTGATATCCGTGTGTCGGGAAGGTTTACTCCTTTTCTTGAGGAGAGAATCCCTCCGTGAATGATACGGGCTTTTACGCTATCTTTCCCGTTACTTTCAACAACTTCAAGTTTGAGTTTACCGTCATCAATCAGAATGGCGTTACCTGGTTTTACATCGTGGGCAAAATCAGGATAACTCATATACACTTTCTTATCGGTTCCCAAACATTCATGGTGGGTGATTTCCAGAATCTGACCGTCTTCCAGCATTACACCGTTATTTTCCATTTCTCCGATACGTAACTTGGGTCCCTGAAGATCGGCAAGGATCCCGACAGGATGATCGGTTTTCTTTTGAAGATCCCGGATCTTCCGGATTGTTTCTTCATGCTGGTCATGTGAGCCGTGAGAAAAATTAAGCCGGAAAATATTTACACCTGTCTGTACCAGTTTTTCCAATACTTCAGGTGAATCACTTGCAGGACCCAGTGTAGCGATAATCTTGGTTTTCGAATAAGGTGGTTTCATATTAAAAGATAATTTATAAGGATGATAAACAAATGTAATCAATTTTCCTTTCTTTAGAAGGTAAGTCCGGTAGTCTCTTTTGGCAGCGCAGGATAAAAGAGCGTAAAAGGGTAAATAAATAACGGATACTTTGGATAACCCAATGTTTTTTACGAATTTTCGCGCCTGAATTTTTAACCCTGAATCATGGATATTAACCAGAGAGACAGTTTCGGAAGTAAATTTGGTGTCATTGCAGCCGCAGCGGGTTCTGCTATCGGGCTGGGGAATATCTGGCGCTTTCCTTATATTTTAGGTGAAAACGGAGGCGGCGCTTTCCTTTTGGTTTATCTGCTGTTTGTTGTGGGGATCGGCATACCCGTAATGTTGTCTGAATTTACGATTGGCAGAAGTGCCCAGCGAAATGCCGTTGGATCATTTATAAAACTGGCTCCGGGAAAACCATGGTATCTGGTCGGGGTTATGGGTGTGGGTGCGGCTTTTATGATCCTGGCATTTTATACCGTAGTAGCCGGATGGACCCTCGAATATGTATACCAGTCTGTGATCAACGGGTTTCACGGGAAGACGCAGTTGGAAATCGGACAGATGTTTGACCATTTCAGGGAAACATCCCGGCCGGTTATCTGGTTCGCCATTTTTATGCTCATGACCCTGGGTATTGTTATAGCGGGGGTAAAAAACGGTATCGAGAAATATACAAAGATTCTTATGCCGATCCTGCTGCTGATTTTGATTATTATTTCAATACGGTCGATTACTTTGCCCGGATCAAGCCAGGGATTAAAGTTCCTCTTTTATCCTGATTTCTCAAAAATTACCCCGAAGGTTATTCTTGAAGCCCTCGGGCAGGCATTCTTTTCTCTCAGTATCGGGATGGGCACACTGATTACTTATGGTTCGTATATTCAGAAAAAGGAAGATCTTATGAATACGGCGGTCAGTGTTACCATGGCAGATACCCTGATTGCCGTGCTGGCCGGGGTGGCCATTTTTCCGGCCGTATTTGCTTTTGGGATCCCTCCTGCAGCCGAAGAAGGACTGGTGTATAAAACTCTGCCGGTTATTTTTCAGCAAATGCCCGGCGGTTATCTGTTTTCTTTATTGTTTTTTGTGCTGCTGGCTGTTGCTGCCGTAACATCAACCATTTCGGTTCTTGAGGTCATTGTTGCCTATTTTTCGGAAGAATTGAATATGTCACGAAAAGCGGCCACATGGCTGGGAACAATTTCCGTAGGTGTACTCGGGATCTTTGCATCATATTCGGGAAAAGTTTTTGATGTCCTTAATTTTACTTCCGCAAATATCCTGTTACCTGTGGGCGGTTTGTTTATCGTATTATTTATTGGCTGGTATTTTGGACGGAAACGGACATTTGCAGAGATTTCCAACGAAGGAGTTCTGAAAGCAAGGCTGTTTAACGTATATCTTTTTCTGGTAAGGTTTATTGCTCCGATTGCTATTGCCCTGGTTTTCCTTAACGGGATTGGCCTGATTAAGTTCTGAGGTTAAAACTGGCACTCCGGTTTTTTAAAATTTGATACCATAAATTAACCGGGGATATCAATACCTTTCGCTGGATTTATTATCTTTGGGTTACAACCAGACTATACCGCACTCAAAATAATCTCATCTAATGCCTGAGAAAATTACCGGATGGAAGAATTGGTTCGTATTCAGCAAAAGAGAGCGGATAGCAGCATGGATACTTTTTCTGCTGCTCATCGTTGTTTGTATACTTATCGTTTTCCGGGAAAGGAAATCCCACGACAAAAATTATAACGTTTCGATGTTTGATTCGCTGGTAGGAGTACTTACGGATACGGAAACAAGCGATAATACCCGCAGTCCTTCCTTTCAGCCGGAACGGAAAAATATTGTTTTCCAGGATTCACATAACGGTATAGTTGATACAGAATCTGTTTGTCATGATCCGAACCGGATGCAGTTTGGTGATTGGTATGCCCTGGGTCTTCCATTTTCCCTGATCCGGACACTCCTGAATTACAGAAGTGCAGGTGGCTATTTTTATGTCCGTGAAGATTTGAAAAAGGTTTATGGAATGACAGATAGTATTTACGATGCCATATCAACCTGGCTTGAGGTGCCCGACTCGATGCCTGTTGTGTCCGGAGTGATTGCTGACCGGATGCCGTCAGGTTTTGTGACTGTCAAACTGAATCAGGCTGATTCGGTTACTTTATTGACATTGCCGGGCATCGGGCCTGTCCTTGCTGGACGGATCCTCAGGTACCGTGATTTGCTGGGTGGGTTTGTTATCAAAGATCAGTTGACAGAGGTTTATGGCTTGTCAGAACAGACATTTCACCGGATTGAACCATTGCTGGTTATAGATTCATCAAGGATCATACAAATCAATTTGAACAGGAGTAGCTTTGCTGAATTGGTACGACATCCATACATATCTGTTTATACTGCCAACGCTATTCTGGCTTACCGTAATTTTAAAGGTAATATAGATTCACTGGAGGAGCTTACCGGGGAAAAGCTGATTACGGGGAACAATTTTATCAGGTTAAGGCCTTATTTACGTGTGCGTTAAGATGTCTATCATCCTCATATTAATCCAATATTCTTATCCGGTAAAAAATAACCTGTTTTTAGAATGAGTTTTTTACCTGCAGTATTGTTTTTTTAAGCTGAATTTATTATATTTAACACAGTATAAAAATGAGATAGTGCAAGATGATTCTTAGAGTATTGCAATAAAATTTTGAAATGAAGAATGCAATATCTAAATTTGCGCCTCATTTTAAAAATACAGAAGGCATGATTGTAATTCCAGTTAAAGAAGGAGAAAACATTGAGCGGGCGTTAAAAAAGTATAAGCGTAAGTTTGAGAAGACAGGTATTATGCGTGAGTTACGCGCACGGCAGGCGTACGTAAAACCTTCCGTGCAGCGCCGGGAAACGATCAAACACGCTGTTTATATTCAAAAACTTAAGGAGGACAATGAGTAGAATTGTTGTATAGGGACAGGGGATTTGCTGGTGGAATACCTGAGAAAGCATTTGTTGTTTTTACCAAAATCCCTTACCTGTGACACTCATCCATACATATCTCGACTATCTTAAATATCAGAAAAGGTATTCAGAGCATACCGTATCTTCATACAATACGGATTTATTGCAGTTTGCCGGGTTTTGTCATCGTTTCTATCCCGCGGTAAAACTCCAGGATGTTGATTCCAAAACCATACGTAAGTGGCTGGTTGCCCTTGTCGAACAGAATCACAGGCCTTCAACGGTTAACCGAAAATTATCAGCTGTCAAATCTTTTTATCGTTTTTTAATCCGGGAGAATAAAATACTTTCCAATCCTGCATCAATGCTTACCGGTCCCAAAGCCGAAAAGGTCCTTCCTGTATTTGTAAGAGAAGATGATATAAATAAATTATTGGATCAGCACGATTTCGGTGAGGATTTTATTGGCCTGCGTAATCAGTTAATCATTGAAATGTTGTATGATACAGGGATGCGCCGGGCTGAGCTGATTGGGCTGAAACAGACGGATATTAACCTTGGCGAGCTGTCATTAAAGGTTCTTGGGAAACGAAATAAAGAACGGATTATTCCTATTACGACTGAACTGGCCCGAAAAATTTCTGTATATATTAAAGTAAGGGAAGAACAATTTCACGGAGGTTACGATCGTTTTTTCGTTACAGGAAAAGGCAGGCCATTGTATCCGAAACTTGTTTACCGGGTTGTCAATAAATATCTGGGAATGATCACAACATTGTCACACAGGAGTCCGCATATATTGCGTCATACATTTGCCACACATTTGCTGAACCGGGGTGCTGACCTGAATGCCATCAAGGAAATGCTGGGACATGCCAATTTATCTGCAACACAGATTTATACACATAATACTTTTGAAAATCTAAAGAAAGTTTACAGAAAGGCTCATCCAAGGGCCTGATCGTTTTACAAAAAAAAAGGAGGAATTGTTATGAACGTACAGATCCATTCGCTTAAATTTGATGCCGACAGAAAGTTGTTGGAATTTGTGGAAAATAAAACCTCAAAGCTGTCAAAGCTAAATGAGAATTTAATGAGTGCAGAGGTTTTTTTGCGTTTGGACAAAAGTGAAACTTCTGATAATAAGGTTGTTGAAATCAAGCTTGAGATGCCACGCACCTCTCTTTTTGCTAAAAAGCAAAGTAAAACTTTCGAAGAGGCTACCGATCTGGCTGTAGATGCTCTGAAGAAACAAGTTAACAAACAGAAGGGGAAACTGAGGGGTGTCTGAGAATTCTGTTAAAATAGCCTTCTAATTTTTGTGTTATCAATTTTATTTTTCTACATTTGCAATCCGATTTTCGGGGGTATCCTGAGGGTGAGGTTCTTTGATCTATGCCGATGTAGCTCAGCTGGTCAGAGCAGCTGATTTGTAATCAGCAGGTCGTGGGTTCGAATCCCTCCATCGGCTCGGGATGGTACAAAATAAGGGGAGATACCAAAGCGGTCAACTGGGGCAGACTGTAAATCTGCTGGCTGATGCCTTCGTAGGTTCGAATCCTGCTCTCCCCACTTTGGTTATTTATGGTATAGCAGTACGATAATAAACGGATAAATGTTCTTTAAAATATTGAAATAATAGTAGGCGGGAGTAGCTCAGTCCCGATTCTTCCCAAAAGGGGCTGCCTTTGGCAGCAATACTTTTGGAAGAAGAATCGAGGATCCACGAAAAACGACGCAAATCACAGATTTGCTGTTTTTCGGGATTGGTAGAGCATCAGCCTTCAGAGGTTCTTTAAAATATTGAAATAATAGTAGGCGGGAGTAGCTCAGTTGGTAGAGCATCAGCCTTCCAAGCTGAGGGTCGCGGATTCGAATTCCGTCTCCCGCTCGAAAGCCGATGTAGCTCAGGTGGTAGAGCGCATCCTTGGTAAGGATGAGGTCACGGGTTCAATTCCCGTCATTGGCTCTAACATGTTAAAATGAATAATATAAAAATGTAAATATCAAGTGAAAATCTAATTTTTAAAATCATGGCAAAAGAAAAATTTGAAAGAACAAAACCCCATGTTAATATCGGTACGATTGGTCACGTTGACCATGGTAAAACCACATTGACATCTGCCATCACAATGGTACTGGCCAAGCAAGGTCTTGCCCAGATTAAGGACTTCGATTCCATTGACAATGCTCCCGAAGAAAAAGAACGCGGTATTACCATTAATACTGCTCACGTAGAATATGAAACAACCAAGCGTCATTATGCTCATGTTGACTGTCCCGGTCACGCCGACTATGTGAAGAATATGGTTACAGGTGCTGCCCAGATGGATGGTGCGATCCTGGTTGTCGCTGCTACCGATGGTCCTATGCCACAAACCCGTGAGCATATCCTTCTGGCCCGTCAGGTAAACGTACCCAGAATTGTGGTTTTCCTCAATAAAGTGGATATGGTTGATGATGAAGAACTGATTGAACTTGTTGAAATGGAAGTTCGTGAGTTGCTGGATTTTTATGAGTTTGACGGTAACAATACACCGGTGATCCGGGGTTCTGCCTTAGGGGCTATGCAGGGAGATGAAAAATGGCAGAAGAAAGTTATGGAATTGATGGATGCCGTTGATGAATATATTCCTGTCCCTCCGCGTGATATTGAAAAACCTTTCCTGATGCCTGTAGAGGATGTGTTCTCGATTACAGGCCGTGGTACCGTGGCTACAGGAAGAATTGAAACAGGTGTGATCCATACCGGTGACGAAGTTGAGATGATCGGACTGGGTGCTAACAAGCGGAAAACGGTGGTTACCGGGGTGGAGATGTTTCGCAAGATTCTTGATACCGGTGAAGCTGGCGACAATGTCGGACTCCTGCTTCGTGGTGTTGACAAAAAAGAGATCAAGCGTGGCATGGTTCTGGCCAAGTCGGGTTCGATTACACCGCATACCAAATTTAAGGCTGAGGTTTATGTTTTGAAAAAAGAAGAAGGTGGCCGTCATACACCCTTCCACAACAAATACCGTCCGCAGTTTTATCTGAGAACTCTTGATGTTACCGGCGAAATTACCCTTCCGGAAGGAACAGAAATGGTCATGCCCGGTGATAATGTAACCATTACGGTCGAATTGATTTATCCGGTTGCTATTAACAAGGGATTACGTTTTGCTATCCGTGAAGGCGGACGCACCGTAGGTGCCGGCCAGGTTACGGATATCATTGAATAGCATTGAGATGCCTGTTGATATTACAGGCTGCCATGGCTCAATCAATTGCCGAAAAGACAGACACGGGTGTAGCTCAGTTGGTAGAGCACTGGTCTCCAAAACCAGGTGTCGGGAGTTCGAGTCTCTCCTCCCGTGCTACTTTTACGATCAAAAATGGAAAAAACGCTGTAGCAAATCTTCCCGGGATAATACCTTAAATATAACATAGTCCTGGCAGGTTGCTAAAAAAAGCAAAAAAAATGAAATTCAAATCCTTTTTTTCAGAGGCCTACAACGAGTTGATGCATAAAGTAACCTGGCCGACATGGAGTGAACTTCAGAACAGTGCGGTAATCGTTATGGTCGCTACCATTCTTATTGCAATGGTTATTTTTCTGATGGATTTTTCATTTCAGCATATTATGGATTTTGTTTATAAGCTGTTTTTTTAATACCCAGGAGCAAGAAAATGTCAGATACGGAAAAAAAGTGGTATGTACTGCGGGCAATCGGAGGGAAGGAGAAGAAGGTTAAAGAATATATTGAATCGGAAATCTCACGGTTAAACCTTCAGGATTACATTGCACAGGTACTGATCCCAACCGAAAAAGTATACCAAATCCGTGCCGGGAAGAAGATTTCCAAGGAGCGCAATTTCTTTCCGGGATATATCCTTGTCGAAGCGACACTGGCCGGAGAAATTGAGCATATTTTATCCAATATCCCGAATGTTATCGGATTTCTGGGAGAAGAACACGGAGGCGAACCGGTGCCTTTGCGACCCGCTGAAGTGAACAGAATCCTGGGGAAAGTGGATGAACTTGCCAATAGTGATGAGGAAATCAATGTTCCTTTCTTTGTTGGAGAAACGGTAAAAGTAATTGACGGACCTTTTAACAGCTTTACAGGCGTAATTGAGGAAGTGAATGAAGAGAAGAAAAAATTAAAGGTAATGGTTAAGATCTTCGGGCGGAAAACACCGCTTGAACTGAGTTTTATGCAAGTTGAAAAAGAATAGTAGATATACAGCTTTTGGTTATAATAACCTTATAATGCTTCCTGAATAATCAAAAGGCTGTTGGTTGATTAAATAAATGTTGAAATCCTGAATTATGGCAAAAGAAGTCGCAGGACTAATTAAATTACAGATACGTGGCGGAGCGGCTAATCCTTCTCCACCTGTCGGGCCTGCACTGGGTGCAAAAGGCGTGAATATCATGGACTTTTGCAAACAGTTCAATGCCCGTACACAGGAGCAGTCCGGAAAACTGATACCGGTAGTGATCACGGTGTATAATGATAAATCTTTCGATTTTGTTACCAAAACACCCCCTGTTGCCGTTCAATTACTTGAAGCGGCAAAGATCAAGTCCGGTTCCCCAGAACCCAACCGTGAAAAGGTAGCCAGTGTTACCTGGGATCAGGTCAAATCAATAGCAAAAGATAAAATGCCTGACCTGAATGCATTTACGGTTGAATCGGCCATGAAGATGGTTGCCGGCACCGCACGTAGTATGGGAATAACCGTTAAGGGAACATTCCCTGGAAACCAATAAACAGATAAAAATGGGTAAACTGACGAAAAATCGTAAACTCGCCCTAGAAAAAGTTGAACCGGGGAAACCGTACAAACTCTCTGAAGCTGTACAATTGGTAAAAGATGTATCTACTGCCAAATTTGATGCTTCAGTAGATGTGGATGTACACTTAGGTGTTGACCCAAGGAAATCCAACCAGATGGTTCGGGGTATTGTTACCCTGCCGCACGGAACAGGAAAGGAAACACACGTTCTTGTTTTGTGTACACCTGACAAGGAAGAAGAGGCTAAAGAGGCTGGCGCCGACTATGTCGGGCTGGATGAGTTTATCGAAAAGATCAAGGGAGGTTGGACAGATGTGGATGTGATCATTACGATGCCTCAGGTGATGGGAAAGGTTGGACAATTGGGAAGGATCCTTGGCCCGCGGGGCCTCATGCCAAACCCTAAAAGTGGTACCGTTACCATGGACGTGGGCAAGGCCGTGAAAGAGGTAAAACAAGGGAAAATTGATTTTAAGGTTGATAAATATGGGATTATCCACGCTTCTGTCGGCAAAGTATCTTTTGAGCCGGAAAAATTAGCAGATAATGCCCGGGAGTTTATTAATACAATCATTAAACTCAAGCCCTCATCGGCCAAAGGAACCTATATTAAGAGTATCTATCTTTCCAGTACCATGAGTCCCGGAATCAGAATAGATACCAAAGCAATTGATGAATAATTTCTCGCTGTTAATGTAAAAATTATGACAAGGGAAGAAAAAAATGCAATCATCGATGCACTTACGGAGCAGATCAATGCAACGGACCATCTGTATCTTACAGATATTTCGACACTGAATGCCCTGGATACCAGTGCACTTCGCCGGAAATGCTTCGAAAATGGTATCGAACTGATTGTTGTGAAAAACACCCTGTTGAAGAGAGCGTTGGATAAAGCCGATAAAGATTTTAATGATCTTTTTGATGTGCTGAAAGATTCTACCTCTCTGATGCTTACCGAAACTGCCAACCTTCCGGCAAAACTGATTAAGGAATTCCGGAAAAACCATGACAGACCGGTATTGAAAGCTGCCTTTGTGGAAGAATCCATTTATATGGGTGACGACCAACTGGAAACTTTGGCATCGCTGAAATCAAAAGAAGAACTGATTGGCGATATCATTCTCCTGTTGCAGTCACCGATGAAAAATGTGATCTCTTCACTTCAATCCGGCGGAAACATCCTGACAGGCGTATTAAAAACATTATCTGAAAAAGAAAATTAAAAATTAACGATTAAAACATTTAACCATGGCTGATTTAAAAAAGCTTGCAGATGAATTAGTAAACCTGACTGTAAAAGAAGTCAATGAACTGGCCGATATCCTGAAAGATGAATATGGTATTGAGCCGGCAGCTGCTGCAGTTGCAGTAGCAGGACCCGCTGCCGAAAGTAACGGCGGAGCTGCTGTAGAAAAAACCAGCTTCGATGTTGTATTAAAAGCACCGGGTGGCGCTAAACTTCAGGTTGTGAAGTTGGTAAAAGAACTTACCGGCCTGGGTCTGAAAGAAGCTAAAGGCGTAGTTGATGCTGCACCTGCTCCTGTAAAGGAAGGCGTTTCAAAAGAAGAGGCCGAATCCATTAAGTCACAACTGGAAGAAGCTGGAGCTGAAGTTGAGCTTAAATAGCAGGGTCAATTCCCAATGCTCACAGGTTTAGAATCCCCCCGGGGGATTCTAAGCCTTTTTGCTATTTGTATCATATCTGTTCTTTAAAAATATTTTTTCATGACGCCGGTCAAAACTCAACCCAAAAGAATCAATTTTTCCAGAACCAGAAATCAACTTGATTATCCTGATTTTCTGGAGATTCAGCTTAGGTCTTTTAAGGAATTCTTCAGCATCGAAACTACTGCTGAAGAACGTAAACAGGAAGGTCTTTACAAAGTTTTCTCTGATAATTTCCCGATTACGGATACACGGAACAACTTCGTTCTTGAATTTCTCGATTATAATATCGACCCTCCCCGCTATACTATCGGGGAGTGTCTTGAAAGAGGACTAACTTTTAGTGTACCCCTGAAAGCAAGGCTGAAATTATATTGTACGGATCCCGAACATGAGGATTTCGAAACAGTCATCCAGGATGTATATCTCGGTACGGTACCTTATATGACCCGTCGCGGTACCTTTGTGATCAATGGTGCGGAAAGAGTCGTGGTTTCCCAGTTACATCGTTCCCCCGGTGTTTTCTTCGGACAAAGCCTCCATGCAAATGGAACAAAACTCTATTCCGCACGTGTTATTCCTTTTAAAGGTTCCTGGATCGAGTTTGCTACAGACATTAACAATGTTATGTATGCATACATCGACAGGAAAAAGAAATTGCCGGTAACTACGCTGCTCCGCGCCATTGGGTTTGAAAGCGATAAGGATATCCTCGACATTTTCAACCTGAGCGAAGAAATTAAAGTTACCAAAACCGGCCTGAAAAAGGTTATCGGCCGTAAACTGGCTGCCCGTGTCCTGAAAACATGGGTCGAAGATTTTGTTGATGAAGATACCGGTGAAGTGGTAACCATCGAGAGAAATGAAGTGGTTATCGACAGGGAAACGGTACTCGAGAATGAACATGTCGACGTTATTGTTGAGTCAGGTGCAAAAACCATACTGATTCACCGCGAAGACCAGAATGTCTCGGATTACGAAATTATTTACAACACCCTTCAGAAAGATCCGTGTAACTCTGAAAAAGAAGCGGTTATTCATATTTACAGACAGCTCAGAAATGCTGAACCTCCGGACGAAGCAACGGCCCGCGATGTGATCGATAAATTGTTTTTCTCAGACAAAAGATATGACCTTGGCGAGGTTGGCCGGTACAAGCTTAACAAAAAACTTGGCCTGGAAACCACTATGGATACCAAGGTGCTTACCCGCGAGGATATTATCGAAATCATCAGGCACCTGATCCGGCTAATAAATTCAAAAACGGATGTTGACGATATTGACCACCTGAGTAACCGGCGTGTCCGTACGGTTGGTGAACAGCTTGCCAACCAGTTTGGCGTTGGACTGGCCCGGATGGCAAGGACGATTCGTGAAAGAATGAATGTCAGGGATAATGAGGTTTTTACACCTATTGACCTGATCAATGCCAAAACGCTGTCTTCGGTGATTAATTCATTTTTCGGAACGAATCAGCTCTCCCAGTTTATGGATCAGACAAATCCGCTGGCCGAAATGACACATAAACGCCGTATGTCCGCACTCGGACCGGGAGGTTTGTCCCGCGAACGCGCCGGATTTGAAGTACGTGACGTACATTATACACATTATGGCCGGTTATGTCCGATTGAGACACCTGAAGGGCCGAATATCGGATTGATCTCATCCCTTTGTGTATATGCCAAGATCAATGATCTGGGATTTATTGAAACACCCTATCGAAAAGTTGAAACCGGAAAAATCAACCTTGACAATCAACAGGTTGAGTACCTGAGTGCCGAAGAGGAAGAAGCCAAAATTATTGCCCAGGCCAATGCTCCTGTTGACGAAGGTGGCAAATTTGTTAACCAGAGGGTGAAAGCCCGCTATGAAGGTGATTTCCCGTTTGTAGAAGCGGAGAAAGTCGATTTAATGGATGTTGCTCCCAATCAGATTGCTTCGGTAGCTGCTTCGCTGATACCTTTCCTGGAGCATGATGATGCCAACCGTGCACTAATGGGTTCGAACATGATGCGCCAGGCCGTTCCGCTGCTGAAACCCGAAGCTCCCATTGTGGGTACGGGGATTGAGGAAATTGTCGCACAGGATTCCAGAATGCTGGATGTGGCCGAAGGAGATGGGGTGGTGGAATATGTTGATTCCAACCAGATTGTTATTCGTTATCTGCGTACCGACGAAGAAAAGTTTATCAGTTTCGATGATGATGTTAAAGTTTATAAACTCTCTAAGTTTCATAAAACCAACCAGAATACCTGTGTAAGTATTAATCCTATTGTTTCTAAAGGAGATAAGGTAAAAAGAGGACAGATATTGTCTGAAGGTTATGCCACACGTGACGGTGAACTGGCTCTGGGACGTAATCTGAAGGTTGCCTTTATGCCGTGGAAAGGGTATAACTTCGAGGATGCAATTGTTATTTCTGAGAAAGTTGTGCGTAACGATATTTTTACTTCCATTCATATCGACGAATATGTTCTGGAAGTAAGAGATACCAAACGAGGCCTTGAAGAGCTTACCTCTGACATACCAAACGTGAGTGAGGAAGCTACAAAGAACCTCGACGAAAACGGATTAATCCGTATTGGCGCACATATCAAACCTGGTGATATCCTTATCGGGAAGATTACCCCAAAAGGAGAATCCGATCCCTCTCCCGAAGAAAAACTCCTCCGGGCTATTTTCGGTGACAAGGCCGGAGACGTAAAAGATGCTTCGCTGAAAGCCGGACCTTCCCTGGAAGGTGTTGTTATTGACAAGAAACTTTTTTCACGTTCGGTGAAAGACCGCCATACACGTGCCGGCGAAAAACAAGTACTGGAAAAACTCGACAAAGAGTTCAATCAGAAAGCGGAAGAACTCAGGGCTAAACTTATTGACAAACTGTTTGTCCTGGTAAGTGGGAAAACTTCTCAGGGAGTAAAAAACATCTATAATGAAGATCTTATCCCAAAAGGCGTAAAGTTTACACTGAAACAGCTCCAGGAAGTGGATTTTCTGAATGTTAATCCTAATAAATGGACAACAGATAAAAAGAAAAACGAAACCATCCGGATACTCCTGCACAATTACCTGATCAAATACAAGGAAATTGACGGGAATATCAAACGTCAGAAATATAATATCAATATAGGCGATGAATTGCCTGCCGGTATCATTAAGATGGCTAAAGTTTATATTGCCAAGAAACGAAAGGTTAAGGTAGGGGATAAAATGGCCGGACGCCATGGGAACAAAGGAATTGTGGCTAAGATTGTTCGTGAGGAAGACATGCCCTTCCTGGATGACGGAACGCCAGTTGACATTGTCCTGAACCCGTTAGGCGTGCCTTCAAGGATGAACCTCGGACAGATTTATGAAACAGTACTTGGTTGGGCTGGCCAGAAACTGGGTGTGAAATTTTCCACCCCCATCTTTGATGGTGCCTTACTGGAGCAAATCACTGAATATACCGATAAGGCTGGCTTGCCAAAATATGGTGTCACCTATCTTCATGATGGGGGTACAGGCGAACGGTTTGATCAACCGGCAACCGTTGGGGTAATCTATATGCTCAAACTCGGACATCTCGTGGATGATAAAATGCATGCACGCTCTATCGGTCCTTATTCACTCATTACACAGCAGCCGCTGGGTGGTAAAGCTCAGTTTGGAGGCCAGCGTTTTGGCGAAATGGAAGTCTGGGCACTTGAAGCTTTTGGTGCCGCTAACGTTTTACAGGAAATACTGACGGTTAAGTCTGATGATGTACAGGGTCGTGCTAAAACCTACGAAGTGATCGTAAAAGGAGAAAATATGCCCAAACCCGGTATCCCCGAATCGCTCAATGTCCTGTTGCATGAACTCAGAGGCCTTGCCCTGAGCATTAAAATGGAATAAGTTTTTTAATCCGTAAATTGTAATACTTTATCATATGTCATTCAAAAAAGATACAAAAGTTAATTCTGACTTTAGACAAGTATCCATCGGACTGGCTTCTCCCGAAGAGATCCTGGAACGGTCGTACGGTGAGGTCCTGAAACCCGAAACAATTAACTATCGTACTTATAAACCCGAGCGCGATGGTTTGTTTTGTGAGAGGATCTTTGGTCCGGTGAAAGATTATGAATGCCACTGCGGAAAATACAAACGTATCCGGTATAAAGGGATCGTTTGTGACCGTTGTGGCGTGGAAGTTACCGAAAAAAAGGTACGTCGTGAACGTATGGGACACATTAATCTGGTGGTCCCCGTTGCACATATCTGGTATTTCCGATCTTTACCTAATAAAATAGGATATCTCCTGGGGCTTCCTACCAAGAAACTGGAGTCTATTATCTATTACGAAAGATACGTGGTGATCAATCCCGGTGTTAAAGAGCAGGATGGAGTAAAATATCTTGATTTTCTTACTGAAGAAGAATATCTGGATATTTTAGATTCCCTGCCCAAAGAAAACCAGTATCTCGAGGATAATGACCCTGACAAATTTATTGCCGATATGGGTGCTCCTGCACTCTACCAGTTGCTTTCCCGCCTTGACCTGGATGAACTGTCCTATTCCCTCAGGCACCAGGCCAATACGGAAACCTCACAGCAACGGAAGAATGAAGCACTGAAACGGTTACAGGTGGTTGAAGCTTTCCGGGCTTCCAAAAATGTTAACCGGCCCGAATGGATGATTATAAAAGTTGTCCCGGTAATTCCACCCGACCTTCGGCCACTGGTTCCGCTCGATGGCGGACGTTTTGCCACTTCTGACCTGAACGACCTTTACCGGCGTGTTATCATCCGGAATAACCGGCTGAAACGGCTTATTGAAATCAAAGCTCCCGAGGTAATCCTGAGAAATGAAAAACGAATGCTTCAGGAAGCGGTGGACAGTCTCTTTGATAATTCACGGAAATCGAATGCCGTCAAGACCGAAGCCAACAGGCCGTTAAAATCGCTTAGTGATAGTCTTAAAGGGAAACAGGGCCGTTTCCGTCAGAACCTTCTCGGGAAGCGTGTTGACTATTCGGCCCGGTCGGTTATCGTAGTCGGCCCGGAACTTCAGTTACATGAATGTGGTTTGCCGAAGGATATGGCTGCCGAGTTATACAAACCGTTTATTATCAGGAAACTGATAGAACGTGGAATTGTCAAAACCGTGAAATCAGCCAAAAAGATTGTGGATCGCAAGGATCCGGTAGTGTGGGATATTCTGGAGAATGTGCTGAAAGGCCATCCGGTATTGCTTAACCGGGCTCCTACCTTGCACCGTCTGGGGATCCAGGCGTTTCAGCCCAAACTGATCGAGGGGAAAGCCATCCAACTACATCCGCTGGTTTGCACTGCTTTTAATGCTGACTTTGACGGCGACCAGATGGCTGTGCATCTGCCGTTAGGCCATGCCGCTATTCTGGAAGCCCAGTTGCTTATGCTCGCTTCCCACAATATCCTTAATCCTGCAAATGGTGCCCCGATTACGGTTCCTTCGCAGGATATGGTACTGGGCCTGTATTACATCACAAAAGCAAGAAAAAGTACAAAAGAGCGTAAAGTCAAAGGGGAGGGAATGACTTTTTATTCCCCCGAAGAGGTTATTATCGCTTACAATGAAAAGAAAGTTGATCTGCATGCCGTTATTAAGGTACGTGTGGATGACATGGAAGATGACAAACCGGTAAACAAACTGGTCGAAACTACCGTAGGCAGGGTGATGTTTAATGAAATGGTCCCGACAGAGATCGGATACATTAACGAATTGCTTACCAAGAAATCACTTCGTGAAATTATCGGGAATGTTCTTAAGAAAACCGGTACAGCAAAAACAGCACAATTCCTGGATGATATCAAACATCTCGGATTTACCATGGCATTCAGGGGAGGACTTTCTTTTAATCTGGATGATGTTATTGTTCCCGAAGAGAAACAAACGCTTGTTGACGAAGGTTATCAACAGGTAGAGGAAGTGTTGAACAATTACAATATGGGTTTCATCACCAACAATGAGCGTTACAATCAGATCATTGATGTATGGACCCATACCAATGCCCGGTTAACTCAGGTGTTGATGAAACGGGTTTCAACAGACAAGGATGGATTTAACCCGGTATATATGATGCTGGATTCCGGTGCCCGTGGCTCCAAGGAACAGATCCGGCAGCTATCCGGTATGCGGGGTCTGATGGCTAAACCGCAAAAATCAGGTGCAACGGGGTCGGAAATTATCGAGAATCCTATTCTTTCAAATTTTAAAGAGGGACTCTCAGTACTGGAATATTTTATCTCTACACACGGTGCACGAAAAGGTTTGGCTGATACAGCACTGAAAACAGCTGATGCCGGTTATCTTACAAGAAGACTGGTCGATGTATCGCAGGATGTGGTTATCAATGAGGAGGATTGTGGCACATTACGCGGACTGGTAGCTACCGCCATCAAGAAAAGCGAAGATGTGGTTGAAACACTCTATGAGCGAATTCTTGGCCGCACAGCTGTTCATGATGTGTATCACCCGCAGACCGGCGAGTTACTTGTTTCTTCAGGTGAGGAAATTACGGAATCCATTGCAAAGAAAATTGAAGAGTCACCCATTGAGCAGGTTGAAATCCGTTCGGTACTGACCTGTGAATCCAAGCATGGGGTATGTGCAAAATGTTACGGACGTAACCTGGCTACGGGCAAAATGGTTCAAATGGGTGAGGCTGTCGGCGTAATTGCGGCACAATCCATCGGAGAACCCGGAACACAGCTTACCTTGCGTACGTTCCACGTCGGTGGTACCGCTTCGAACATCACGTCCGAGTCCAGCATCATCTCCAAATATAACGGTATAGCTGAAATTGAAGAGCTCCGGATGGTGGAGAAAAAGGATGAAACCGGTAAGAAAACAGGGATTGTCATCGGACGGCTTGGTGAACTGAAAATTGTGGATAAGAATACCGGCATTGCCCTTTCCACACATGCAATACCTTATGGTTCGAAAATCTATATTAAAAATAGAGATAAAGTAAAAAAGGGAGATCTGATTTGTGAGTGGGATCCCTACAATGCCGTGATTATCTCTGAACATACAGGAACCATTAAATTTGACAAGATGATTGAAGGTGTCACTTACCGTGCTGAGATTGATGAACAAACCGGCTTCCGTGAAAAAGTGATTACCGAAACCAGGGATAAAACCAAAAACCCGATGGTGAAAATCATGTCAGGTAAAAATGAAGAGATTAAATCATATAACCTGCCGGTGGGAGCACATATAATTGCTGACGAAGGAGAAAAGGTTGAATCAGGGGATACACTTGTGAAAATCCCGCGTGCTATTGGTAAATCAGGTGATATTACCGGTGGTCTCCCGCGTGTGACCGAGTTGTTTGAAGCGCGTAACCCTTCGAACCCTGCCGTGGTTGCAGAAATTGACGGTGAAGTCTCCTATGGTAAAATCAAGAGGGGAAACCGTGAGATAATAATCCGGTCCCGTTCGGGCGAAGTGAAAAAATATCTTGTCCCGCTGTCAAAACAAATCCTGGTGCAGGAAAACGATTATGTGATGGCCGGAACATCTTTGTCTGACGGAGCCATCACACCTGCTGATATCCTGGCTATCAAAGGCCCGACCAAGGTGCAGGAATATATCGTCAATGAGGTGCAGGAGGTGTACAGGATGCAGGGGGTGAAAATCAATGACAAGCACTTTGAGGTTATTGTACGTCAGATGATGCGAAAAGTAGTTATTGAGGATCCGGGAGATACAAAATTCCTTGAAAAACAGATTGTTGACAAAGGGGTGTTTATGGATGAGAACGACTGGATCTATGATAAGAAAGTAGTCGTTGATCCCGGTGATTCGGAAACCCTGAAAGCAGGACAGATTATCACCGCCCGGAAACTGAGGGATGATAATTCTGTGCTGAAACGTAAAGACCTTAAACAGGTGGAAGCCAGGGAGGCTGTTCCTGCTACCTCAAACCAGGTATTACAGGGAATTACCAAGGCTGCCTTGCAGACCCAAAGCTTTATCTCTGCAGCATCATTCCAGGAAACCACCAAAGTCCTTAACGAAGCTGCAATCAGGGGTAAAGTTGACCACCTCGAGGGCCTGAAGGAAAATGTGATTGTCGGCCACTTGATTCCTGCCGGAACGGGGATGAGAAAATATGATCACCTGATCGTCGGATCACAGGAGGAATATGACAAACTGTTGAATCAGGCGGAAGAAGATGAGGACCTGACATCAACGGAAGAAACAGAATAAATTTTATCATCATGGACGAAAAAAAGAATCCGAATCAAATAAATATTGAGCTTAACGAGGAAACAGGCCAGGGTATATATTCAAACCTGGCCATCATTACCCATTCCAGTTCAGAGTTTGTGATTGATTTTGTGCGGGTAATGCCGGGGATGCCCAAAGCAAAGGTGCAATCAAGGGTTATTCTTACTCCGGAACATGCCAAACGGTTGATGATGGCGCTCAAAGATAATATTGCAAAGTATGAGTCGGTCCATGGTCCGATTAAGGATGTTAAAGGTGCCGGAGGTCCGATAATGCCCATGAATTTTGGCGGTCCGACCGCCCAGGCCTGAAGATATTCCTTGTTTTGTTTCCGGTCTGTGATTGGGATTAGATATCTGCCTGGTTTCCCAACGGGATGCCTTCGGTAAAAACATAATTCTTTTTAAAACCTGTTCTTAGCGGTCAGACAGTTTACGGAGGTATAACCCTTTTAATTCACATACCTGACTACCTGCAATCCGGATGGCTCTCAGCCGGAGTTTCTGATCCCCGGGATGTATGGTCAGCCTGCCGAGACCGGCTTTTGCCCAGGGCTTTTCATAAACTTCGATCCTGGGAACCCTGTCCGGTGATGGAATATAGGGCGGATCGAAAGCACGTTGAATTTTTCCAACTGTTTGTGAGGTTTGTGTGTAAGCCGCGATAACAGCACCCGTATCGCCTGCAGGACAGGTATAACGGATCATAACCTCATATCGGCCTGTAGATAATGATTTGATATCCCACCAGATGCGATCAGATGTATCAGACCATTGTACCAGCCAGTCGTGTGCCCAGCCATGTCCTTCTTTATATACAGGATGCCCGCTGAAATGTGCTTCGTGAGCCGGAAGATAATCCAGGGTATCTCCTTCGGCACCAATTATAATAGTGGTGTTCGGAGTGTAATCTTCCCTGACCGATATGTAATAGCTGTGGTAATCATTTACCAGAACCTTTAATTTTAAGGGTTCCCGGGATGCAATGTTGGTCGTTTGCCCGGGGTCCTCTGTCATGTTGTATAACAAAGTATCCGTACCGCGAATCTCCAGCCGGAAAGTATCCGTACGTACGGCCCCATCGGCATTTACGGGGAAGCTGCTTTTCTTGGAAAATATTTTTCGCAACAGGTGACGGGAACAGACCCCGGTGAGCAACGGGGAAAGATTTATTCCATCAAATCTTAAATTATCCGGAACCGTTAAGTTACATAATCCGGCCAGGGTTGGGGCGACATCAATATATGCGCCCATGGAGTTTATACTGGTTCCGGCAGAAATTTTTCCGGGCCAGCGGATAAAAAATGGCACTTTGACCCCTCCCTCGTCAATACTTCCTTTTATCCCCTTAAGTTTTCCGTTGTACCTGTGCCCGTTAGGGCCATTATCCGAGAGGAAAATAACAATGGTGTTTTTAGCCAGTGAAAGGGAATCAAGTGCCATAAGCAGATTTCCTATATTGTCATCCATATTGGCAATCATCCCGTAAACACAGGCATCCTTATCATTCAGGCCTTTGGATTTGTACCGGTCAAAATAAATATCAGGTACCTGGAAAGGACTGTGTGGTACATTATAGGGGATGTAACAAAAAAAAGGCTTGTCTTTGTTGTTTCTTATAAATGAAATAGCCTGCCAGGTGAGGAAATCGGTGATGTATCCTGTAGCTTTTATCGGGGTACCATTTTTTTCCAGGGTAGTATTAAAATAATTATTCCAATGGCCTGCACAAAAACCGACAAATTCATCAAATCCCTGTTGGTTGGGATGTTGTAGGTAGTGGGCGCCATTATGCCATTTACCGAAGCAACCGGTGGCGTAACCATTCGTCCTGAAAAGTTCGGCAAGTGTAATTTCAGAGGGATCCATGTTTTCAAGTCCCCGGCTAACCCAGGAGGTTCCGGTACGTAAATAATATTTTCCGGTAAGCAGGCCTGCCCTTGTCGGTGCACACAACGGCTCGACATAAAAATTCTCAAATGCAGCCCCTTCAGCAGCCAGGCGATCCAATGTCGGCGTTTCCAGGATGGTATTTCCATGGTGGTGAATATCCCCCCATCCCTGGTCATCCGATAAAATAAGAATCACATTGGGGTGATTAATCTTTCCCTGTTTCTTCCGGATGGTGTTTTTACAGGAAACAATAATAAATATTGAAAGAATTGAAAATACCAGTATTCCGGGACCCAGCGTTTTCCAAAAAGATTTCTTCATACAAACTTGTATTTTTTAGCGAAAATAAGGAAATCCTGAACACATTATTTTTGATTCTGATGTTAAATAATTAACAATAAGATTTTTGGAATGGATTCAAACAAGATGTTATCTAAACACCCTGTAAGAATTTTTATATATTTGTTCGCTTAAAATATGAATACTTTTCAACCATTAACTAAAAAGTAACTTTATATGAAGATTTTAGTAACCCTTGGTAATGTCCCCGATACCACCACTAAAGCACGTTTTGCTGATGGTGATACGCACCTGGATATGACGGGTGTGCAGTGGATTATCAATCCCTGGGATGAACTTGCACTTACCCGTGCCATGGAACTTAAGGAAGATGCGGCAAATCCTGTTGATCACGTTACGGTAGTTACCGTAGGGACGCAGGAAGCCGAACCAACCATCCGCAAGGCACTGGCTATCGGTGCCGATGATGCGATCCGTGTTAATGCCGAAGCCAAAGATGCCTGGTTCACGGCGCAGCAGATTGCTGCAGCAGTAAAAGATCAGGATTTTGACCTTATTCTGACGGGAATTGAGTCGAGTGACTACAACGGTGCTGCTGTTGGCGGTATGGTTGCCGAGCTCCTCGATCTGACATCAATATCTGCCGTTTCCGGTGTTGAACTCAATGGAAATGAAATCACCCTTCACAGGGATATTGACGGGGGCAGTGAAACCGTACAGGCCGATTTACCGTTGGTAGCCATTGTTCAGAAAGGGATAGCCAAAGAGCCAAGGATTCCGGCCATGCGTGGCATTATGATGGCAAGGAAAAAGCCGCTTCAGGTTGTTGATCCTGTTGAAGCGGATGCCCTTACTTCATATAATCATTTTGAGCTTCCACAACCCAAACCTCCGTGTAAAATGATCGATCCTGAGCACGTAGAAGAGCTGGTAAGTTTACTGCAGAATGAGGCAAAAGTAATCTAGTACAAAAATCTAAAAGAATAAAAATGGCTGTATTAATATATACTGAAAACCGTGACGGTAAATTCACAAAGGCATCATTCGAATCCGTTTCGTTTGGTGTCAGGATTGCCAAAGAAATGAATCTCCCTGCAGTTGTATTGTCGCTGGGGACTGTAGATAACAAAGCTTTACAGGTTCTTGGGAAATATGGTCCGGATACCATTCTTACACTGGAAGATGAACGTTTCGATACCCTGGATAATAAAGCTTATACCGCCGCTATATCAGCGGTTGCTGCTGATATAGCGGCGAAAGTGGTTTTATTTTCTCACAGTAATACCGGAAAAGCGGTTGCCCCCCGTGTAGCTGCAAGAATGAAAGCAGCTTATGCACCGGCGCTTACGGGGTTACCTGTTAGCTATAACCCGCTGATTGTCAGGAAAAAAGTAATGTCGGGAAAGGCCTTTGCCGATATCGGTTTATCAGGCGAAGCCAGTGTTTTAACACTCTCTCCCAATGCCTTTGAGGTTGTTGAAAAGCCTGCGGATATCCCGGTTGAAAAAGTAAATATCCCCGTTGATGATAACTGGTTTACAACACGTGTCACAGGAGTACAGAAACAAACAGGCAAGGTGATCCTGACCGATGCTGACATTGTGGTTTCCGGAGGCCGGGGAATGAAAGGCCCGGAAAACTGGGGGCCTATCGAAGAACTTGCCGGATTGCTCGGAGCAGCAACGGCCTGTTCACGTCCGGTATCTGACGAGGACTGGCGGCCTCATGAAGAACATACGGGACAAACCGGTAAAATTATTGCACCCAACCTTTATATTGCCTGTGGAATCTCAGGAGCCATACAGCACCTGGCAGGCGTCAGTTCGTCAAAATATATCGTGGCCATTAATACGGATCCTGATGCTCCCATTTTCGAGGCGGCAGATTACGGAATCGTGGGAGATGCCATGAAAGTCTTGCCGGCACTGGTTGAAGAAGTGAAAAAAGTGATCCAATAAACCTTTTTATACCGGAAAATGTTCAGGCATCCGGTTCATTTAAACAAACGGATATATGACTGTCCATCAGATTGTTTTTATCCTTGTACTTGGACTAACATTTGCGATATTCGGATATACGGTTAACAGGCTCGCCGCTTATTTCAGGATTACGCGTCCTGCATTCCCTGTACGTGATATCGGCCGGCGTATTTTAGTTACCCTGCAGGTGGCCATCGGACAGAGCAAGATTTTACGACGACCGGTTATCGGACTGATCCATGCCCTGGTTTTCTGGGGGTTTATCATTATTCTTTTTGGCAGCCTGGAAATGATTGTCGATGGTGTTGTCGGCACGGAAAAGGCTTTTCACAGCCTTGGAAAAGTATATGATGTGATTATGGGTTCGGGTGATATTTTTGCGCTGATTATTGCTGTTTCGATTCTTATTTTTCTTTCCCGGCGGCTTTTTTTCCATGTCCGGCGTTTTGCAGGCAGGGAAATGACGCACAAATCACATGTAGATGCCAATATTGCCCTGTCACTCATCCTGCTGTTGATGATAACACTCCTGGGGATGAATACCTTTTATGTGGCTTTTGCAGGGCAGGCCGGTCATCATATTTATGGCGTATATCCGGTTAGTACAGCATGGTTTGCTCCATTATTGTCAGGTTCGCTTAGTGACCATTCTTTGTATTTCTGGTTTAGGGTGAATTGGTGGATGCACATTCTGACGATTTTTTTCTTTGCCAACTATCTGCCTTATTCAAAGCATTTTCATGTATTCCTTTCTGTTCCCAACGTATTCTTAAGCCGCTTACGTCCCATCGGTAAGCTTCCGCTGATGGAAAATATCCTGCGTGAAGTTAAAATGATGCTTGATCCTTCAGCTGTTGCGGATACGCCGGAAACCGAAGACCAGGAACGTTTCGGGATTATGGATGTCGAGGATGTTACCTGGAAAAATTACCTTGACTCGCTGACATGTACACAGTGCGGAAGATGCACTTCGGTTTGTCCGGCAAACATTACGGGAAAGTTGTTGTCCCCGAGAAAGATCATGATGGACACCCGTCAGCGCATGAAAGACAAAGGCCCCGGTATGGTGAAAAATGGTAAGGAATATAGTGATGAAAAATCGTTATTACGGGATTATATATCTGAAGAGGAGATCTGGGCTTGTACCATGTGCAATGCCTGTGTACAGGAGTGTCCGTTAAATATTAATCAACCTGAAATAATCCTTGGAATGCGCAGATACCTGGTCATGGAAGAAGCTGCTGCTCCCGGCGAGCTGAATACCATTTTTTCGAATATCGAGAACAATGGTGCTCCCTGGCAATTCTCACAGGATGACCGTTTAAACTGGGCTAAGGAACTTTATATGGAAGACTGAACAAGGGATATTGCCAAAGATGGAATAAGCTGATGGAAAAAATAAAAACAAAAATAGAAGTACCGGTGATGGCTGATCTTCATGCCCGGAAAAAAACACCCGGGTATCTTTTCTGGGTGGGTAGTGCCGGAGCTTTTGATGACCGGTATAAGCATGTTACGCGTGCTTTTATTAAAATCCTGACTTTACTGGGAACCGATTATGCTGTGCTTGGAACCGAAGAATCTTCCAGCGGTGATGTCGCCAGGCGTGCCGGTAATGAAATGCTGTTCCAGATGCAGGCCCTTACCAATATTGAGATCATGAATGGATATGGAGTGAAGAAGATCATAACCTGTGATCCTCATGCATACAATACCTTTAAAAATGAATATCCCGATCTTGGCGGGCATTTTGAAGTGTTACACCATACCGAATTCCTGGAGAAGGAGCTGACTTCCGGCAGGTTACCTGTTGATAAAGATGTATTCCGGGGGAAAGTGATTACTTATCACGATCCGTGTTATCTTGGCAGGGCAAATGGTGTTTACGATATTCCGCGAAATATATTACGAATGCTGGGAGTACACGTTACCGAAATGCCAAGAAATAAGAGTTTTGCCCTCTGTTGCGGTGCCGGTGGCGGTCAGATGTTCAAGGAGGCGGAACAAGGCGGGAAAGAAGTCTTTATCGAACGTACAGAGGAGGCCCTGGAAACCGGAGCTGAAATGATCGTTACCGCCTGTCCGTACTGTATGACCATGCTGACCGACGGTATCAAATATAAAAACCGTGTGGAAGAAGTTTCAGACTTTGACATTACCGAGATGGTCCTCCGGGCATTAATAATGTGAACCACTAACTTAAATAGTCATACCAATGGAAAAAACAAAACCAATTCAGGGAGGAGAATTCATCGTAAGAGATGTTGACCCGTCTGATGTTTTTATTCCTGAAGAATTTGATGAAGAACAGAAAATGATTGCCCAGACCTGTCAGGATTTTCTTGATACGGAGGTAATGTCTAATCTGGATGATATTGACAACCAGAAAGATGGATTGATGCGTTCACTGCTTGAGAAAGCCGGTGAACTTGGACTCCTGGGGCTTTCCCTGCCGGAAAAATTCGGTGGGTTTGAACAATCCTTTACTACCTCGATGCTGGCTAACGAAATTATGGGTGCAGGACATTCATATGCCGTAGCCTATTCCTGTCATACCGGTATTGGGTCATTACCCATTCTTTATTACGGAAACGAGGAACAAAAAGAAAAGTATTTGCCAAAGCTTGCTACAGGTGAATGGGCAGGAGCATACTGCCTGACAGAACCGGGTGCCGGATCGGATGCCAATAACGGTAAAACCAAAGCCACCCTTTCTGAAGATGGGAAACACTATATCCTCAACGGCCAGAAAATGTGGATCACGAATGCCGGGTTTGCCGATGTATTTACCGTATTTGCCAAAATAGACAACGACCGTGTGCTGAGTGCTTTTATTGTTGAAAGAACCTTTCCGGGAATTACTTTTAATCCTGAAGAAAAAAAGATGGGGATCAAAGGATCGTCCACACGGCAGATATTTTTCAATGACTGCAAAGTCCCTGTCGAAAATCTGTTGGGTGGACGGGGACAAGGCTTCCGTATTGCCCTCACTATCCTGCATATGGGAAGGATTAAACTCGGCAGTAATGTTTTGGGTGCAGCCAAACTGTCTATTAATCGTTCTGTATCCTATGCCAATGAACGGAAACAGTTCGGAAGCCTGATCTCCTCCTTTGGTGCCATCAAGTATAAACTGGCAGAGCAGGTGATAAAAACATTTACTACAGAATCGGCGGTATACCGTGCTTCAAAGAATGTAGATGAAGCCATCGAACAGAATATGCAGAATGATACCTGTACCAAAGAACAGGCAACAGCAACGGCTTTTGCCCAATATGCCGTCGAAGCTGCTATTCTGAAAGTTTATGGCTCCGAAGCCCTCGATTATGTTGTGGATGAATCGCTACAGATATATGGTGGTATGGGATTCTCTGCCGAGATGCCTGTTGAACGTGGATATCGTGATTCAAGAATTAACAGAATCTTCGAAGGTACCAATGAAATTAACCGCTTACTGGTGATTGATACATTGATGAAAAGAGGATCCCGGCATTTTTATGACCTGTTTGGTGAAGCACAGAAAACATGGGATAACCTCGATGAACTCATCGACAATCCCTCCACAGAAGAAGATAATTATAGCCGGTACCGCGCTTTTATTAATAATGTGAAGAAGCTTTCCATGTTACTTATTAAGGCAGCTTCGGATAAATATCAACGCAAGCTGGTTTATGAGCAGGAACTGCTGAATAATCTTTCGGATATTATCATGAATCTGTACGTGGGAGAATCCACCTTGTTGCGTGTGATGAAACTTGAGCAAATGAAAGGGAGTGAGGCAACGGCCCTGTACCGGGATATCCTTGATGTTTATTTGTACGGGGTATCTCAATTGGTCCGGGCCAATGGTATTGAAGCGGTTGATGCTATGGGTGATTTTCCGGAAAATGCAAAGGTGAAAAAAGCAATTAAGGTGCTTTGTGATCTGGACGGGATCAACACGCATGCTGCCCGCCGGCGTATTGCTGACAAACTGATTGAAGAAAATGGTTATACCTTCTGAAATATAGCAACACGTGGGAAATTTTAAGATTTCCACCGGAAATGTTAACTTTACCGTTAAACAGACAGCATAAACAAATAGAACAGGAATGAAAAGAAGGGCGGTAATGTCGAAAATGATATCGTTGCTGGTAATATCTGTCCTCTTCCTTTATACGGGAGGATGCAAAAAACAAAAATGCGGATGCGATGGAGAGGAGTTGTTTACACTGAATGACCAGGCCGGAATACTCTATTACTCAGACACAAAGTACAGCTATTTTATCTCAGATGGTGTCTATTCCTATTTTACCATTTGCAATCCTGATGGTGTTTGGGATATGATCAAAAAGTTTAAGAATGGAGATAAAGTATGGATCACAGGTTCCGTTTCTGATGACTGCATGAAAAAGGTTTCCGGCTGGTATTATTCTAATTATGTTATCCGTGTTGAAAATATAAGGGAACCCGAATTCTAACCTAAACCTGCCTTTTGTTTGTTACCCGGCCATCCATGGTTCCCTATGATGGCCGGGTTTTTAATGGTATATGCTTTTATTGTTTTGTCACCGGGGAGTGCCAGCCTCTTTAATAACTTTTTTTCCGGTATCCGTATTACCTTTGAAGTATTATAAAATCACAGGATATGGAAAAAAAAATCTCAAAAGTAAGCATTACACTTGTGGGCGTGGGTAATCTCGGATACCATTTAGCTCATGCCTTGTACCATGCCGGGTATCAGATGGTTCAGGTTGCCGGTAGGAGCAGGGACCATGTTGAATCCCTGGCCGTTGAGCTGGGATGCCGGTGGACTGTTCGTCTTACCGAACTTGTCACGGACGTTGACCTGGTTATACTGGCCATAAACGACCGGGTGTTGGAAACTGTAATACGTCAGGTGGATTTCGGTGAAACCCTGGTGGTTCATACATCCGGGGCTGTACCGCTATCTGTTTTTACCGGTCATGTAAAAAATTATGGAGTTTTATATCCTTTACAAACCTTCAGCCGCGGAAGAATCCCCGATTTCAAAGGATTACCCTTTTGTATTGAAGCCTGTATCCCCGCACATACAGAATTTCTTAATGATCTTGTTTTTTCCCTGACTGCCATTCCTGTAAGGATAGATTCCGCACAACGGGCATATCTTCATCTTTCGGCAGTTTTTGTAAATAATTTTGTAAACCATCTGTTTGGTTGTGCTGAGGAGATCATGGACAAAGCGATGCTTCCTTTTTCATTGTTGGCCCCAATCATGAGAGAGACGATTGCCAAGGCACAGAATATCGGACCCTCAAATGCTCAAACCGGCCCTGCCGTAAGAAATGAAGAAAATGTTATAAAAAAGCATTTAGAATTGTTATCTTTCTCTCCCGAAATGAAAAAATTGTACGGGGTTCTGACTGAAAGTATTCGGATCAACAGCATATGATTAAAGTATGGCAGTAAGTAATTTTAAGGAAGAGTTGAGGAAAGTTAAAGCCTTTGCATTTGATGTGGATGGCGTACTTTCCCGTTCCACAATGAGTCTGCATCCCTCGGGTGAACCTATGCGAACCATAAATATTAAAGATGGCTATGCCCTGCAATTGGCTGTAAAAAAGGGATATCCGATAAGTGTGATTACCGGCGGGTCAACGCATTCAATCCGGCAGCGCTTTAAGGGACTGGGGATAAAAGATATTTTTTTGGGAGCATCCAATAAAGTCGAAGACCTTTACCGTTTCCTTGAAGGGCACCATCTCGATGCGGCAGATGTTCTCTACATGGGTGATGATCTTCCCGACTTTGAGATCATGTCTGCAGTTGGATTTCCGACATGCCCCGCTGACGCGGTAACAGAGATTAAACAAAAAGCTAAATATATTTCTCACCTGAATGGAGGGGAGGGTTGTGTACGGGATGTCATTGAGCAGGTTTTACGTCTGCATCATCAATGGATGGATGGGGATGCTTTTCACTGGTAAAGTCATGAAACCATATCTTCGGTTAATACGTTTTCCCAATTTGCTGATCATTATTGTCACAATGCTTCTGGTCAGATACGGGCTGGTGCAACCCCTCCTGCAACATCTCCCGGGCGTACTGCTGGGGGAAAAAGTTGTGGTACCGGGATTGTCTCTGAAAATGGCTGACTGGCAGTTTGCTCTTCTTATCTTTTCTACCGTACTGATTACTGCCGCGGGATATGTTATTAACGACTACTTTGATACGCGTACCGACCTGATCAACCGCCCCGAACGGGTGATTGTTGGTAAAAATATCTCCCGCAGAGCTACCATGGCACTCCATCTTGTATTAAATATTCTGGGCGTGGGCGCTGGCATCGGACTCTCTTTTGCCATAGGGTTTCCCTTCCTTGGGTTTATTTTCTTTATCGTTTCCGGTTTGCTTTGGTTTTATTCCACAACCTATAAAAGACAATTCCTGATCGGAAACCTGCTGGTAGCATTTCTGACCGCACTGGTTCCTTTTATGGTGGTACTCTTCGAAGTCCCGCTTCTGAATAAAGCCTATTCAACATTCCTTGCCAGTAATCATGCTACCTGGAGACCTTTGATTGTCTGGATAGGGGCATTTTCCGTATTTGCTTTTCTGCTTACACTGATCCGGGAAATAATCAAGGATATGGAAGATTTTGAAGGCGACTGGAGTTTTGGCCGTTCTTCCCTGCCGGTAGTATTGGGAATGGATACTTCAAGGTATGTAGTGGTCTCACTATTG
The DNA here is from genome assembly GCA_013152085.1 of Chlorobiota bacterium. Lineage (GTDB taxonomy): Bacteria > Bacteroidota > Bacteroidia > Bacteroidales > VadinHA17 > JAADHC01. Next base: position 58,915 of record JAADHC010000054.1, read on the forward strand.
GGGATAACCATATTTCTGATCATTTACGTGTGGTGCGTGTCGTTAAAGGATACCTATACCCTGATCTATGGAACCCTGCTTTTAATCATTCCTCTCCTCTGGCTTATTATAAAGATGATCAAGGCAAGAAAGCCATCGGATTATCACTCTGCCAGCTCACTAACCAAGTGGATTATGCTGGCAGGTGTATTGTTTATCGTTCTGGTCAGATTCCTTCTAACCACACTGGTAAAATGACCGGAAAGTTTCTGAAACAATGGAAAGATAAAGAAGTGATTCTGGCTTCTGCCTCACCGCGGAGAAAAGCCCTCATGAAGGGACTTGATATTCCGTTCAGGGTTGTGATCCCGGAAAATATTCCCGAATTGTATCCGGAAACATTATCTGTTGAAGACATACCGCTGTTCCTTGCCCGGCAAAAGGCAGAAGCGCACCGGTCTCTGGTGAAAACTTTATCCGTTTTGCTTACTGCCGATACCATCGTAGTGCAAAATGGCGTGGTTATACAAAAACCGTCAGACCGCCGGGATGCCGAAATGATTCTCCAAAAACTTTCGGGTAGAATGCATACCGTACTGACCGGTGTTTGCCTGCGCTCTCCGGAGAAGGAAAGATGTTTTACAGCTATAACAAAAGTGTATTTCAGCACGCTGTCCGGATACGAAATCGCCTATTATCTGGATACTTATAAACCATATGATAAAGCGGGGGCATATGGTATTCAGGAATGGATCGGATATGTAGGTATTGACCGTATTGAAGGATCTTTTTTTAATGTGATGGGATTACCCGTTCACCAGGTTTATCATTATCTGAAAGAATTTTAATATAAATATCAATATTATGAAGAGAATCTCCATATTTCTGGCTATTTTGATTTCTTTATCATCCCTGGTCCTGCGTGCCGATGAGGGGATGTGGATTCCGATGCTGCTAGACCGTTTTAATATCGATATTATGCATCGGGAGGGTTGTAAGTTGTCAGCAGAAGATATTTACAGTATCAACCAGGCCAGTATAAAAGATGCCGTAATGATTTTTGGCGGAGGTTGTACAGCCGAGTTGATCTCCGGCGAAGGGTTACTGATTACGAATCACCATTGCGGCTATAGGAGTATTCAGCGTCATTCGTCACTCGGGCATGATTATCTGACTGATGGTTTCTGGGCAATGTCAGGAGAAGAGGAACTTCCCAATCCCGGACTGAAAGTAACCTTTCTAAAACGAATGGAAGATGTTACGGAGGTTGTTCTCAGCCATCTTACCCCGGGAATAAGTGAGGAGAAACGACAGGAAATTGTTCGTCAGGTGTCGGATTCACTTGCTGCCGCAACAATTAAAGGCACGCGTTATACGGCTGTAGTAAAGCCGTTTTACCAGGGGAACCAGTACTTTTTGTTTGTTCAGGAAGTGTTTGAAGATGTTCGTCTGGTAGGTGCTCCGCCTTCATCCATCGGAAAATTCGGAGGTGATACTGACAACTGGATGTGGCCGAGACATACCGGTGATTTTTCCCTTTTCAGAATATATGCAGGAGAGAACAATATACCTGCTCCGTATAATCCGGCGAATAAACCGTACCACCCTGCCAAATTTCTTCCTGTATCCCTGAAAGGAATCCATCCCGGTGATTTTACCATAGTGATGGGATATCCGGGCAGTACGTCGGAATATGTTCCTTCTTATCATCTGAAGATGCTTGTCGAAGATCTTTATCCTAAACTGATCGCAGTGCGGGATAAAAAACTGGAAATCCTGAATGCCGCTGCTGCCAACGATCCTGCTATCCGGATCAAATACGCGGCAAAAAATGCCAGTATCAGTAATTCATGGAAACGATGGAAAGGGGAAATTAACGGACTGAATAAACTGGATGCCATCGGTAAAAAACAAAAATATGAAGAAAATATCCTCATATGGCTGTACAATCATCCGGAAATGCAAGATAAGTATGGTACACTTTTGGCCCGGTACAAGAAATTATATCCTCAATACGGACAATATCTGTTAGCCCGGAATATGGTAATTGAAGTCTTTTTCCGTTATGGAGCTGAAGTGGTTGGGTTTGCCAGACAATTCAGAACCCTTGAAAATATGGCTTCCGGTGCTGAGAATGCATCACAAACCGGCAAGGTCATTATTCGTTTGAAGCAGGCTTTGCGCCGTTTCTACAGGGATTATTCCCCGGCCGTTGACGAACAACTGTTCAAGGTTTTACTTAAAACCTACGAAGATAATCTTGACCCTGCTTTCTATCCGCCGCTTTTGACTATGATCCGTTCAAAGTATCATGGAAACTACGGGAGTTATATTCATAAGATCTACCGGAAAACCATGTTTGCTGATTCGGTAAAGGTGATCGCTTTTCTAAATGGGTTTAAAGGGGAGCAAAGTATTAAAAAAATGAAAAAAGATCCTGTATATCAGTGGGTAATGAGTGTGGATGATATCTATTCAGGTAAGATTGTTCCTGAATTTGAAAAGATGAGTAAAGAAAAGGCCCGCCTTGACCGCTTGTATATGCAATTGCAAATGACCTATGATACGTCAAAAGTATTTTATCCCGATGCCAATTTTACCATGCGGGTAACTTACGGGAAAGTGAAAGGATATGAACCGCGTGACGCGGTCTGGTATAAATATTATACTACCCTCAAAGGTGTCATTGAAAAGGATAATCCTCAAATCTATGACTATAATGTTCCGGAAAAACTGAAAGTGTTGTATGAGAATAAAGACTATGGCCGGTATGCTGAGAACGGGGAACTCCACGTTTGTTTTATAGCGACCAACCATACAACCGGCGGGAATTCGGGGAGCCCGGTTCTGGATGCCGAAGGAAACCTGGTAGGTATAAACTTTGACAGAGCCTGGGAAGGAGTGATGAGCGACCTGATGTTTAATCCCGGCCAGTGCAGGAACATCTCTCTTGATATCCGGTATGCCCTTTTCCTGATCGATAAATATGCCGGGGCCGGTTACCTGCTGGATGAGATGAATATTGTAGAATAAACGGGAGGTGTGGTATAGTTTTTGTCAAAAATGTGACTGTCAGGAAATTCCTTTTTATTCGTAATATTATGAAAGCACCTGTTTCCGCATTTTTTAAGTATGGCACTTTCTCATTTCTGTTTATCGTATCCTTCCTTTCATTTTATAGTTATGATCAGCAACTGTATATGCCCGGTAGGTTAACGGTATCCCAGGGGACTTACCCGGGCGTGGTTCATCTCACCAGGGATACCGTTCTTTATATTTATGATAATATTAGCTGGAAGAGGTTCTCAGGCGATTTCTCAAATGGGACCACACCGGCTCCCCTTTTATCGACAGCTGCGGATTTAAATTATATTTACGGAGATGGTGCGGATATGAGTGCATGGAATGCTCTGAAATCACTTAAATCAGCGAAATATACCCGTTAAGAAAGGATCCATGATAAGAAATCTTTTTCTTCGAGTAAATGGCCGGGGTAATGCCTGGCCTGTGCCTCTGGGGCAGGAACATCCCTTTTACAGCCGGCCGGGAATACCGGATTATGCCAATGCTTCTTTTTCTTTGCTGATCAAAGATCTGGATGAACATATCCTGACGGATATCCTGATAGATGCAGGCCACGGTATTATACCTTTCCTGTTGTCTCACGAAAACCGGATCCCCGAAGCCATAGTGATCACTCATCCGCATTTTGACCATATCCTGGGGATGGACTGGATCATACAAAGTTATTACCGCTTTCGCGGGAAAAAACCCTATCCGGTATATACTACACGGGGATGCCGGCAACAAATTCTGGATACCCTGCCTCATCTGGCTTCTCTGGCTGTTTTTCATGAACTCGGTTATGGCAAAACGGTACCGGTGAGTGAGACAGAGGGCCTGACCGTAACAGCATATCCTGTCTACCACGGACCACATGCCAGGGGAGCAGCTATGCTGCTTTTTGAGTGGAAAGCATCGGGAAAAAGAATTGTATTTACCGGTGACCTGTTATTCCCGCTTTTACGAAAATCCGATATCGGACATCTGCAGGGAATCGATTGGCTGATTGCCGATGCCAACAACCGGTTCCCATATCCGGAATCCAATCACTGGAGCGTGGTGCGGTCAGAACCGGAAGATCATCAGTATTTGCTGCCCTGGTTCGGGGAATTAACCACTGATCAGGTTATGCTTCCGCATCAGTACCAGGGATACCGGGAATACAATTATCTTCTGAAATGTTTTCAGGACTTTCCTTCCGCGAAAATGCAGCCCTTAACCGTAAGTAATTTAGTCCGACGGCTTTCTCCGTCAAATTTAATACTTACGCATTACAGCGGCCTTGAGGATGCAAAATATTACGGAGAAAAGCTCCTGGATGTCCAGGGGTTGGAAAAATGGGGACAACAAATGATGGAAAAAGCCGGAGTAACTGTTAAGGTAATGGTTCCGCATACCGGAGAAATATTAAAACTGGAACGTGACTAACATTCCGGACGGTCATTTTTCTTTTGTTTTGCCGGTCATCGGTACAAAGATCACAGGATATTGTGCCTTTTTTCTCACTTTACCGTTTATGGTTTTTTCAACCACTGTCAGCCATTGGGTCTGATCAGCTTTTCCAACGGGTATGATGATCCGGCCTCCCGGTTTAAGCTGGCTGATAAGAGGTTCAGGGATATTCTCAGGGGCACAGGTGACAATGATCCCGTCATAAGGGGCATATTCAGCCCATCCTTCATAACCATCACCAATCTTCACTCTGATGGTTTTGTATCCCAGTTTATACAGTAAATCCCCGGCCTGTCTGCCGAGCTCTTCAATAATTTCGATCGTATATACGTAAGGTGTCAGCTCGGACAATACTGCCGCCTGATATCCGCTTCCCGTTCCAATCTCCAGGACCTTGTCTCCCGGACTGATGTCGAGAAGTTCGGTCATATGGGCAACAATGAGTGGCTGTGAGATGGTTTGTCCGTATCCTATTGGCAACGGATGATTTTCATATGCCATTTCACGGTAGGGCTCCGGAACGAAAAGATGCCTGGGAACAGCTTCCATTGCCTTCAATACCTCTGCATTCTTTATGGGACTGAAAGGTGCATTTCTGATCTCATTCCGGACCATCCGGAGACGTTCTTCTTTCCTATACTCAAACCTTGGTCTGACCCATGAAAGGCTTTCCTGTGTCTGCCGTTTCTTATGTAAAGTGTTTATCCTGTTTTCCTGTGTACAGTCCGTGAGACAGGATAAATTCACAAATATAATCAGCGACACAACTACAGTGAATAAAAAAGTATATTTAAGTTTCATGACAAATGATTCGATATTCCCGCCGGTATTAATGATAACCCAAATGCTTTCATTCTCAGGATACTTTTTACGTATCGGCCTTAATTACAAAAGTATAGTAAAGTTATGTTAAAATATTTTGATAGCCTATATTTTGAAATATCTACGTAGATAAAGTTTTGTAATAAATAATCATACAGCGTGTTATAATGATGTTGTTTTCACCGGGTTTTTTCTTACAAAAATTTGCAAATAAGAATAACAGGTGTTATTTTTATCATCAAAAGTAACACTATGGCTGTTCAAAGGTTCGGGGTTTCCCTTAAAAAGGAATTACTGGAGAAACTGGATCAACTGGTAAAGGTCAGGCAGTTTCCCAGCCGGTCGCAGGCCATTGCTTATCTGATTGAAAAGGAAGGGGTGCAGGAAGACTGGTCGGATGATCAGGAAGTGGCAGGTGCCATAGTTCTGGTTTATGATCATCATAAAAGGGATGTTGCTGATGAGTCAACACGCCTGCAGCACGAAGTCCACCATCTTATCCTGTCGGTTCAACATATTCATATCAGCTATGAACGGTGTTTGGAAACGATTGCCGTAAAAGGAAAAGCATCGAAGCTGCGGGTTCTTGCCAACAGGCTGATCGGGATGAAAGGAGTGGAATATGGCGAACTGGTTATGAGCAAGTCGGTATGAGTGAAACAAAAGATATAGATATTTCGGGGATAACGGTGATCGGGGAGGTTGAGAGTCCGGTAAAGGAACCGCTGGGACCTGAAGCTTTTGATGGTGTACGGAGTGTAATCCGCATTTTTCCTGAATTTGAGGAGGGCTTGTTCCGGATTGAAGAAAAAAAATATATCGAGGTGATATTTTTTTTTCATAAATCGAAGGGCTATAGACTGCGATTAACAACTTATTCAGGTGAACTGAAGGGTGTTTTTGCTTCGCGAAGCCCGCACAGGCCAACAATGATCGGAGCAACGATGGTATATCTGGAAAAACGCGACGGATGTTTACTTTATGTAAAAGGTCTTGATGCCATTGACGGAACACCGGTGCTTGATATTAAGCCTTCCGACCGCTGTTTTTCATCTACCGAAAAAGATATTATACAAAAGGAAGCAAAAAATGAACGGTGAAATGAACATAATGATCGGTACGGCTGTAACGGTTGCCTTTTTACATACCCTGGTCGGGCCGGATCACTATCTGCCATTTATTGTTATGGGAAAGGCCCGCAACTGGTCATATTTCCGAACAACGCTGATCACTACCGGGGCAGGTTTGGCACATGTGCTTGGCTCGGTAATCCTGGGATTGGTCGGGGTGGCAGCGGGTATCGGCATACAAAAGATTACGGATGTTGATACGGTGCGTGGCAGTATTGCTGCATGGTTGTTCGTAGGCTTTGGTCTGGCATACATGGCCTGGGGAATCCGGCATGCATACCGCAAAAGGCCGCATACCCATATTCATCTTCATCCTGACGGAATACAGCACGAACATCAGCATACCCATACCTCGGGGCACACCCATTTTCATGATATGCCGGATCGAAAAAACATAACGCCCTGGATTCTTTTTACCATTTTTGTTCTCGGACCTTGTGAACCACTTATCCCAATCGTAATGTATCCGGCGGCGAAGGGAAATTACCATGAGTTGATCATTACCGTGACTGTCTTTGGTGTCATAACGATTATGGCCATGCTGGGTCTCGTTCTGGGGACCCTTTTCGGCCTGAACTTTTTACCGCTGGGAAAACTTGAACGATACAGTCATGCGCTTGCAGGATTTGCCATTCTTTTTAGTGGGGCGGGGATTCTTTTTATGGGATGGTGAGGAAGGAGGAACGATGAACGATAAAGGTTGAAGGATTGAAGTTACCTTTGTTTTAAATGGTTGCGGTAGATTAAATAACGAAGAGCGAATGACTGGCGAACATAGTTAGCAAATGACATTCGAGCCCGTCTGAACAGCGGGTTACGATTTCTGCGTTAACCTGTCATTATCAGAACGTAACCGCCTGGACGCCAAGATTATTTAAAAAATGAATCCTCGCGCAACTTTGCATCATCGCGAATTCGCGGTTTCCAATCTCATAACCTTCATTATTCCCTGTCAGACTTCACCGGATGTTCTGCGGGTTTATCTTGTTTTTCTAGAAAAACAGCAATAAATCCGTAAGGCGGCGAAGTGTAAAATAACAGTCATCACGCTCATATTGTCGTTCATCACGCGCATAGGTTGTTCATCACTTTTTTCTTGACTTTTTTAAAGAAACTTCATAATTTATTTGTGGAAAATTACATGGAATCCGGTGACGGGATGTATTGACAATGAGAGTTATCTACGTAGTAAACTACGTAGTTCTTTGAAGTATTGAAAACAGGTATTATAATAAATTCAATGCTTTCTGCAGGTCAATAGATCCAACAGATGTAAGATATGTTTAAAACTTGACTTTTTTCAAAAAATGACATAAATTATATTCGCCTAATGAAGGGATAAACAGGATAATACAATTAAAAAACCAATGCCATGAAAACACGAACCAACAACAGCAAACCGTGGCACAGGAAAATCCTGTCCACTGTGATTACTTCTTCCTTCTGCTTTCTTACTTCTACCTTATTTGCCCAGGCTCCCCAATCCTTCAATTACCAGGCCGTAGCCCGCAGCAACGGAGAAGTGCTGAAAAACACAACACTGAATGTACGGCTTTCGATCCTGCAGGGTTCCGAAACCGGAACGGCAGTGTGGACCGAAACACAGACAGTTACTACCAATGAGTTCGGTCTGTTTACTGTCGAAGCGGGGAACAGTACACCTGTGGATGTGGACTGGTCTGCCGGGCCGTATTACCTGAAGGTTGAAACCGACCTGCTCGACGGGAACGGTTTTACGGAAATGGGTGCTGCTCAATTGCTTTCGGTACCGTATGCCATGTATGCCAAAGATGTGGCTGACAAAGATGATGCAGATGCCAGTCCGACGAATGAGATCCAGGATTTACAACTCAATGGCAATCTTCTGAGTCTGACCTTGAAAGGTTCGCCAACGGTCATTGATCTGTCGGCATATCTGGATAATACGGATGAGCAGCAGCTGAGTGTAACCGGGCATACCCTGAACATTACCGGGGGTAATGATGTACAGCTTCCCGATACGGTGAATGATGCCGACCATGATCCGGTTAATGAGATCCAGGATCTGCAGCTCAACGGGAACATGCTGACGATCACTAAAAACGGGTCAGCTACTTCGATTGATCTTTCTCCCTATCTGGCCCGGCTGGAACAAGTCCGGCAGCGATACACTTTCCTACCCCGGCAGTGTGGCCGTGGGAACGGTACAGCCCGGCGGCTCGAAACTGGCTGTGCAGGGGGATGATGTAACCAGCGACGAACCGTTATTTGAGGTAAAACGTAAGGACGGACAGACGGTATTTGCAGTGTATAACGATTCAATCCGCATGTATGTCAATGCCAGCCCGACAGCAAAGGGCCGTAAGGGAGGATTTGCTATAGGCGGGTTTGATGCGTCGAAAGGCCCGGGCCCGGACTACCTGCGCGTAACTCCTGACAGTGTACGGATCTATATTGACCCGGCGGATACAAAAGGCCGGAAAGGCGGCTTTGCCATCGGCGGATTTGGTGCCGCCAAAGGAATACCACAGGAATACCTGCGTGTTACGGATGACAGCACGCGTATATATGTGAATACGAGTGCGACCAAAGGCCCGAGAGGCGGTTTTGCCATAGGTGGCTTTGGTGCTGCCAAAGGTACAACCCAGGAGCTCCTGCGTGTAACGGACGATAGTACGCGGATATATATCAATGACCAGGCAAAGGGCAGTAAGGGAGGTTTTGCCATTGGCGGATTCGGTGCCGCCAAGGGAGCGGGGCAGGATTACTTCAATGTCTCCGGTTTGTCAACGGCCGAGGTGGTGAACGGCGAAAACCGGGTGCTGTGGTATCCGCGGAAGAATGCTTTCCTGGCAGGACGAGTATTGGTTGAAAACCCGGACAGTGTGGGGACGAATTCTTTCTCCACAGGTTATGAATCCAGAGCCAAAGGTCAGTATTCGCAGGCGATGGGCTATAAACCGGCAGCAAGGGGGGATTTTTCCACTGCCATTGGCCGTGAAGCAGTGGCTAATGGAGAAAATTCTTTTGCTTTTGGACAGTGGGCCATGGCAAAAAAGGATGAAAGTTATGCCATTGGTAAAGGATCTATTGCTGACGGATACAGGAGTTTTGCCTTTGGCAGCGCTGGGGTGGACTCTGCCGGAGCCGCCACAGGGGCAGCACATGCCGTCGGGGATTATTCGTTTGTTATCGGACAAGGCTCTGTTTCTTCCGGATATGGTTCTTTTTCGATGGGATTGGCGGATACGGCCTCCGGTAAATATTCGCTGGCTATTGGATACAAAGCCAAAGCATCTGCTTACGGGTCTGTAGCAATAGGGTATCAAACCACCGCAAGCAAAAATGTTTCTATTGCCATGGGGAATCAAACAACTGCAAGCAATTATAACTCCACTGCAATGGGGGTTTTAACAAACGCAAGCGGACAGCTTTCTACAGCCATGGGGTATGAAACAACCGCAAGCGGAACTGCTTCTACAGCCATGGGGTATCAAACAACGGCAAGCGGAAAGTATTCTACAGCCATGGGGTATAATACAACCGCAAGCGAATTATATTCTACAGCCATGGGGTGTCAAACAACTGCAAGCGGAGTTTGGTCCACAGCTATTGGGTTCAATACAATTGCAAGCGGATGGGAATCCACTGCCATTGGGTTATCAACAACTGCAAGCGGAGGAAGTTCTACAGCCATGGGAGTCGGTACAAATGCACAGGCTTATGGATCACTGGTTATAGGCAGGTTTAATATTGTGTCAGGTAACGCTACTGGTTGGTATTCCACAGATCCGCTATTTGTAGCAGGTAACGGTTCATCTTCAAGTAACCTAAGTAATGCTCTGACCCTTCTTAAAAATGGAAACATGACCATTGCAGGCGTGTTAACAGAAAATTCAGATATTCGGTTGAAAGAAAATATCAGGCTGGTTACAAATGTTCTGGATAAGATCCGATACATTAATCCGGTAACGTATCAATTTAAAAGTAATGGAAGTCATCCTTCCGGCAGACAACTCGGGCTGATTGCCCAGGAAGTACAACGAACTTTACCCGAACTGGTAACACGGGACAGTAGGGGATATCTTTCGGTTAGCTATACCCGTATATCTGCGGTGTTGCTGCAGGCTATCAAAGAGCAACAAAAAATTATCGAGAAACAGGGAAAGGAAATTGAAAAGCTGAAAAAGGGAAATGCTGAGCTTGCGGCATTAAAGGACCGTATCTTGAAGCTGGAGGCAGAGATGGGAGCTGTGGCGGAGAGGTAACAGACACAGTAGATCCTTTGTTAAGACTCAGGAGATTGCCACGCCACCTGCGGTGGCTCGCAATGATCCGGCTATAACAAAAAAGGAAAAGAAGAGAAACGGAATAGCAAACAATATGCCGGACACTGAGTGTCCCGCGAAGCGGGATGTATCGAAGTGTCCGGGAGTCACTGACCTCCCGGAGATGTCGCAAAGCGACAGAGGGGTGAGTACAGCAGATGCCACAAAATGTGTTCATAACCACTGCATGACAGCGACTGAAGCTCCCCTTCGCTGCCAGGCTCCGGTGAGCGGAGCGAGTTGCATATTTACGGACAGGAATGGCAGGTCTCTTTAAGAATTCTAAGCGGATCAGGGGAAGGGATCAGCTCCCGCATTACAAAATCCAGTGCTGCTTTCAGGTTTTTTTCAGCTTTGTTTGTCAGTCCTTCTTTAAATTCCCATGTCTCCCCTTTGATATGGAGCAGCCAGGCAGCAGGTACTGTATTGAATAATTTTCCGGCCAGGTCGAGGATAAAAGCCGGGGAAACCGCATGCATGGAAAACTCGATACGGGCTTCGGAAGGATGTACTTTACCAAAACAAAAATCCGGAATATCTTCCTGGGATGCATCACAGAAGACAACCAGGTCATAATGCCTGATTGTGTCGGCATCTTCAATATTTAACTGGTAATTTGAATCAAAGAATACGTTGTCAATGCCCTGTTCGTGGCACCAGGATTCAAGTTTTTCAACAAAAGCAATACCCAGGCCGTCATCACGACGACCCGGGTTGCCATAACCATAAAACAAACTACGCACTATGATTTTATTTTTTTATCCAACACTTTCCCATTGCTGTCCAGCAACGTGATCTTCAGGGGCATCTTTCCCAGGGCGTGTGTGGCACAACTCAGGCAGGGGTCATAAGCCCGGATGGCCACTTCGACCGCATTCAGCATTCCTTCTTTGATTTCCTCCTGGCCGGTAAGGTATTTTTTTGCCACATCCTCAACAGCACGATTCATCGGTTCGTTATTGTTGGTGGTTGAAACGATCAGGTTTGCCATAGTGATCTGATCCTGCTCACTGACCCGGTAATGGTGAAAAAGCGTTCCGCGGGGAGCTTCGATCACTCCGACGCCTTCGGGCTGTCTCTCTCCCTTCACTACCAGATCTTCGCTCTGAAGGTCAGGATCTTCAAGTAACTGTTTGATCATCTCACCTGCATGCAATACTTCGATCAACCTTGCCCAATGCATATGCATGGACATGTTGTTGGGTTTTCCGTTTGTGTAGGCACGGAATTTCTCAAAAGCTTTTTGCGCGCGCGGCGTAGGAATAAAGTCGCAGGTGTTCAGGCGGGCAAGCGGGCCCACGCGGTACCAGCCGGTTTGTTTTCCATACTCTTTAAGATAAGGAAATTTCATATAGGTCCAGGATCTGACTTCTTCTGCAATATAATCGAGGTAATCCTGGTAGTCAACATCATGAAGGATCACTTTGCCATTGGCGTCGACGGCACGGAGCACGCCGTGATACAAGTCCATGGCGCCGTCCTCACGTACCAGGCTCAGGTGAGCGGATGGAAATGCGGCAAAGTTGTCAATGAATTCCTTGTTTTTTGCGTGGTATGAGGTGAAGAAATCAATCGCTTCTTCAGCCCATTCAATCATTTTACCGGCATTGAGGGGGTCAGCCCCATTCAGAAACCGGTCACGCTCCTCGGGGGTCAGGTTTTTATTAATGCCGCCGGGTATTGCTCCGGTACCGTGTATTTTTTTCCCGGCCGTCACTTCGATGATTTCCTGGCCGAATTTGCGCATCATCACTCCTTGCACGGCCAGTTCCTTGTGCTCCATGGCTACCCCGATGATATTCCTGACCATCGGATCGGCATCAATTCCAAAAAGCAGGTCGGGGGAAGCCAGGTGAAAAAAGTGCAGTACATGTGACTGGAATATCTGTCCGTAATGCATCAATCTCCGCATTTTTTCACCGGCCGGAGTCAGGCCTTCCCCGGTTCCGGCGCCAACAATGACATCCATGGCTTTTGCTGCAGCCAGGTGATGAGAAACCGGGCAAATACCGCACAGCCGTTGTACCAGAACAGGGGCTTCCCAGTATGGGCGTCCCTGGATAAACCGTTCGAAACCCCTGAATTCAACGATGTGCAGACGGCTTTGTACGACATTCCTTTCATCATCCAGATGGATGGTAACTTTCCCGTGTCCTTCCACACGGGTTACCGGTTCTATGGTGATCTTTTTTGGCATATTCGCTCCTCAGTTTTTAATCGTATTTAATGACTTCATAAGGCAGCTCAACTTCTTCGCCGGTTATCAGGGCATACAGTATATCCCAGATCAGGTCGGCACGTGGCGGGCAACCCGGCAGGAAATAATCGATCTTTACTACCTCATGACAGGGGTAAACCTTGTCCAACAACATGGGAATCTCAATATCATTGGGAAGAATCCCTTTCTCATTTGCTTCTTCAACCGAAGGGCCGTAAAGATAGGCTTCTTCAATACATTCCTGAATGGGAATATTATTTCGCAGAGCCGGCAACCCTCCCATGATGGCACATTCGCCGAAAGAAACAAGTATATCACAATGTTTTCTGAACTCTTTGAGCACCTCAACATTGTCACTATTACATACACCTCCTTCGATAAGCCCGATATCACAATGCTTGGAAAACTTTTTAATATCATCGATCGGGGATTTATTAAATTCCACCAGCTGGATCAGATCGAGAATACGTTCATCAATATCCAGGAACGACATGTGACACCCGAAACATCCGGCCAGCGAAGTGGTGGCGATAATTTTGCGTTTACTCATGACAAAACCTCCTTCCTGCGTTTATTCTCGATTTCACTACCAATGGGTTTCTTATCATATTTACGTTTCCCGATGGGAGTGGAAAATCCTATCCCCCGGTACAACAGTGCTCCGACAGGGCAGTTATCCATGGCTTTTTGGGCCTGTTCGTCGGTCATGTTTTTTCCATAGGTAGGGTCGATAATGATTTGTAAATCGTGTCCGCGATAACGGAAAGCGAAGATATGGTGTCCTTCTTCGTCAAAGATCGTGCGGATGCATCGTTTACAGAGGATACAGCGATTGTGGTCTTTAATAAGCTTCGGATTATTTGCATCAATTTCACGATCGGGAAACTGATATGGAAACCGCGGTGCCATAACCTTCAGACGATATCCCATGGCCTGTAATTCGCAATTACCTCCTTTTTCACAGGAAGGGCAGAGATGATTTCCTTCAACCAGTAGCAATTCGACAACGGAATTACGGAAATCGTCCAGTTCTTTGGATTCGGTAACGATTTCCATTCCGCGACCAACAGGAGTTGTACACGAAGTCATCAGCCTGTCGTTGACAAATACCGTACAAATCCGGCAGGAACCTGCAGGTTTGATCCCGGGCAGGTTGCAAAGTGTCGGAATGTAGATGCCCTGTCTGCGGGCAGCGTCAACGATATATTCGCCCTGCATGGCTTCTGTTTTTTCTCCGTTAATGGTTAATTCAATGGTGTTTTTCATCGTTTGTGTTTTTTACTTTATACTGCGGGAATTCGTCCCACAACCTTGCATGATTCGGCTACAGCTTTTTCCAGGTCAAATCCTTCATCAAAAGATTTTCCTCTCTGGACTTTTTCTTCGTAGAGTGCACGGAAATGTTTAAGGCTGGTAATGACAGGATTGGCAGCAGTCTGGCCCAGACCGCAACGGTTGATGGACATGATCTTCGTCCACTGCTCCAGGTCGTCAATATCTTTCCAAACACCATGTCCACCGAGAATTTTTTCAAGTTTTTGTTTCAATAAATAGGGAACATTACGGCATGGGACACACGATCCGCAGGATTCTTCGACAAAAAAATTCATGAAGTTCAGCACCACATCCCGGATCAGATCCCGGGAATGATTGAAGATCATGAACGATCCGCCTGTTGCCAGATCTTCGTAAGCAATTTCACGGTCAAACTCTTCGGGACCGATCAGGTTTCCCGAAGGTCCGCCGACCTGTACGGCCTGGACATCATCTGCACCGACCATATCAAGAATATCATTTACACTATAACCCCATTCCATTTCATAGATACCCGGATAACGGCAATCCCCCGAAATACTCAGGACTTTTGTTCCTCTCGACTCTTTTGTTCCCAACGACCGGTACCATTCACTTCCGAATTTCATGATCTTTACGGCAGTACATAAGGTTTCGACATTGTTAACAACGGTAGGCATCCCCAGGTATCCTTTTTCAACCGGAAAAGGAGGTCTGGATCTGGGTTCCCCTCTTTTCCCTTCGGCGGATTCAAGTAAAGCTGATTCTTCCCCACACACGTAAGCACCGGCACCATACTGGATCCGGATATCAAAATCGAATCCCTGAATACCGGCAATGTCTTTTCCGAGCAGATTTTTTTTACGCATTTCTGCAAGCACATGTTCCAGGTATTTATGAAGATATTTATATTCGAACCGGATGTACAAAATACCTTCAACCGCACCTATGGCATAGCCGGCGAGTACCATTCCTTCGAACATTAGTTCGGGGAGTTCTGTAAGGATCACACGGTCTTTGAATGTTCCGGGTTCCCCTTCATCGGCATTGCAGAAGATATATTTTTTTTCACCTTTTGCACTGCGACAGAACTCCCATTTCATTCCGGTGGGAAAACCGGCGCCGCCCCTGCCACGTATCTGGGAAAGTTTAATTTCCCAGATCACCTCTTCAGGAGACATATGAGGAATACGTTTTCGTAATATATCCCCGGCTTTATAATTTTCATCAAGAATAGGTCCACGCCTGTGTACATTATTCCTGACTTCTGAACGGATCAGTTTCGATGCATTCATTCCGCCACCATATCCGGAAGTGCTTAATTCCTCGAGGGATTTTCCGGCTTTGATGTACCGGATGATTTCCCGTGCCCTGAAAGGAGTAAGACGTGTGAAAACCCTGCTGTTGATCAATGCGGCAGGCTCCTGATCACTCATGCCGATACAGGCGGTCGGGAAAAGGCCGATGAGTCTGTCTTCGCTGACTTCTCCAAACCGGCAACCGGCTTCTTCTTCAAAAGCCCTGGCCACCTTTTCGCGTCCCATCATTTGTGCAACCACGCTATTGTTGAGAAAAATGGCATACTTTCCGGGAGGATTGCGGTGGAAGAAATGATAGAAAGAAACCGTTTGTTCCACATAGGCCTCACTGGTATCCGTGTGACGGGCAATAACCGGTATGGTTTCATCCGGGATATAACCTTCCAGTACCTGTATGTCAATCAGCATATCAATCAGCCTGGTACGGTCATTGTTATATTTTTCGATGATTCCGGTGATATTTGCATTATCCATGACCTTAAGGTTTGATTTCTTTTCTCGAAGAAATTAATGTTAAAATATTCACAACAAATATAAAAGCCTTTTTGAATTTAAAAAATGACAAAATCAATATTTTATCGATTCAAATTGACAATTCATATATAAATAATTGGTTTAAAGATTCATATATAGTGTATGATTTTCTGAAAAAATTAAATAAAATAAAAATTGTTTTCTGGTAGTTCCTGAAAAAATTGATATATTATGTGAAATAATGCACATTTACAGAACAAAAAGAAGATTGCGCTTCAGTTTCCATATGACAAGTTCGGAAAAAAAATGATAAAGACAATATTTGCATAATTTTTTCCCTTTTGGGAAAGTTATCCGTTTTGTTCATAAGCGATTTTGTAAATGTTTCTAAATTTGTTTTTCTGACCAGTAAGGATGCCGGGTTATACCATTCATATCAAAGGGCTTGTGCAGGGGGTAGGTTTCCGCCCGTATGTGTATCGTATTGCCTTACAACATAAAATATACGGTACGGTTGAGAATCGCAATGACGGCGTGTGGATACATGTTATAACCGGACGAGAAGTGATGGAGTCCTTTGTCCGGGACCTGCGGTTACAGGTACCACCTGCAGCTGAGATCAGTACCGTCGAGGTGCTGGAAGCATCCGGTCTTCCCGAATATGATAAATTTACAATTTTAGGAAGCCGGGATCTTTCCGATGAGATTACCCTTATCAGCCCGGATATTGCCGTTTGTGATGATTGTCTGAGGGACATGAAGGAACAATCTCATCGCATCGGTTATCCGTTTATCAATTGTACCAATTGCGGTCCCAGGTTTACGATTATTGAGGATTTGCCTTATGATCGTTTACGTACTACGATGAAGGAATTTAGGATGTGCTCGGTTTGCCGGAAAGAATATGATGATGTCAATGACCGGCGTTTTCATGCTCAACCGGTTGCCTGCCATACATGCGGGCCGCATTATACCCTGCATCTGGATGGGAAGGAGATCATACCGCTTAATCAGATTCTGCGTATCACCGGCGGAATGCTTCAGCAGGGACAACTTCTGGCCGTAAAAGGGATGGGTGGTTATTTCCTGGCGTGTGATGCTTTAAATGAACCGGCGGTAGCCCGCCTGCGCCGGGCAAAGCTACGTGAAGACAAACCTTTTGCCGTGATGTTTCGTGACCTGGAAACACTACGACATTTTACCCGTGTCTCTGCAGCGGAAGAGAAAACAATCACTTCATGGCGAAGGCCCATTGTACTGCTTGAATCCGTTCAGGCCCTTGCTCCTTCGGTATGTATGGGTTTTGGGACAATCGGAGCAATGCTGCCTTATATGCCTTTCCATTATCTTCTTTTCCGGGATACGGAACTTAAGGCTTTGGTGCTTACCAGCGGTAATCTTTCAAATGAACCCATTGTGATCAATGATCGGGAAGCATTAAATATCCTTGGGCCCGTAACCGATGGTGTGCTGACATATAACCGGCGTATCCATAACCGGGTGGATGATTCCGTACTTCATGTTGTAGGTGAAAAACAGCGGCTTATCCGTCGCAGCAGGGGTTTTGCTCCGGCTCCCATAGAAACGCTGTTTCCCGTAGATGGCATCCTGGCAACCGGAGCGGAACTGGTTAGTACCTTTTGCCTCGGGAAATCCAACATGGCCTTCCTGAGCCAGCATATAGGAGATCTTAAGAATTACGAAACCTATGCTTTTTATACGGAATCGCTGGACCGGTTCAAAGAACTGTTTCGCGTATCACCTGAAGTAGTTGTTTGTGATATGCATCCGGATTACCTTTCGACCCGTTATGCCATGGAAACAGGGTTGCCTGTGATTCAGGTACAGCACCACCACGCGCATATTGCTGCCTGTATGGCCGAATACAAACTCGATGAACCGGTGATCGGAGTATCATTTGATGGTACCGGTTACGGGACGGACGGGAATATCTGGGGGGGCGAATTCCTGGTTTGCGACCTGCAAAAATTTGAACGCAGGAGTCATCTCGGTTATGTTCCAATGCCGGGAGGCGACCTGGCTGCATTGCAGCCCTGGAGAATGGCGGTTTCATACCTGTGGTATGCTTTCGGAGAAGAGATGGAGAAACTGAATCTGCCATTTCTGGAATGGGTCAGGGCAGGGGAGAAGGTTCATTTATTGATGAAAATGATCAGAAAAAAGATCAATACGCCTTATACATCGAGTGCCGGCAGGTTATTTGATGCGGTTGCTGCACTTACAGGAATCTGCAGGGAAAGTACTTTTCATGCAGAAGCCCCCATGCGCCTCGAAGCTGCCATTGTCCCCCACACTGAAGGTATGTATTCCTGGCTGGTACAGGATGAGATAATTGACCTTCGTCCTGCCATACGTGAAATAGTAAAAGACATTATTGCAAAAACTGCTCCGGGTGCCATTGCAGCACGCTTCCACCGCACCATTGCTCATCTGATCGTTGAGAAAAGCAATCATATCCGGAAAGAAACCGGATTGAATAAAATAATACTTTCGGGAGGCACCTTTCAGAACAGATATCTGCTTGGAATAACTGAAGAAATGTTGGAGAAGCTGAAATTTGAAGTTTTTATCTCCGAAAAAGTTCCGGTAAATGACGGTGGTATTTCCCTTGGGCAACTTACTGTTGCCGGGGCATTGCGAAATAGCAGGGATTAAATTTTACGGTTAACAAAGAAATCTCATTGTTTATTATCATTCGATTTCCTTACTTGCCGGAATAAAATTTCCGGATGTAGTCATATGCTGAAGATAAAACAGTGATTATACGCAAATGAAATATATTGATGAATTCAGGGATAAAGAGATTGTACGAAAATTGTCTGATGAGATACACCGTGTTTCCCGGAAACCTGTTGCTTTTATGGAAGTATGTGGCGGGCATACGCATGCCATACAAAAATTTGGTATCCCTTCTCTTTTACCGGACCATATTTCCCTTTTATCCGGCCCCGGCTGTCCTGTATGTGTGTCAAGTACGCGGTATGTAGACCAGGCGGTGGCCTTTAGCAGATTACCTGATGTGATCATCACAACCTTCGGAGATATGATCCGTATACCGGGGTCTACTTCATCACTGGACCGGGAGAAGGCAGCAGGCCATGATATCCGCATTGTCTATTCTGCTCTGGATGCTGTAAAAATAGCACAGGCCAATCCCGGTAAACGGGTTATTTTTCTGGGTATCGGATTTGAGACTACGGCTCCGGCAACTGCAGCTGCCATGCAGGTAGCACATCGCCTGAAAGTCGAAAACTTTTTTCTTTTCAGTGCTCATAAGGTAATGCCTCCGGCTATGGAAGCACTGATCGATGAAGGTGTTAAGCTGGATGGTTACATTGCTCCGGGCCATGTAAGCACCGTTACCGGTCATGTTATTTATCAGTCTATTCCCGGGAAATTCGGCCTTGCAGTAGTGATTTCCGGATTTGAACCGGTTGATGTTTTGCAGTCTATTTTACTGTTGGTAAAACAGGTGGAAACGAATTCACCGCGTGTAGAAATCCAGTATGGCAGGGTTGTTCTTCCCGAAGGAAACAAACCGGCCAGGGACCTGATGTATGAAGTCTATGAGCCCAGGGATGACTGGTGGCGCGGTCTGGGAATGCTTCCGGATAGCGGCCTGGGCCTGCGTGAAAAATATGCCGGGCATGATGCCGAAAGCATAATCCCCGTTGAGGTGGAACCCACCCGGGAGCCCAGAGGTTGTATATGCGGAGCTGTTCTTAAGGGGATTAGCAAACCTATGGAATGCCCGCTCTTCGTAAGGGTCTGTACCCCGGCAACCCCTGTTGGTGCCTGTATGGTTTCTCCCGAAGGTGCCTGCCAGGCATATTATAAATATCACAGATAATTTGAGATATGAAAAAAGAGGATATCGTTTTACTTAATCATGGTAGTGGCGGAAAAATGGCTCATGAACTGATCAGGAATCTTTTTTTCCGTCATTTTGATAACGAAGTATTGACAAGTGAAACAGATTCCGCTATTCTTGACGTGGGTGATGGACAACTGGCTTTTACCACCGATTCGTACGTGGTGAATCCGCTTTTTTTCCCCGGCGGTAATATTGGAAAACTGGCTGTTTGCGGTACGGTAAATGATCTATCCGTTTCCGGTGCAAAACCGGAAGCTTTAAGTGTATCATTTATTCTTGAAGAGGGTTTTCTGCTATCCGACCTGGAAAAAATTGTAATATCCATGGCTGAAACTGCCCGGGAAGCAGGTGTGGCTGTGGTAACAGGGGACACCAAAGTTGTCGAACATGGTAAATGCGATAAAATTTTTATCAATACATCCGGTGTTGGCTGGTTGTCCCGTGAGAAAAAGAAGATCAGTTATGGTACAGGCGTTGCGCCGGGAGATATTATCATGCTTAACGGTACACTGGGTGATCACGGGATTACGGTTCTGGCAGCACGGGAATCTCTGGAAATGTCACCCGATCTGCAATCCGATTGTGCTCCATTGAACGGACTGATTCAGCATGTGTTTGAAACCGGGGCTGCAGTAAAGTTTATGCGTGATCCTACACGGGGAGGTCTGGCAACGGTCTTGTGTGAACTGGCAGAAACCCTGCAAAACGGTATTGAGCTGGAGGAAGAGAATATTCCGGTAAGTCCGGTTGTAAGAGGGGCTTGCGAAGTTTTCGGATACGATCCTTTATACCTGGCCAATGAAGGGAAGGTTGTTATGGTAGTGGCCGAAAAGGATGCTGATAGCGTATTGACTGCGCTCAGGGAACATCCATTGGGCCAAGAGGCAGTAATGATCGGACAGATAACGGAAAACCACCCTGGCAAGGTGGTTCTGAGAACAGAGATCGGAGGAAATCGTATTGTAGATATGCTCGCAGGTGAGCAGCTGCCACGAATTTGTTAATTCGTTAAGAAGAGCTCACTAAAAATAACCAAATTCATTGTACATCCGTGTCAGGGCCTCAGAGATGTTCTCAAAAGAGAGGAAATGTTTGGTACATCCCACCCGGGAACAAATATAAACGCGGCCACCGCGCTGAAGTGTCAGAGGTAACATCGGAGCTCCGCATTCTTCACATTTGTTTTCGCTGATCAGCTCTTCATGACAATGGGGACAAAACAGGCGGACAATCTCTTTATCCTCCAGCTTAATGGAACTTTCATGGGTGTAACAACCATAGAAAGCACATAACCTGATTTTGCCTTCCCCTTTTTTCGCTTCGATATCCAGCAGGATACTTGGTTTTTCATGAATCCGGTGATAGGGATCCATCAGGGATTTCCCGCAGTGCGGACACTTAACGTTCAACGCTACTATTTTTTCCATAACAGCATATTTTTACTCGTAAGACAAAAAAGACCTCTCCATAATACGAATTATTTGGCAGATTTCCAAGCTTTCTATTAACCAATATATCTTTTTGTTAGTAAAAAAACAGTATAAAAAAACAGTATCCGGTTGATATCTTTATACGGCATTGCATTTTGGCAGGAAATTTTTTCCATGTACATTTGAATAAAAAGAGATTACGGATGCATGAATTGTCCATAGCTATGAGTATTGTTGAAATTGCCGAGGACTATGCTTTACGCGGGAATGCAGGGAAAGTTCTTGAAATGGACATCGAAGTCGGGGATATGTCCGGGGTAGTGATTGATGCACTTGAATTTGCCTTGCAGGAAGCAGTCAGAAATACCCGCTGTGAACAGGCAACCTGGAAAATCATACAGGTACATCCGGTAGCCAGATGCCCGGCCTGTGGCTGGGAGGGCGCCATTGATTCTCCTTTTACTCCCTGTCCGGATTGCGGAGAATATGGCCTTGAAATTATACGGGGGAAGGAGTTGCAATTAAAATCCTTGGTTGTGGACACTTAAAGTTCAGGGGCTTACACAGGGATAGTAAATAATATATCATATTGTGAAGTTTTTGGCGCAAAAGGTAAAAACTGAGGGTAAAAAGCTGATGAGAATCATGTATGCCCTGGAAGGAATATCATAAATTTGCATGAACTTAAAATAAAAATATTATGTGTGATACCTGTGGATGCGGACAACCTGGTGACGAGGTAATCATCAGAAAACCAGGCGAACATAATCATGCTTATGTTCACGACGGAGTAAAACATAATCACTCCCATGATCACAGTCATTCCGGAGAAGAACATACTCATGCAGAGCATGATCATACCCATCATCATCATCCCGATCACACTCATGGTGCCAGAGAAATCGTTGTGGAAGAAAATATTCTTCAAAAAAATGATCTGTTAGCAGAGCATAACAGAGGTTTTTTTGAGGCAAAAGGAATGGTGACACTGAATCTGGTAAGCTCTCCCGGGTCAGGAAAAACCACCCTCCTGGAAAAAACCATTTCGGCCTTAAATAACCGTTTCACCTTCGCCGTAATTGAAGGTGATCAGCAAACCATGAATGATGCGAACAGGATTAATGCCACCGGAGCCCCTGTAGTTCAAATTAATACCGGAAACGGTTGCCATCTTGATGCTTCCATGATCAATAGCGCAGTTATGCACCTTGATGTTCCGGACAAGTCTTTTCTGATGATTGAAAATGTCGGAAATCTGGTATGTCCTGCGCTTTTCGATCTGGGTGAAGCATTCCGGGTAGTTATTATCAGTGTTACCGAGGGTGATGACAAACCGGTGAAATATCCCACCATGTTTCAGACGGCTGACCTTTGCCTTATCAACAAAACTGATTTGCTTCCTTATGTAGATTTTGATGTGGAAAAAGCCAAAGAATATGCTCACCGGATTAATCCGCAGATCTCATTTATTTCCCTTTCGGCACAGACCGGTGAAGGCATGGATGAGTGGTTTACCTGGCTTGAAGAAAAAATGGTAACAGGTACAGACTAAACGGTTGTGCGTTGGGTAAAGTAACTCAGCGCTTCCAGTTCCCCGCAAAGACTGATATTTTTAATCATTATCCGGTCACTGGTTTTCAGGATTACAGGAGCAAAATTGAGAATGCCTCTGATCCCGTTTTCCGTAAGCAGGTCGCATACCTGTTGCGCCGTACTTTCAGGGACAGCGATAATGGCATTGGAAATATCTTCCCTACGAACAATCTGAGGGAGTTTTTGTAACGGGTATACGGGAATCCTGTATTTTCTTCCCTGTTTGGCCGGGTCAATGTCAAATGCAGCGACAATCTGCATGTTCCGGTTCTCGAATCCTTTATAGTGAATCAGTGCTTTGCCTATATTTCCCATGCCTACCAATATAATCTTCTGCACAGTATTCTTCGAGAGGATAGCGTTGATCTGTTCAATCAGCTGCAAAACATTGTATCCTGCTTTTTTATTCCCGCGGATACCGAACTGAGAGAAATCTTTCCTGACCTGTTCCGGGGAGACCCCGGTTTCCTTGGCCAGAGTATAAGAAAAAATCTGCTCTATTCCCAACTCAGTATAATGTATCAGACAAAGCCTGTATTGGATTAAGCGTGTTATTGTTTTATAAATCAACATGGGTTATAATATGTTACAAAGATCACAAAAATAATTGTTTTCACAAATTTATTACCAGTTATTAATGCCGTGATATGTTTAATCATTAGGCAAATAGCTGCATATATTGATCAGTTTTAATTATATTCATGTCCTGAACCTTAACAATAAATGATTTTGATACTTATCCCCTTTGTTGTAAAAAATGATGATTGTGTAAAAATTAACAATATACCGGAAAATAATCCGAAAAAAATTACATCTTTGTAAATAGTTGTAAATACAATGATAACTTAAACGCAAACATTTTGTTGGATAAATGATTGAGTCATGCAGAAACTTCCTGGAAAAACAGTCGAGCGGTTAAGTGAATACCGCAGGACATTGATCAACTGTCTCAGCGAGGGCAAATCCTTTATTTATTCTCATGAATTAGCCCATATGCATCACAAAACTGCTGTACAGGTAAGACGCGATATTATGCTTATGGGTTTTTCTGGCCTGCAACGCAAAGGATATGACGTAAAGGAGATGATTGATGCCATCAGCGAAATCCTTGATTCACCAGAAGGACAAAATGTTGCAATCATAGGTATCGGTCATCTGGGTACGGCCATACTGCATTATTTTAAAGGGAAACGTGCAAAACTGAATATCCAGGCCCTGTTTGATACCGATCCTCAAAAAATCGATCGGATCATAGATGGGATTCCCTGTTATCATCCCGAAAAGCTGGACGATATTGTTCACAAATACCGGATAAATATAGGAATCCTTACTGTACCACCCGAAAAAGCTAAAGAATTAAAAGATCAGCTTATTCAGGCCGGTATCAGGGGTATCCTGAACTTTACTACCGTGCCTCTCAAAGTACCGGATCATGTTTATCTGGAAGAATATGACATGATTACTTCAATCGAAAAAGTCGCTTATTTCTCCGGAAAGTAATCTTTGTCTTTCCCCGGCTTTATATTGTCCAATATTAATCCCAATCTTCAATAATACATCTGTCTTTTCTCAATATATATGTATTATAATATATAATTAAATACATATATATTTAATTAATTACCAACATAATCTGCCTAAAAACGCTATAATGTTATTAAACACGAGAAAAATCATTTCGGAGAAGTCTTATAAAGTATATTTTTGTATGTTATCATAACAAAGAAAAGCTTATGATTAACCGGCAAATCATTTCTCCCGGGAGTATTGCGGTTATAGGAGCTTCTTCCGACACCAGGAAGCCGGGTGGCAAAGTGCTTGAGAACCTGCTTTCAGGTGGGTATAAAGGTAAATTGTATGCGGTCAATCCGAAGGTGGCTTCGGTTCAGGGAATAGAGACTATTCCGGATGTTTCCGGCATTCCGCAGGTTGATCTGGCCATACTGGCGATTGCCGCAACATATACCTTACCGGCCATAGAAATACTGGCCGGGAAAAAGGATACCAAAGCATTTATTATTCTGTCGGCAGGTTTCAGTGAGTTAAGTCAGGAGGGAGCCAGGCTGGAAAAGGAAATTGTGGATGTTATCGACAAAACGGGAGGATGTCTCATCGGCCCGAACTGTATCGGGGTTATGAATACTGCTTACCGGGGCGTTTTTACTACACCCGTTCCGGAGTTAAAATCCGGTGGTGTAACCCTGATCTCCGGTTCGGGAGCTACTGCTGTTTTTATCATGGAATCGGGTATCTCCAGGGGGTTATCGTTTTCAGCGGTATATTCAATGGGAAACAGCGCGCAAACAGGAGTGGAGGAAATGGTTGCCTGGCTGGACGAATCCCTCGACGAGCAGGAGAAACCCGGGGCTTTGTTGTTGTATTTTGAAACCATTAAAAAGCCGGATATTTTGCTTCGGCATGCTTCCTCGCTGGTTCGCAGGGGAGTACCGGTTGTTGCGGTGAAAGCCGGGAACTCGGAAGCCGGCAGCAGAGCAGCATCCTCGCATACCGGAGCACTGGCCGGTTCTGACGAAGCTGCAGGTGCACTCTTCCGCAAAGCAGGGATCATTCGCTGCCATAGCCGCGAAGAGATGATAACCGTGGCTTCGGTACTCATGTTTCCGCGGCCGAAGGGTAAGAATTTCGCTATTGTTACTCATGCCGGTGGGCCGGGAGTTATGCTTACAGATGCGTTATCATCTCATGGATTAAATGTTCCCGAGATCAAAGGTGAAAAAGCCGACAGGTTGCTGGAGAAATTATTTCCGGGATCTTCAGTAAAAAATCCGGTCGACTTTCTGGCAACCGGGACAGCCGGACAACTGGAGGAGATCCTTTCTGCCTGTGAACATGATTTTGACCAGGTTGACGGATCGGTGGTGATCTTTGGTAGTCCCGGACTTTTCCCTGTAGATGATGTTTATGATGTAATTCATCGTATAATCCGTGAATCTTCGAAACCTGTTTATCCTGTGTTGCCTTCGGTAGTCAATGTACGGCGTGAGATAGACGATTTTATTCACCGGGGAAATGTCTTTTTTCCGGATGAAGTGGTGATGGGAAATGCTTTGGGAAAAGTGATGAATACTCCGGAACCCTTTATTTCTGTTGATGAAACCGGAAATGAATCTTTGGCTTTTCCTGACATTAAAGAAACCGGGTATCTTGATCCCGGGACGGTTCATTGTCTCCTGCAGAAGGCCGGAATACCGGTAATAGAAGAAATGGTCAGTAACCGGCAGGAGGATATCGAAACTTTTGCACAGCAGGTGGGTTATCCCGTGGTCCTGAAAGCGATCGGTCCTTTGCATAAATCGGATGCAGGAGGGGTATTGTTGAACATCTCAGACAGGGAATGCCTGAGAAAGGGTTTTGAAAAATTACAGAACACCCCGGGGACGGAAAAAGTTATGATCCAGCCTATGTTTCAGGGGATTGAATTGTTTGCAGGCGTAAAAAGAGAAAAACCATACGGTCACCTGATCCTTTTCGGGATAGGGGGTATCTTTATCGAAGTAATGAAAGATTATACTGTTACCCTGGCACCGTTAACCGAAAATGAAGCCATTCAAATGATCCGGAACCTGCAGGGTTATTCGCTGATCAAAGGTACCAGAGGCCGGGGAGGGGTTGACGAAAAAAAACTAACAGACCTGTTGTTACATCTTTCTGTTCTCGTTCAGCAAATTCCCGGGATCACCGAAATGGATATTAATCCGTTAATGGCTCAGGGAGACCGGATTATGGTTGTGGATGCCAGGATAAAATATCAGAAAGATAATGAATAGCCTGGACAGGCTTATGTTGTAAAACAACAGATGTTTTTACTGATATAGACGGCGATCATGCACAACGGGAAAAAATAATTATAAATTTGTATCTTCAAATTCTGAATATGTGGCATATGCTTCAATGATTATAACGATAATACTGTGGAAAAAATAGGATTGTTTTATGGCCCATCGGGTGGTTCTGTAGAGAAAGTAGCCCGTATGATCGAAAGAATGATCGGTAGGGATAAGATCGATCTTATCCCGATAAAGGAAGCTGATGCCGGGAAGATCAATCAATATCAAAACATTATTTTCGGCCTGTCTACGGTCGGGAAGCATACCTGGGATATGGATGTCCCCGAAGATGCCTGGTCTGCATTTATGCCTGAACTGGAAAAGGTGGATTACGGGAATAAACGGTTTGCCTTGTACGGACTGGGTGATCATATTACCTATTCTCTGCATTTTGTTGATTCGCTCGGTACGGTGGCAAAGGAACTGATGCAACATGGCGCAGCGGTCATCGGGCAGGTTGATCCTTCCGGTTATGAATTTCAGGATTCGGATGCGATCATTGACGGTCGTTTTGCCGGATTGCCACTGGATGAGGATTATGAATCGGCCAAAACACCTGAAAGGTTGCAGAACTGGCTGGATATTATTCTAAAAGAATTTAAATGACCCGGAGGGCAGCACTATGCTGCCTTTTTTGTTTAAAAAAAAATATATGAGACAAACACCTGTAAAAGCCGGTATCGTAGAAGAAGTTTTACGACAAAATGACCTGGCCCGTCCGGGTGCGGGAGCGATCAGGGAAATCGTTCGTATTGTAAATCAGATTGAAGCCCGCACGAATGTTCGTTTTGTACGCATGGAAATGGGTGTCCCCGGCCTTCCGGCCGCTCCTCCCGGTATACAGGCTGAGATTGAAGCGCTTCAGCGTGGTGTGGCTTCAAAATATCCGATGATCGAAGGAGTGCAGGAACTGAAAGAAGAAATAGCCCGGTTTGCACACTTGTTTATGAATATTGAGACGAACCCGAAAGGCTGTCTCCCTACCGTGGGCAGTATGATGGGATCGATGGCTTCCTTTATGGTTGCGAATCGTACCGACAGGAACAAGGAAGGAACCCTTTTTCTTGATCCGGGATTCCCCGTTCAAAAGCAGCAGGTCCATGTCCTTGGTCACAGCTATATGTCATTCGATATTTTTGATTATCGCGGAGATAAGCTGAAGGACAAACTCTATGCTTACCTGAAAACCGGTAAGGTGTCCAGTATCCTTTATTCCAGTCCCAATAATCCGGCATGGTTTATCCTTACCGAAGAAGAACTGAAAACAATCGGGGAAATGGCTGCGGAATACGGCGTTGTGGTCATCGAAGATCTGGCCTATTTTGGAATGGATTTCAGACAGGATTATTCAATACCCGGTGTGCCACCCTATCAACCGACAGTGGCCCGTTATACCAACGATTACATCCTGTTGATATCCAGTTCAAAGGCTTTTAGTTATGCAGGTCAGCGCATCGGGATCATGATTATTTCCGACCACTTGTACCATAGACGTTTTCCGGATTTACTCCGATACTTTTCTTCAGACGAGTTTGGTTATGCTATGATATACGGAGCACTCTATTCACTCTCTGCAGGTGTGTCGCATTCATCCCAATGGGGGCTGAGAGGTATTCTTAAGGCCGCTAATGACGGTACCTATAATTTTATTGAAGTTGTGAAGGAATATGGCCGGCGGGCTGCACGGATGAAAGAAATTTTTTTACGAAATGGCTTTAAACTGGTGTATGACTACGATCTGAATGAAAAACTGGCTGATGGATTTTATTTTACCGTTTCATACCCCGGTTTTGAGGGTGCGGATTTGATTGTGGAATTGCTCTATTACGGTGTCAGCGCAATCGCCCTGGAAACAACAGGCAGTATTCGTACGGAAGGCGTGCGTGCATGTGTATCGCAAATAGCAGATAATCAGTATGATGAGCTTGACAGAAGACTGGCATGCTTCAGGAAAGATCATCCCGTTCAATAATGTTTGTTGTTATTGAATATTCACCGATATGACAAAAAACAGGATATAAACTTGCAAAAAAGTTTAAATTTGAATGACAAAAATTTCAGATTATGGCAAAAGTTAGAGGTGCAATTGTAGTGGATACAGAGCGGTGCAAAGGCTGTGAGATATGTGTGGTTTCCTGTCCGACCCATGTGATAGCTTTATCCCCAAAGGTAAACAGCAAGGGATATCATTATGCTTATATGGCAGACCCTGACGCTTGTACCGGATGTATGAATTGTGGTATTGTCTGCCCTGACGGGGTCATTACGGTATACCGTAAGAAATTTGAAACATCGGAAGTTTAATCAGACTTTAGAATTACAGAATATGGAAGACGAATTTGTATTAATGAAAGGAAATGAAGCGATTGCCGAGGCAGCCATCCGCGCAGGTGTGGATGGCTATTTTGGTTACCCCATTACCCCGCAGAGTGAGGTTATGGAATACCTGACGACCGCAAAACCATGGGAGCGTACCGGGATGGTAGTCCTACAGGCAGAAAGTGAAGTGGCCGCAATCAATATGCTTTACGGTGGTGCCGGATCAGGGAAAAAGGTGATGACATCGTCATCCAGCCCCGGGATCAGCCTGATGCAGGAAGGAATATCTTATATTGCAGGGGCAGAGTTGCCTACGGTAATTGTGAATGTCGTTCGTGGCGGCCCCGGCCTTGGAACCATACAGCCTTCGCAATCAGATTATTTCCAGGCCACCAAAGGTGGCGGACATGGTGATTATCACCTGATCGTGCTGGCACCTGCTTCAGTACAGGAAATGGCCGATTTTATGGAACTGGCTTTCGACCTGGCTTTTAAATACCGTAATCCAACCATGATCCTTTCTGACGGTGCGATCGGCCAGATGATGGAAAAGGTGAAATTCAAGCCTCAGAAAAAAAGAATGACCGAATTTCCCGATTGGGCTACTACCGGAAAAACTCAGGACAGGGAGCGAAACATCATCACCAGTCTTGACCTTGATCCCTACCGGCAGGAAAAGTTTAATGAGAAACTACAGAAAAAATATGAAGATATCCGCCAAAAAGAGGTCAGGTATGAAGAAATTTCCTGTGATGATGCCGAATATCTTTTTATTGCTTATGGCACCAGCGCCAGAATATGCCAGAAATCAGTCCAACTGGCCAGGGCCGAGGGAATTAAAGCCGGTTTGTTACGACCCGTTACGTTGTTCCCGTTTCCCGAAAAGACGATATTATCATATGCAGACAAAGTAAAGGGAATGCTCTCCGTAGAAATGAGCGCAGGCCAGATGGTTGAAGATATCCGCCTTTCTGTAAACGGTAAGGTCCCGGTTGCCCATTACGGAAGAATGGGTGGCGTAATTCCCAATCCGCAGGAAGTGGTTGAAGCACTGAAACAAAAAATTATCGGAGGATAGAAAATGGCAGAATATACAACGGTTAATGAGATTATATCGAAAGAGAACCTGGTATACACGAAAACAAAGGTACTTACCGATAATGTAATGCACTATTGTCCGGGCTGTGGGCACAGTACCGCACACCGGCTGATTGCCGAGGTGATCGAAGAGATGGATATCCAGTCGAAAACCATAGGTATTGCACCGGTCGGCTGTTCGGTTTTTATGTATAATTATATCGATGTGGATACCCAGGAAGCCTCACATGGGCGTGCTCCGGCTTTGGCTACTGCCATTAAGCGCCTCTGGCCCGACAGGTTTGTATTTACTTACCAGGGTGACGGTGACCTTGCTGCTATCGGAACCGCTGAGACCATTCATGCATGTAACCGCGGTGAAAATATTACGATGATCTTTATTAACAACGGGATTTACGGAATGACCGGCGGACAGATGGCTCCAACGACTTTGCTGGGAATGAAAACCTCGACAACCCCTTATGGCCGCGATCAGGCTTTAATGGGAAATCCAATCCAGATCACCGACCTGATAGCAAGCTTACCCGGAACCTATTATGTGAGCCGCCAGGCTGTACATACTCCGTCCTATGTAAGGAA
This sequence comes from Chlorobiota bacterium, assembly GCA_013152085.1. Classification (GTDB taxonomy): domain Bacteria; phylum Bacteroidota; class Bacteroidia; order Bacteroidales; family VadinHA17; genus JAADHC01. The sequence goes on from JAADHC010000054.1 coordinate 89,734, forward strand.
AGCCAAAAAGGCTATCCGCAAAGCCTTTGAATATCAGCAATTAAATAAAGGCACCTCTTTTGTTGAGATTGTTTCCAACTGTAATTCAGGCTGGAAGATGACTCCGGTACAGGCCAACCGCTGGCTGGATGATAATATGCTTCCCGTTTATCCTTTAGGAGATATCAAAATACCTGAAGAAAAATAAAAATATTATAGCGATGACAGAAGAAATTATTATTGCAGGATTTGGAGGACAGGGTGTCCTATCCATGGGCAAAATTCTTTGCTATAGTGGTGTAATGCAGGACAAAGAAGTTAGTTGGATGCCATCATATGGCCCCGAAATGCGTGGCGGAACGGCCAATGTTACTGTGATTATCAGTGATGAAAGGATCAGTTCTCCCATCCTTAATGAATATGATACGGCAATCATCCTGAACCAGCAGTCGATGGATAAATTCGAACCCACGGTTAAACCTGGTGGTATTCTGCTGTATGATGGAAATGGGATTACCCGCCATCCCGAACGGAAAGATATCAGCATTTACCGTGCTGATGGTGCCGAAGAAGCAGCCAAAATGGAGACAACAAGAACATTTAATATGATCATGCTGGGAGCTTACCTGAAGATCAAACCTATAGTTGAGATGGAGAATGTACTTAAAGGACTTAAGAAATCCCTTCCACCCCGGTATCACCATCTGTTGCCATTGAATAAGAAAGCGATTCAACGGGGTATGGAAATTATACGGGAGGTAAACCTGGTAAATGCGTGATACCGGAGGTAACGTAATCCTGATACGTTAATCTATCTCAATATTTTTATTTTTAATTAAATACATATAATAATACATAATATTATACATATTATAATATATATTATTATAGAATTCGTTATAAGAAAAATCCCGGATTACTTTTCATAAAAGTGCATATCCCGGACATACTGATAAACCGGTTCCGGAAAGAAGAAACGCATATCCCTGCCTTCACGGATGGCCTTTCGCAGCGCCGTTGAAGATATTTCAATCTGCGGCGCACGGACTAAAGTGTAATTTTCAGGAGAAAGGCGGCTTTTCAGATTTTCGGGAATGTCTGCTGTATCCGATCCTTTGCGGGGATAAACGATCAACGACCATCGGTCCAGTATCTGCTCAAAATTTTTCCATTTATGTAGTGTTATCAGGTTATCGGCGCCCATAATCAGGGAAAAATTATGGGTGGGATATTTTTCCTCCAGGCGTGTGAGGGTATCAATGGTGTAGGAAGGTTGGGGTAGTTTGAATTCGATATTTGTAACCCGGAAACGCGGGTCGTCGCGCAATGACAGTCTGACCAGTTCAAGACGGTGATAATCGGAAAGAAGGGAAGTTTTCTTTTTTAATGGATTGTGCGGGGAAACTACAAACCATACCTGGTCAAGCGTCGTATATTCAACCATATAATTGGCGATAGCCATGTGTCCGATGTGGACAGGATTAAAACTACCAAAAAAAAGTCCTGTGTGTTTCATAAAATTATACCGTTAAGAATTCGAGAACCGTTTTTTCGGCTGCGTCTAAAGCATCGGCGAGAACATCATTAACCAATATGCGATCAAAAGAGGGTGCATATCCAAGTTCTTCTTTTGCTTTTTCAATTCTTTTCCGGAGGCTTTCCTCACTTTCGGTAGACCGTTTTCTCAGCCTGTTTTCCAGCGCCTGGACCGAGGGAGGCATCACGAAAACAGCCAGTGCCCTGTCACCCAGTTTGTTTTTCAGGTTCATCCCTCCTTTGACATCAACATCAAACAATACATGGTGCCCTTTAGACCAGATCCTTTCGATTTCGCTTTTCAGTGTTCCGTAATATTGATTTTCGTAAACTTCTTCCCATTCGAGAAAGGCATCTTCTTTGATTTTCTTTTTAAAATCGTCAACGCTAAGGAAATAATAATCTTTTCCTTCCTGCTCATGTGGCCGGGGAGGCCTGCTACAGGCAGATACCGAGAATTCAAGAGCAGGAATTTTCATCAACAGGTGTTTAACGATCGTCGTTTTGCCTGCCCCTGAAGGAGCTGAGATAATGATTACTTTACCGGTTTGTCTCTCCCGTAGTATCATAGTATACCGTTAAAGAACATTTAATGATTGTTCCTTTATTTTTTCCAGGGTATCTTTCATTTTTATTACGATTTTCTGGATGCCTGCATGATACGATTTAGAACCCAGGGTATTGATCTCCCGGCCCATTTCCTGGCTGATAAATCCCAGTTTTTTACCGGCTGCATCTTCTGTATTCAAAGTGTCCAGAAAGTAACGGCAATGATGGTTGAGGCGAATTTTTTCCTCGGTGATGTCTAATTTTTCAAGATAGTAAAAGATTTCCTGTTCAAGCCGCTCTTTTTCACTTTCTGTAATCTGTTTCCATTCTTCAATGTGTCTTTCCAACCTTTCCCTGATCAGGGTGACTCTTTCTTTCTCAAACGGGCTGATTTCCTGTAACAGGGATAAAATGGTCTCCACCTGCTTTCTCATATCTTTTTCAATGGACAGTCCCTCATCCTGCCTGTACCGGTCAACAGCTTCTGCTGCATCTGTTGTAACCCGGACAATATGTTTCCATTCATCTTCAGAAACTTCGTGTCCTTTGTCGCAAAGGACTTCCGGCCAGCGCAGCATGGCCTGGATTATGGCATCTTCAGACCGGATATCCAGGTCCTGTGCAATATCACGCATCTGGTTGAGGTAGTGTTTGATAGCTGTTGTATTCACCGTAGGGATGGTGGCCCCGGTAAGATCTTCGATGGTCAGGGTACAATCGATCTTTCCCCTGATCAGTTTTTCTCCGAGGATTTTGCGTAAAGGAAGTTCTTTCTCACGGTAAGCCGATGGCAAACGGATAGAGATATCCTGTTGTTTGCTGTTCAGTGTTCTTATTTCAACGGTGATACGCTGGTCGGGAAACTGTCTGCTGGATTTCCCGAACCCGGTCATGGATCGGATCATAGGTAGTATGGTTAGATATAAACAAAATTACGATAAATCCTGGGTTGAACAAGATGGTTATACAGTTGGGGTAATGTGTTAATTACTTTTCGTGATGGTTACCGGCGGCTGGCCGGCAACGTGTTGTGGTTTTATGATAACTTTGGTTTTATATTTGCCTGTGAGATAATAAAGAAACGAAAGTATTAAACCGATCATCATTCCCACAGGTACGGCCCACCAGATACCGACATATCCCATGTGACGAGAGAGAAAATATGCGGCCGGGATACGGACAAACCAAAGGGCAAAAAGTGTAATAAACATCGGAATCAGGGTGTCCCCGGCACCGCGCAGAACCCCGTTAATGGAAAACATTCCGGTAAAAATGATATAGAATGCACTTACGATAACCAGGTATTCCCTGCCGATAGCAATAACTTCCGCATCTTTTGTGAACAATTTCATCAGGTACGGAGAGGTAAGCTGTACCGTTGCGGTTACGGCAAGAGAAATAATGCTGCTCATCACCAGGGTGGAAATAAGCCCCTGGCGAACCCGTTCGGGTTTTCCGGCCCCCAGGTTCTGGCCTACAAAAGTTGCCAGAGCGGCCGAAAAATTCATTGCAGGCAGCATGGCAATGGAATCAATCCTCCCGGCAACAGAATATGCAGCGATAACATTGGTTCCGAAAGTATTGACGATACCCATTAAAGCCATCATTCCCAAAGCGATAAAAGTTTGCTGAAATCCGGTAGGAAGACCAATCTTCAGACTTTTTCTGAAAATATCCCGGTCAAAACGCATCTTCAGGAAATCGAGCTGGATGAGTGAATGGTATTTGTTCAGGTAAAAAACAGCCGAAACGAAAGCTCCTGCCTGAGATAAAACGGTAGCTGCTGCAGCTCCGGCAATGCCCCATTTGAACACCATGACAAACAGCAGGTCAAAACCGATGTTGAACAGGGTAGAGGCGACCAGAAAATAGAGTGGGGTTTTGGAATCACCCAGGCCGCGAAGTACGGCACTGGTACCGTTAAATCCGAAAAAGACAATCATTCCGGAAAGATAAATCGTCAGATAGGTTTTTGCCTGGGGCATAATCTCTTCCGGCAGCTTCAGAAGGCGAAAGATATCTTCACTAAAATAGATACCGGTGACCGACATAACGATCGAAGCAAAGAAAATAAAAATATAAAAAGTATCTATGGCCCGTTTTACCTTCTCGTATTGTTTTGCCCCGAAATATTGGGCAATAATGATTGTAGTCCCCGAGGCGATACCGATGATCAGGGAGATCAGCAGAAAGATAATGGGGAAGGAAGCTCCAACAGCCGCAAGCGCCTGTTTCCCCAGGACATTTCCGACAATAATGCTGTCTACCACATTATAGAGTTGCTGGAAGACATTCCCCAGCAACATGGGTGTGGCAAAAGCAAGTATGAGCCTGGATTCTTTCCCCTCAGTGAGATCCTTCATTGTAAAAAAATGTCGCACAAATGTGCAAACAATTTTTCACAAATGAAAAGGAGACGGAAATATCGGATGCTCCATAATACCGTAGATAACAAAACCTTCTTACCGGGGATTATGCTCGTTTTCTATCCTCTCAAGTTCAACGGTAAAATGCCTTAGGATGGGTGCTTCATTTAAGATTTTGAGTCCATGCTGTATTTGATTACGCCGTTCCCAAAGATTTTTCAGGGCAGCTGCCACCACGCGCATATGATTGTCCGTATAGACACGCCGTGGGATGGCCAGGCGGAGTAACTCCATGGCAGGATACCGGTTTTCGCGGGTAACCGGATCGCGGTCGGCCATCAGCGTGCCAATTTCAGCGCTGCGTATACCTCCCTCAATATATAACTCGACCGCCAGGGTTTGTGCCGGGAACGTTTCCCGGGGGATGTGAGGCAGGAACGACAGTGCGTCAACGAAGATAGCATGGCCGCCATAGGGACGGATCACAGGGATTCCGGCATCTGTAAGCATCTTTCCCAACAGGGCAACCTGCCGGATCCGGTATTCCAGGTAATGCTCTTCTGTGGACTCGTGAAGTCCCTGTGCCAGTGCATCCATATCCCTTCCCGCCATTCCTCCATAGGTAATAAATCCTTCGAACATGATATTAAATACCGATGCTGCCCTGAAGATTTCTTCACTACGCATTCCAATAAAACCGCCGATATTTACAAGTCCGTCTTTCTTACTGCTCATGGTCATTCCGTCAGCATAGCTAAACATCTCAAGAACGATCTCGCGGATATCAGTTTCATGATAGCCTGGTTCACGCTGCCGGATAAACCATGCATTCTCGGCAAAGCGGGCACCGTCAATGATCAGGGGGATGCTATTTTGTTTTGCCAGAGCGGATATTTCGCGCAAATTTTTCATGCTTACCGGTTGCCCCCCGGCAGAATTACAGGTCAGGGTCATTATGATGAAAGGAATTTTGCCTGCAGGCGTTTTTCTGATCACTTTTTCCAGTTTTTCCGGATCGGCATTCCCTTTGAAAGGATGTTCAAGCCCGGCTTGAAAAGCTTCATCTATCGTACAATCCACAACTGTAGCTTTCCGGTATTCAATGTGTCCTTTGGTGGTATCGAAATGTGTATTCCCCGGAACAACATCTCCCTCTTTTACCAGTGTGGAGAAAAGCACGTTTTCGGCTGCCCTGCCCTGGTGGGTAGGTAAAAAATATTCAAAACCGGTAATTTCCCGGATGGTTTTCTTCAGGCGATCGTACGATACTGCACCGGCATAGCTTTCATCCCCCTGCATCAGGGCACTCCACTGGCGGTCACTCATAGCCCCGGTGCCCGAATCAGTGAGCAGATCGATCATCACCTGACGACTTGACAGGTTAAAAAGGTTGTAATGTGCATCTTTAATCCATTGAGTGCGTTCGTCTCGTGTGCTCCGGAAAACCGGTTCAACCATTTTTATTTTAAAGGGCTCGGCATAAGGAATATCTTCGGACATAGTAAAAAGATTATTTTTTGTAATGAAACATCAGGTTATTCGTTATAGGAAAACAAAATGGAGAAAATAATGTCGGAAATGAAGAAAAACTGACATTAACTATTGGATAGGGGTAAAGCTGTCCCTATTTTTGATGTTTCTGTACCTTTGCATACTCAGAATGAATATGAATCTTCCGATCATTTATATCGACAGATTTTTGTTCCATAAGCAAAGGTAAGTTATTATTTACAGAAATATTATCCGGTAAAAAGAAATATGATGTATAAATTGAAAAGGAAAACGATCAGAAAGTTATTAACGGGAATATTAATATCCATGGTTCCTGCAACCGGTGTTTTATATGCACAGGAAATACAGGCATCTGATAGTGCAGGATCATTGACAGGAAAAATGATTCTTCCGGACAGTACCGGAGCGGATTCAACCGAAATACAGGTACAGCCGGATTCATTTCAGATCAGTCTCGACCTGTTGAAACGTTATATACAAACCCGGCAGTTTTGGCGTGATGATCAACAGGAATACCGGAAAGCACTGGAAAAACTGATAGGATATATGGAGAGTTATCCCATCGATTCGACCCTGAAATTCCTGAAGGCTTATCCGTATCCTGAATTTAAAAATATTGCGGATACGAACCGTCGGGCAGGTTCCCCGAAAAGGCCTGTAAAAGATATTGTTCTGCAAGTTTCTGACACACTCCGTGAAGCGGAGCGGACAGATACCCTGAAAGCGCCTGCAGACAGTATGGGTATACATTTGCCGGATCTACCGGGAAGAGCTGCAACGGATACATTACCGGCAGATACGGTTGTGCGTGATTCCCTGTTAAATAAACCGGACACTGTATCTCCGGTCAGGATTTTACAGAAGGATACTGTTCTCGTCTTGCCATATACCGATACGACATTCCGGGTTTACAGGTCGGATACGGTTCCCATATTTCTAACTGATTCGGGATATGTAGCGAGTCTTGATACCCTGCGAAAAGCTGTGGCATACCTGATTCGTAAGGTGGAAGGGGATTCCGTTCACCTATGGATTACGAATCTTGCAAATGAAAAAACAGGTGTCTGGCTTCGAAATGGACCTGAATTCTATACACGCTTCTGGTTGAAAAATGAAAACCGGGATTCTATTGGCATGTGGATACAAAATCTTGCCAGGGATAATATCCGTCTTACCCTGGATGACAACGTGATCTTTCACCGTATGAGCAAAAAGGAAAAGAAGCAATCGTTTCTTATACCTGCCAACTATCCCGGAGGAACCCAGCTTAAAAGCGTCCGGCCTATTGTTATAAAGAAAAATCCCTGGAAGCTTGGCGGTGTCGGTGCCGTAAATCTTTCGCAGGGAATGCTTTCCAACTGGGCTAAAGGAGGGGAAAGTTCCATAGCCACCCTCTGGGAATTGAATGCTTTTGCCAACTTTAACAAAGACAAACATAAATGGTCGAATGTATTCAGGTTGAAATACGGCGTTCTCAAATCGGGAGACAAAGGTCTCAGGAAAAATGAGGATGTCTGGGAGCTGGATTCACGGTATGGGTTGAAACAATCTGCCCATTGGTACTATTCTTCCGCCCTCAACCTGAAGAGCCAGATTGCCCGTGGTTATAAATATCCGGATGATTCGACAGTGGTATCCCGTTTTTTTGCACCGGGATACCTCTATCTGTCACTCGGGATGGATTACAGACCCGAAAAAAAAATATCTATCCTGATGTCTCCCTTAACCTGGAAAGCGACATTTGTTACGGATACGGCTCTGATAGACCAGACCCGCTACGGGTTGAAAGCTGACCAGAAAGTCAGACAGGATATAGGAGCATATATCAGGTCACAGATCGTATATGATTTTTCAAAGGATATGTCGATTACAAGCAGGTTGAATTTGTTTTCACAATATAACTCACATCCTTTTAACATAGATATTGACTGGGAATTAATCTACAGATTGAAACTGGGACCATACTTTAATGTGAACGTTTCAACCCACATGATTTATGATGACGACATAAAGTTTCCTGTATATGACAGTGAAGGGAACAAAACCGGAAAAGTACAACCCCGGTTGCAGTTCAAGGAATGGCTGAATATTGGTTTTGCCTATAAGTTTTAAACCAGATCTTTCTGGAAAATACGGAAACGCTTGATGATTTTGCCGCCTACTTTTTCCACTTCGCCGTTCATTCGGTGATTGTGTTCGAGAATCAGATGACTTTCGATGGTTTTGATGTTTCGGGCTGATGCTGTTTCCATCATTTTTATCCCCATCATGACATCCACACCAAAATTCCGGAAATCAGGCTTAATGGCACCGAGAAGGAGAGTCAGGTGTGTGGCTTTTTTCATTGTACGAAGGATATGAAAAATGCCAAAAGGGAACAGGTGTCCGTGCGATTTTTTCAGTCCTTCGCTGATATCCGGCATTCCGATCACAAAACCAACAATTTCATCGGCTACTTTCACCACTTTGACAAAATGGGGATCCAGTACCGGCAGGTATCTTTTTGCCAGTTCGATCATTTCCTTTTCGGTCAGCGGTACAAAGCCGTAAATCACGCTGTAGGTATCGTTCATCAACTGTAAAACCGGAATAATATAGGGCTTAAGTTGTTTCCGGTTTTCGAATTCAATAATTTCAAAATCGGCACGGTGGGAAACCCGCCGGTATACACGCTTGTAAAGCTCAGGGAGTTCTGACGGGATATCTATAAGATAATCCCTGAGGTCAACCTTTTTTGTATATCCTTCTTTTTCAAGGAGATCAACCATGTAAGGATAATTACCAACCGTAGCCAGAATGGTCTGGTATTCAAATCCGTTAATCTGGAAACCCTGCGGATCCTTATCCGAAAATCCCAGGGGACCAATTACTTTAACCATCCCTTTTTCACGAGCCCAATCTTCTACGGCACTGATGAGTGCATGAAAAACTTCCCGGTCATGGTAACATTCCATAAAAATAAAACGGGCATGGTTCTCATGGTGTATTTCGTTATAACGCTTGTTGATGATACCCATGATCCTGCCTACGGCTTTACCGTTTTTCCATGCAAGCAAGAGTATTGTGTCGCAATAACCGAATGATTTATTTTTTTTCGGATTGAAAAACTCCCATTCGTCCATATAGATCGGTGGCAACCATGTGTCGTGATTACGATGTATACGGGCCGGGAGATAAATAAATTTCCGAAGCTCGCGATGGCTACGGACAGGTTTGACGGAAATTTCCATACCTCGAGCGGATTTTAGTAAGTGTCAAAAATAAAGATTTTTTTCAATTTTTTATTCCTGTACCGGGATTGAATCAGGCGGAGTATGTAATGGAATAAACGATTTTGCTATATATAAACCGGTATAATAAAGAAACACAGCCGTCACCAGTCCGCCGATAACATCTACGGCATAATGTGCCCGAATGTAGACAGTACCCAACGTCAGCAGGAGTGCAGGGACCAGCCAGATGATAAACCATCGTTTTTTATCCATAGCAAAAATAAACATAATCAGCCAGGTCATCCCGATATGCGAGCTGGGAAATGCGCCAGTGGGCCGGTCACCAAGACGGAGAATCATATGTACCATACGGCCTATGGTTCCTTGCGGTATAACCTCAGTGCCTGGACCTGTGATAAAATATTGCGGACCCGCAGAAGGGAAAAGTATAAATATCAGGTAAAAGAGGTAAAACGACTGGAGGAAAATAAAAAATCTTGAAGGGAATAACTCCGGAAGAAAGTAATAATATCCGAATACAAAAAAAATTATGATCAGATAAAATGAGAAATATCCGAAATATAACAGTTCGCTGATCCATGGTTGAGGCCAACGCTTTGACAGAACTTCGGATGGCATGAACCCGAATATATGTTTATCCGCATTCGCCAGCCAGGGGTCAAAATTGGCAAAGAAAATATTGTTAATGGCATCGGTTTCATTAAAGAAAAAAGCCAGGAACAATAATGGATATAGGTCCCGGAGAAATTTTAACAGTGGGGAATTGTATTTTTCCGGGGCGTAAATAAGCATTCCCATAACGGAAATCATAATGATCCGCGTCCAGATATGATATCCGGGGTGTGGAATCCTTTCCAGGCTGATCAAGATATATATTAACGTTACAAGCAGGTAAACAAGCGTGGCAATATCTGCCGGATTGAGCAGGTTTCGTGTTTGTTCAAATCTTCTGATCTTTGGTCGCGTCATTTTTAAACAGAAAACAACGGTTAGCCGTATAGTAGATTCCGGTATATATTCAAATTTTCAGTATCGAAAACAACGAAGAAAACCTTTACAGGAAGTTCATTTTCTTCCAGAAAAGAGTTGACTTCCCGAAAGGCTGTTTTAGCAGCCTGTTCTTTCGGAAACCGGTAAACCCCCGTGCTTATATTCGGGAAAGCAATAGTTCGCAGATTATGATCTCGGGCAATGGACAGGCTTTTTCGATAGCACGAAGCAAGCAGTTCCGGTTCGTTGTGATTCCCGCCATGCCATACCGGACCGACAGTGTGGATCACAAACCGTGCCGGCAGGTTAAAGGCAGGAGTGATTTTGGCGTCGCCGGTTGGACAACCATTAAGTTTTCGGCAGGCGTCGAGCAACTGCGGGCCGGCAGCATGGTGAATGGCCCCGTCAACACCACTACCCCCCAGCAGGGAATTGTTGGCAGCATTGACTATAGCGTCAACCTCCAGTGTAGTGATATCTCCCTGAATAAGCTCGATCCTGCTGTTCATGATTTCCTGGTTTATCTGATCCGGGCATCCAGTTTTTTCTCAAATACCGAAACCAGCCGTTTCATCGCCCCGTCAATTTGCTTGTCAGTTAATGTACGGCCGGGATCCTGCAAAATAAAAGTTACCGCATATGATTTTTTGTTTTCTCCCAGCTTCGGGTCTTCAAAGACATCAAAAAGGATTACTTCCTTAAGTAATTTCCGTTCTGTGTCAAAAGCCAGGTTCCGGATATCTTCGAAATGAACCTGTTTTTCGAGTAAAAGGGCAAGGTCGCGTTTTACTTCCGGGAAGCGGGAAGGAGGCTGATAGGTGATCGAATAACCTTCGAGACTTTTCATTACCGTGGCAAGGCGCAGACTTGCAAAAAAGACCCGTTGCTCAATCTCAAACTTCTCAAGAATGGAGGGAAGTACCTCTCCTAAAACCACCAGGGTTTCCCTGTCAAGGGTATATCGAAGTCCTTCCAGGAGGTAATCATTGTTCCTGATCTCTTCTTTTGTGAGGTTATCCGTTTTGATTCCTGTTCTTCCCAGAAGATTATCAACGTGTGCTTTCAAAAAGTAGAAGTCGGTTTCCCGTGGTTTTATTTTCCAGGAGGGTTTGTTTACCGGTCCGGAAAGAAAAAGTGCCAGATGTTCTTCTTCGTGATATTTCTCCAGTGGATGACTGGTATTGGATTTTGGATCTAAACAATATACCATGCCCGTTTCAAAGAATTTAATCTGATTGCGGCGGTGATTGATATTGTATTGTATTGCCTCGAGACCACCGAACAGGAGCGTTTGCCGGAGAATATTCAATTCGGAACTGAGCGGGTTTAAGATCTTTACACTTTTTCCGGAAGGGAATGATTTGCTATCCCTGTAATAATCTGCCGCAGTAAGTGAATTGGCCATAATCTCATTAAATCCCTGAGATACGAGAGTGCCGGCAAGCATATGTACCAGTTTTTCTTTGTCAGGATGCGGGGAGTAGCTCAGCGATGACTGTAACTTGCCGGGAAGAGGTATTTTATCATAGCCGTATATCCGTATAATTTCTTCTACTACATCTGCAGGACGTTGAACATCCACCCTGTAAGCGGGAACATTCAGGTGATAAAGATCATCTGTTTCATTAATGATCTCTATATCCAGGTTTCGGAGAATGCGATGTACCCTTTTTCGGGGAATTTCAACACCGGTAAGGCGTTGCAGATACCCGGTACTCAGCGTTACGGAATATCCATTTTGTGGTTCCGGGTAATGGTCGATTATGCCGGAGCTTATTGTTCCGCCGGTAATCTCACGTATCAGTAATGCAGCCCGTTTCAGGGCAGTGATGGTCATGTTGGGGTCGGTCCCCCGCTCAAAACGGAAGGAAGCATCGGTATTGATGGTGTGTCTTTTCGAAGTTTTTCGTATGGAAGCAGGGCTAAAACAGGCACTTTCGATAAAGATACGGGTTGTCTTCTCCGTGACACCGGACTCAAAACCGCCCAGCACACCTGCAATGCACATTCCTTCCTGCGCGTTACAGATCATCAGGTCTTCATTTGACATTTTCAGTATTTCCCCGTCAAGGGTTTTAAATGGTGTTCCGTCCGGCAGGGTTTTGATGATCACCTTATTGCCGGTGATTTTGTCTGCATCGAACGCGTGCAGCGGCTGTCCCATCTCATGCAGCACAAAATTGGTGATATCCACTACATTATTGATCGGGTTCTGGCCGATGGCTTTCAGCCGGTTTTGTAACCACTGAGGCGAAGGCCCGGGTTTCACATTATTCATCGTAATGCCGGAATAGCGCGGGCATGCATCTGCATTTTCGACAATTACTTCCACAGGCAGATCATCATTGTCCGGAGAAAAAGGTTCGGTGGATGGCCAGTGTACACTACAGCAGTCCTTTTCCTGATTCAGATAAGCTGCAAGATCACGGGCTACCCCAATGTGTGAAGCGGCATCAATGCGGTTGGGTGTCAGTCCGATCTCAAAGACGGTATCGGTCTCGACCTTAAAATAATCAGCAGCAGGAATCCCTGTGGGTGTGTCCGGGTCAAGAACCATGATCCCATCGTGTGAATCACCGAGGCCTAATTCATCTTCGGCACAGATCATTCCTTCCGAAATCTCACCGCGAATTTCAGTCTTTTTAAGTGTCAGGGATTCATCTCCTTTATAAAGTGTTGTCCCCGGTAATGCCACAGGAACCATTTGCCCTTCACTTACATTGGGAGCGCCGCAGACAATGGGCAGCAACGTGCCACTGCCAACGTCTACACGGGTAATCCATAAGCGGTCGGCACCGGGATGTTTTTTGCATTCAACAACCTTACCGGTTACCACGCCTTTCAATCCGCCTTTTACACTTTCCCAGGTTTCCATCCCTTCAACTTCAAGGCCGATAAGGGTCAGGATTTTTGCCGTTTCCTTTGCCGGAAGGTCTGTGTGAAGATAGTTTTTCAGCCAATTGTACGATATTTTCACGTTCTGGTGTTTATATAATTAAACCGTTTAACCTGTTCTGTAAATTCATTTCCGGAAATTTCCTGACTTTAAGGCACAAAAGTAAATAATTTCCGCTTAGCTTCAATCATACGAACAAACATCATTATTCCTTTTGGCTTTTGAACAGGGATTTCCGGGATTTACGGAAAATGTGTATTTTATTTTTTCAGGGGACATATTTGTTTATAAAATGCAATAAGTTTTTTCTCTTCTTCCTCCCAACAGAGTTTCTGCGCTGCTTTCCGGGCATTTTGCCGCCAGATTTTCTGTTTTTCCTGATCATGAACCATTGCGTTGATCCTGTCTGCAATCTCGCGGGGTTTGTGGGAGGAAATAACTTCTCCCAGTTTGTATTCACGCACAATACCGGCCACTTCGGGCAAATTGGAAACCAATACAGGTATACCGGCCTGGATATAATCAAACAATTTATTGGGAAGGCTTAGTTTAAAATTAAGATAATCGGGTTTATCCAGAGAAATTCCTAACGCTGAAGAAGCTGTATAACGCATCATTTTTGAATAAGGCAGTGTTGAAATAAACCGTACTTTTTGGTCAAGATTTAAATCTGCAACCTGTTGACGGAGTTTGGGAAGGGCATTTCCATCACCGACGATAAACAGTATGACGTCATCGCAAAATTCCATTGCCAGGACAGCTTCTTCAGCACCCCGGCCTAAGTTAATACCGGTACCCTGCAGGATGATCATCTTTTTCCCGCCGGGGAGTTGCAATTCTTCATGTGGCAACGGTTTTGCTTTGTGCCTGAGGGACAGATTCCGGATCACACAGACTTGTACGTTGTACATATTGCAATATAACCGGGCAATGGATCCGTTCACCGTAGTTACATGATCAAGTTTCGGGAAGATTCTTTTCTCAATGCCCAACCATACTTTTTTTACCATTGGCCTGTTTTCCACTTCGGGAACACCGGTAAAGAACTCATGAGTGTCGTAGATCAAAGGGATCTTTTTAATCTGCGAGATCAAATATACCGGAAGGAGTGTGTCAAGGTCATTGGCGACAAGAAGAGACGCCCGGTGAAAAAGAAGAAAGATAAAAAGCCGGATGTTGAATGTTGCATAAAAAAGGAAGCCCTGTTTAAAGATTAACCGGAAACGCCTGGAAGCAAAGGGAAATCCGGACAGCGCAAGGCTGAGACGTTGTCTGCGGCCAACAACAAGCAGCGGATACCCGGCCTGCTGTAACGAGGTTCCAATCCGGAATATCCGGCGGTCATTAACAATATCGTTGGTAACAGCTAAAATGACAGGTTTCACATTCTCCGGATATTGATGGCTAAGGTAGAAATTATTTATCCATCACTATTAACGCTGAAAAGGAATCCTTATTTTTGTACAAAACAGTTGCCGGATGAAAATGATCCAGGAAAATTTCCTTTTGGATAAACTGAATACTTTTTGTGTCCCCGCAAAGGCACGGTACTATGCCACATTGGAGCATGTTGAGGATCTGGAAGAGCTCTTGTCTGCCATGCGTTATAAGGATCTGCCATTCCTGGTAATGGGAGCGGGGAGCAACCTGTTGTTTGTCCACGATTTTGACGGAATTATCCTGCATCCACTGATAAAGGAAACCAGGCTGATTCACGAAGATGAACATGATGTGGTTCTTTTTGCCGGCAGCGGCTTTAACTGGGATGACTGGGTAACCGATTGCCTGGAAAAGGGATTTTACGGACTGGAAAATCTTTCCGGGATTCCGGGAACGGTCGGTGCAGCACCCGTGCAGAACATAGGTGCTTACGGTGTCGAAGTTGAAGATTTTGTGGTTGCCGTGGAAGGGGTCGATCTCACAACGGGGGAGCAATTGATACTGGATAACGAAGCCTGCCATTTCGGTTACCGGACAAGTGTTTTCAAGCAGAAAGGATCCGGTTCCTTTGTGGTTACCGGGGTGATCTTCAGACTCCGGAAAGTCCCGGAAGTAAACCTGTCGTATCCGCAACTTGCAGCAGCAGCCGAAACAATGCGGAATCCATCTCCGGTGGATGTCCGTCGACTTGTAAAAGAAATCCGCCGGCAAAAACTTCCGGATACATCAGTATTTGGAAATGCGGGAAGTTTCTTTAAGAATCCGTTGGTCAGTAAAAGTGTGGCAGCAGCTCTTCAGCAGGAATTTCCGGGGATGCCTTTTTATCCCCAGCCGGAAAATATGGCAAAGATCCCTGCCGGTTGGCTTATCGAGCAGTGTGGATGGAAAGGCCGACGTGAAGGAGATGTTGGTATCTGGAAAACTCAGGCCCTGGTTATAGTAAATTACGGCCATGCGACAGGAGAGGAAATCCTCGCTTTCTCTGAGAAAATATGCAAAGATGTAGATGAAAAGTTCGGGATTACCCTTGAACGTGAGGTGCAGGTGGTTTGATCTATATCAGACATATTAAAAAGGAACTTGTATCTGTCAGCAGAAAACACTCGTTTACAGGGAACGAGGGGTGTTGCAGCCTAAACAACCTCCATTGTTTCATATGCAGCTTTAAGTATTTCATCAACCCTTTCCGGGGTTTCGGCTTCGGCATAGGTGCGTAACAGAGGTTCGGTTCCCGAGGCACGGATCATCAGCCATTCATGGTCGTTAAAGAAAAATTTATACCCGTCAAAAGCAATAGTATGTGAAACTTCAAAAGGTCCGAAACGGTCGAAGCCATTTTCCATACAACGTTTCATGACGGCTTGTATTTTATCCTGTCCTAATTGCAGATCGGCACGGGCATAGGCAAACGATCCGGTAATTTTATATACTTCGTCGATCAGTTCACGAAGGCTTTTACCCGTTTCGGACATAGCCTCCAGGATGGTGAGTCCCATCCAGATACCGTCACGTTCCGGTATATGCGTCAGGATAGAGATCCCCCCGGATTCTTCTCCGCCAACCAGTACGGGTTCTTTTTTCATTACGGCAGAAATCTCTTTGAAACCGATAGGAACACGCTGGATTTCCAGGCCGTAATGCTGGCAGAGAACTTCTGCTTTCACCGTAGTGGAAAAACCGGTAACTACCTTTCCCTTCATTTTCTTATATCCGGCAAGATAATGGATCAACAGCAGGATAATATGGTGTGAATCTACATACCTTCCTTTTTTATCCACAAGGGCAATCCGGTCGGCATCACCATCAACAGCGATACCGATATCGATACTTGTACGGCGTTTGAGAATTTCGATAAATTCCATAAGTTTGCCCGGTACCGGCTCGGGAGGGATGTTCCCGAACATAGGATCGGGATGGCAATGAACCTGCACAACATCAGGTAATATCCGCGGTAAGATGCGCTGTCCCGCTCCATACATAGCATCGAAAGCAATTTTAAATTTTCTTTTCTTCAGGGTTTCGATGTCAAAATGGTTTATTATATGCTTGTAGTAAAGCTGTTCGAGATCTGCGTACCGGATCTTTTCATGTTGAAGACTTTCGTCCCATTTAAAAGCCAGCAGGTTAATCTCGCTACTGTCGGGAATAAGCCCTTCAATTACCTGCAGCTCCTGTTTCTCGAGGGGACCGCCATGAACGCCTTTCAGCTTGATTCCGTTATAAACAGGCGGATTGTGGCTGGCGGTAATCATAATACCCAGGTGGGCTTTTAGTTGCAGTACACCCAGCGATACCATAGGAGTACTGACAAAATCAGGTGCCAGTAATACTTTTGTTCCTTTGATTGCAAGGACTTTTGCCACAGTCTCAGCAAACATCTTACCCCCGAATCGTGTGTCATAGCCAACGACAACGATCGGTTCGGGATGTTTGTTTTGCAACCATTGTGAAATGGCCCAGGATACCCGGGTAATATTATCTACGGTGAACTGGTCGGCGATTACCGCCCTCCAGCCGTCAGTTCCGAATTTGATCTTATACATACCTGTTCAGCTTGGTAATGCAAATTAAGCAATTTCTTTCTATTCCGGCTCGTGGTGTGATTAACTTAAGTTTTTCCCCCGGAATAATCCGGTTTGTCCTATAATTATTCTATAATATGTATAATAATATATAATAAAATATATAATAATATATATATTACAAAGACAAATCTAATGATATACTTTGTTCTTGTTTAATGCCTGACGATACCTGTAAGCATACCGGTTGTGTTCGCGGAGTGTCCGGGAAAAATAGTGATATCCGGAAAAATCATCTTTTGCGCAAAAATAGAGGTATTGGTGCTTATCGGCATTGAGGACTGCATCAATGGCCTGAACAGAGGGAATAGTGATCGGCCCCGGCGGGAGTCCGGCATGGCGATAAGTATTATATGGAGAATCCACCTGCAGGTCTTTGGTAAGAATACGGTGTTTGCTGACATTCCCAACAGCATATTTAATAGTCGGATCGGCTTGCAGACGGATACCTTTTTTTAACCTGTTCAGGTATACACCGGCAATAGCAGGCATCTCATCAGGATGCCAGGTCTCTTCTTCAACGATGGAGGCAAGTATAACCACTTTGACAGGAGTAAGGCCGATTTCCTCAGCAGCTTTCCTGCGTTCGGGTATCCAGAATTTATCATATTCCTGCTTCATTCTTTTCAGAAATCCCAGGGCTGAAGTGTTCCAGTAAAATTCATAAGTATTGGGAATAAAAATAACAGGTAAGGTAAGGGTATCAAAACCAAGATCGCGGCATATTTCCGGGTCTCTGATCAGTTTCATCAAAGCGATGGAATCAAATTCAAGCTGCCGGCTGATTACACCGGCCATCTGGCCTACACTGCGCTGGTGCGTGAAGGTAACCGTTACGGGTACCTGACGGCCTGCCCTCAGCAAATTAATCAGTGAATTATAACTGGTTTTGTCGGTAATGTTATAGTGCCCGGAACGGATATGGGCAGGGTAATGCTTCCTTGCGGCCAGCAAACGAAAAATAACAGGATGTCTGATCAGATCGTGGTTTTGCAGGGTGTCAAAAACGGCCTCAAAACTACTTCCGGTAGGAAGATCCAGTGATACGCTTTTATGATCCGTTGTCCTGACTTGAGGACCGAAAATAAACCAGGAAACTGTTCCTCCTGATAAGAGCAGGATTCCCGTAATGGCAACAAAGAGAATACGAAATATTTTATTTTTCAAAACGATGATCCATCATGTTAATCCGGACAAAAAGTCTCTGGTTTTCGAGTGGTAAATAACGGAAAAAAATCAAATCTGTTATCTGTTAAGATGACTATTTTCTGTTTTTATTGATGATCCCTGTTTTGATGAGGAGTGAAAAACTCATTGATTTCAGCCGTAAAGAGATCTGCATCTTTGATCCTCAGGCACTGATATAATTTTATAATCAGGGTTTTGGCCGGTAGAACATCAATGTACCTGGTGCAACCTTACCGGTCCCGATTTTACAATTTCATCAGGAATGGTTCCTTTGTAGAGTTTAAAGTTTTCAATATACCTGGAAGCCAGTGCATCATATTTACTCCAGTACTCTTCCTTATTTCCCCATGCATTGGAAGGATCCAGCACATCATCTGGAACATTGGGGCAGGTGAGAGGAACCTCAAAACCAAATAATTTGTCTTTGCGGTATTTGACGTTATTCAGTTTCCCTTCGAGCGCAGCGTTAAGCATATTTCGGGTATGGCGGATACTGATACGTTTCCCAACGCCGAATTTACCACCTACCCAACCGGTATTTACCAGCCAGACTTTGGCTCCGGCTTTTTGGATCTTTGTAGCCAGCAGTTTTGCATAATAGTACGGATGATGTACCATAAACGGTGCTCCGAAACACGCCGAAAAGGTGATTTCCGGTTCGATGCCCAGTCCAAGTTCGGTCCCGGCAATTTTTGAAGTATATCCGCTGATAAAATGATACATCGCCTGTGCATTACTTAAGCGTGCAATAGGTGGCATAACCCCCTGGGCATCAGCGGTAAGGAAAATGATATTTTCCGGCTGTCCCCCGGCTCTTTTCTCAGGAATGGCATTGGGAATATACTGCAGGGGATACGATGCACGCGTATTTTCGGTAAGTGCCTCATCGTCGAGGTCAATCTTTCTTGAGGGAAGATCAAAGACCACATTTTCCAGAATCGTTCCGTACATTTTGGTGCAGGCATAAATTTCCGGTTCATGATCTGCCGAAAGGCGGATAACTTTGGCATAACAACCGGCCTCGAAGTTGAAAACACCTTCTTCACTCCATCCATGTTCATCATCACCGATAAGACGGCGGGAAGGATCAGCAGAAAGGGTTGTCTTTCCTGTCCCGCTAAGACCGAAAAAGAGTGCAATGTCTCCCTTTTCTCCCACATTGGCCGAGCAGTGCATGGCCATAACGTCTTCAAGAGGTTTGAGAAAATTCATGACGGTAAAAATGGTTTTCTTGATCTCCCCGGCATAACTCGAGTTGGCTATAACAGCAATGCGTTTCGAGAAATCAATGATGATTCCGGTGCTGCTGATTGTGCCGTCAACACGCGGATCGAGTTTGAAGGATGGTACGGTTATCAGCGTGAATTCGGGAATAAAACGCCGGAGTTCTTCGCGTGAATGAAGTGTAACAAACATATTCCGTACAAAAATGCTATGCCATGCTTTTTCTGTGATGATACGCACGGGAAGGTGGTATTTCGGGTCGGTGCCGGCATAGACATCCTGGACAAATATCTCTTCGCCTTGCAGGAATGCCTGTAGCCGTCCGAGAAGCGCATCGAACTTGTCAGGACTCATGGGTCGGTTGTATTCCCCCCAGTCTATTTTATCTGCCGTCGAAGATTCATTTACAAAGTATTTGTCATTGGCAGCCCGGGCTGTCCATTTACCTGTATGTACAAGGAAAGGGCCGCCTTCAATCATTTTTCCTTCACCGCGAAATACAGCTTCTTCGTATAAAGCAGATTTGGGCAGATTCCAGTAGATGATGTCCAGATGTGTCAGCCCATGGTTTTCGAGTCCGAAATCACTTGCCAGATCCCCGGCATGTTGCTGTGCAGGTGTCTGAAATTTGAGATATTTTGTCATAGCCAGTCTCTTACAAGTTTACGTTCGCCAATATATAATTCGTTCGGAGAATTGGGGTCGAGGGCCCACTTGATCCTTTCAATCCCTTCGGTGATATCCTTGATGGTTGTACAGGTACTCAGCCGCAGGTAACCATCAAAGCCGAACTCTGCACCGGGGACCGTTACCACACGTATCTTGTCCAGCAGGAATTTAGCCAGTTTCTCGGAATCATTGTTATAGTAAGAAAAATCCGCGAAAACGTAAAAGGTTCCGTCCGGAGGGCTTACGTGTACACCATCGAAAGCTTTTAACTGATCTATCATTACTTTGGTGTTGTTCTGCAGTGTTTCCCGCAAACTCTCTACGCCGGTCTGGCTGCCATTTATAGCTCCAATGGCAGCTTTTTGAAGCAGTACGGAAGGACCTGAAGTCTGATGTGCCTGTATGTTTGTCATTACCTCAATAAGTTTTCTGCTGGCGACAGCCCATCCGATCCTGAAGCCGGTCATGGCATACGGTTTGGAAATACCGTTAACGACAATCAGCCTGGAATTATCGGTATCATCAGTGGAGATATCATACGGATTTGTAACTTGCACTCCATCAAAGATCAAACGATTGTATATATCATCGAAAATAAGGTAAATACTTTCTTTTTCAGCCAGTTTGATGATGTCTTCAATAAACTGTGGAGCGTATACGGCTCCGGACGGATTATTGGGCGAGTTGATAATAATGGCTTTGGTATAGCCCGTAAGATTTTGTTCAATATCCTCGATGCGGGGATAAAAGGAACCATCTTCAGCAGGTACCGGCACTGGCACGGCCCCACAAAGTTTTACCATCTCGGGATAACTTACCCAGTATGGTGACGGAAAGATCACTTCGTCCTGTGGATCAAGAATGGCTTGCAGTGCTACCATAATGGCCTGTTTTGCACCACTGGAAATGATGATGTTCTCGGGCTGAACGTGGCGGTTATAATAATCTTCCGTGTAACGAATCACGGCCTGTTTCATTTCACGTGTTCCGTCTACGGGCGTATACCTGATCTCACCGGAGTTAAGTATGCCTGTAAAACTGGTAACTGCTTCGATGGGGGTACGGCTTTGAGGCTCACCAATACCAAGGTGGATTAACGGCTCTCCTTTGGCACGTAATATAGCCGCAACTTCATTGAGTTTCAGTGTCGCTGATTCTTTCAGCGAGCGGCCGATTAAACTTATGCTCATAGGTTTTTGGTTTAACGGGGAGTTAGGTGCTGTTACTTTTATATTTGTTAGCAAAATTGGTAAACCTCCCGGTTATTACCAATTTATTTTTTAATATTGTACAACATAAGGTTTAATCTTTTAGAACATGGAAATTATGGCTGACTGGCTGGATCTTTTAAAATATATTTTACCCTCACTGGTAGTGTTTCTGACTGCCTATTACGTCTTGCGCAGTATGATTCGTAGCCAGGATGCAAGACTGAAGACTGAGATTGTGCTGGGGAACCAGCGGATTATTACACCTATTCGCCTGCAAGCCTATGAGCGCATGGTCCTTTTTCTGGAACGGATATCCCTCGAGTCCCTGATCATGCGGTTAAATAAGCCCGGAATGACAGTGCAGCAGTTGCATCAGCTCATGTTACAAACGATCCGTCAGGAATATGACCACAACCTTTCACAACAGGTGTATATCTCTCCTTCAGCCTGGGAAGTCATTAAAAATGCACGCGGTAATATCCTGAAAATCATCAATACAAATTTCGAAAAATTTAAACCTGATACTCCGGCAATTGAGTTTAGCCGTCAGCTGATGGAACAACTGGTAGAGGTTGAAAAGCAACCTACCCAAACAGCTATTGAGTACCTGAAAGCCGAAATCAGAAAGTTATTCTGAAAAAGCATCATCCGGTCCCAAACGGTTTATGGAATGGTTGATCCCGCTTTTTTAGACGACACAGGTTTATAATACAATATTTATGGAGCAACAGAAGAAAACATTTTCCAGAAAAGCATTTATCAAAACCACATCGGCTGGTATCCTGGGAACCGGCCTGATGATCAGAAACCTGACTGCTTTCACCGGAGATGATAAACCCGTAAGAGTCCCTCTCGGACATACCGGAATGATGGTTACTCCGCTTTGTTTCGGGGCTTCCCGGGCGCAGTCTCCTGCCGTATTGCTCATGGCACTGGATAAGGGAATTAATTTTATCGATACCGGCCGGCAATACGGACACGGAAGAAATGAGGAAATGATTGGGAAGACACTGCAGGATCAGCATAAAGAAGTTATCATTCAATCAAAAGTAAAAATTGTTATTTCCGCTACAGGTAAAGCATTGCGTACAAAAGCCATTGCGGGGAAAATTCGTGGGATCATGCAAAAGTCATTGGATGAAAGCCTTAAGGCACTCCGGAGGGATGTCCTGGATATCTGGTTATGTCACGGGCCGGAGCGGGAAGAGATACTTTTCCATGATGAAGTCATGAAATTCTTTAGCGATGTTAAATCCCGGGGATTGATCAAAGCGCACGGCTTTTCTGCACATAGTCATCAAACGGAATTTTTACACAGAGCCAATGCATTACGTTTTTATGATGTGGTGATGGTTGGATATAATCATAAGGGTTCCATGGTCCATTCACTCACGGGGATATACCGGAAATTTGATAACCGGGGTATTGAACGGGAGCTTGCCGTTGCCCATAACCGCGGCATTGGAATTATTGCCATGAAGACCTGCTCGGGAGGACCCTACGCTCCGGCTCCGGCAACGGAACCTTCTTTACCACTGGCCGTTCAATGGGTACTCAATAAACCTTTTGTTGATGCTGCGGCTGTGGCTATGTCCAATTTTAATCAGATCAATGAGCATACTTCTTTACTCATATAAAAAACGGAGAAAAAATCCGGATAAACTCCCGCCCGGCTTTTCCTCCGTATAATATTTATTAGAGCAGATCAATGCTGCGTTTGACAAAGGTATTCAGCTTTTCACCACGTAACATGTTATTGGCCAGAAGTGCAAGATCAATCAATTGACTTAATTTTTTATTTTTCCTGGCATAGCCGGTCAGGATTTCTTTCTTTTTATCCTCCAGTTCCCGGATTTTTGATTCGAGCTCTTCAATGCGGTCTTTGTCTTTCTGTGGGATTTCTTCCTCTTTCTTATCTTTCAGGGCATTTTCGATTTCCTCCTTTGATTTCCTTATAGGTGAGATTTTATCCCCGATCTTTTTCAAACGTTCTCCGGTTTTCTTCTCCAGGTCAGTAGCAACCTTAAGAATTAACGGATGATTGGCGTTGATAACAAGATTGTATGTCTCCGGGAGACTGCCGTACATACCGGCATCACCACCAAGCTCCGCCATATCTTTCATCCTGCGCATAAATTCAGACTGGGTAATCAGAACAGGGTTTCCGGTTTCTTCCATATTTTCAAAAACAACCATAAACTTTTCCTTATCAGGAAGCACCCCAAGGAAAACTTCTTTCAGGTTGTCCTTTTGTTCCGGTGTAAGTTTAGATTCTCCCTGTTCTTCCTTTTCCACCAGTTTTTCGATCACATCAGCATCCACCCGTACGAAGCGGGAATTCTTGAATTTGCTTTCCAAATGACTGATAAAGTGAACATCCAGTTGTCCGTCCATCAGAAGGACGTCATATCCTTTGGCATGTGCAGTATCAATGAAAGCATATTGATTATCCTTGTCTGTAGCATAGAGATAGATCAGGTTTTTATGTTTGTCCGTCTGGTTCTCACGAATGAGTTTTTCATACTCTTCGTAAGTGAAATACCGGTTTTCAGTATTTTTAAGAAGTGCAAATTTTTCTGCCCGCTCATAGAACTTTTCATCCGTAAGCATACCATATTCGATAAAAAGCTTAAGATCATCCCATTTTTCTTCAAAACCTTTTCTGTTTTCCTTAAAGATTTCCTGTAACCGGTCTGCCACTTTTTTTGTGATATGACTGGAAATCTTGCGTACGTTACTGTCATTTTGCAAAAAGCTCCGGGAAACATTCAGTGGAATGTCCGGAGAGTCCAGAACCCCATGCAGTAAAGTTAGGAATTCAGGAACGATGCCTTCGACGGAATCAGTTACAAATACCTGGTTGGCATACAGTTGGATTTTATTTTTCTGGATTTCAAACTGGTTCTTAATCTTCGGAAAATAAAGTATACCTGTAAGGGTGAACGGATAATCAACATTCAGGTGGATATAGAAGAGCGGGTCATCCTGCACCGGATACAGATCGTGATAAAAACTGATATAATCTTCCTCTTTCAGGTCGGCTGGTTTTCTGGTCCATGCAGGTGTTGTATTATTGATAATATGATCCTTGTCTGTCTCAACCATTTTGTCATCTTTCCACTCTTTTTCTTTCCCGAAGGCAATTTCAACGGGCAGGTAGCGACAATATTTCTTAAGGATATTTTCAATTCTGGATTCTTCCAGAAATTCCTTGGAACCGTCGTCGATATGGAGAATAATGTCGGTTCCCCTGTCTTTTTTGTCAACTTCTTCGAGTGTAAATTCCGGCGTTCCTTTGCAGCTCCATTTTACAGCTTTAGCATCTTCCAGGTATGACCTGGTAATGATTTCCACTTTTTCGGAGATCATAAAAGAAGAATAGAATCCAAGGCCAAAGTGCCCGATGATGGCATTTGCATCCTTTTTATACTTTTCAAGAAACTCTTCTGCACTTGAAAGTGCAATCTGGTTGATAAACCTGTCGATTTCATCTGCGGTCATCCCGACACCGCGGTCAGAAACCGTGAGTGTTTTCTGCTTTTTATCCAGAGAAACACGGATGGTAAGGTCTCCCATTTCGCCTTTATAATCGCCGACAGAAGCCAGTGTTTTTAATTTCTGTATAGCATCAATTGCATTGGAGATCAGTTCTCTCAGGAATATCTCATGATCAGAATAAAGAAACTTTTTGATGATCGGAAAAATATTCTCACTGGTAACATTAATTTGTCCTTTTTGCATAGCTCTGTCCTTTTTAGATGGTTCGGTAAATTATCATTTCACTGCGGGGGAGTTTCAAACCTTATGCCAACAGGGACAGGCTGACAAATAGTCATGAAGCAGCACAGGTTTCGGATGAAGAATCCATTTCCGGATTTTCTAAAAATACCAAGGAAAAAGAAATCTTGCAGCCAGGGTAAAAAGGGAAACCAGGATAATATAAACAGCCAGGATACGCAGGGCAAGCTTACTGGCTTTCCGTTTTTTATCAAGGTTACTGCGGCTGATGGTGCCTTTAACATGATTGTCGATCCAGTGGATGGCGTTGGGATTATTGATAATCCATGCCCCGGCCCCGGCTTCAAGAACAGGTTGACCTTTATCTTTATAGTTACTGTCAACAAGAAAAATGGTTGAGTACTTGTCAGGAAGGTTGTGCACCTGATGGAGAACTTCAAGAGCTTCGTCGCAAGAATCAGAATTCTGAAGATGCCTGTTCAATACATAAATAATGATACGGATATTGGCTTTACGTATACCCGGGATTCTGGGAATATCGGTGTTTTCAAGAAATTGTCTGAAAGAGGTGAAGTTCAGCACCGCATATTTCTCGGGATTGTCAAATCGCTGGGAAATATCTCCGGAGATCTGTCCAAACTCATCAATTACATATAGGTAGACCGGTGAAAGTGTCTTCTGTTTCATTATGTTTTCCTGCCGTTATCCTGAGAATAAAAGTACAACTTTTTTATATAACCTGACACATCTGTCGTTAAGGAATTTCCTGATTCCGAACATCCAGATCCTCCCTGTAATACCATTTCCCCTTTTTAAAAATGAATCCGTCATAGGAAAAATCAGGACCGTAAAACTGATACATTCCTTTATAGGAAGGCCGGGAAGGAGAAAGGTGATCAAAAATGATCATCTTCAAATCCTGATCATAGTGCAGCAACATACTGACATGAGCGGAAAACTCAAAAACAACCCTGTAGCTGGTGTGGTCGGGATATACAAAAACGGGGGCTCCGAACTGCGGGGTTCCGTCTTTCTGAAACCATAAAATATCAATAACTTTTTTCGTTGTAAAAAAATCATGATAACGAATCCCCAATAAAGTGTACCAGGTTACCGTATCGGTTCTGTTTTCCAGGATTTCATAATATAAAGCGCCATACCATTGCTCAGGTGTTAATTCTTTGTTTTCAGGAATATCCCTTTCCGGAAGAGCGCTTTTCATGGCTGTAACTTTGATAGTGTGCGCTGTAGTATCCGGAAACTGAAGCATCAGATAATAAAGATGTGTACCATCGTTGTTTGGAATATTCCAATTCAATACCCTGAAACCGGAATCTGGCGGGAATATCTTTCCGACATTTTCCAGAGAATCAAAAGGATAGGTAAAGGATTCCGGATTATCCAGTACTGTTGAAAAGATGCCGAAAATAGTATCAGCAATGAAAGCTTTTGTTTTGTCCGACCGGCTGGTGCGGATGGTATCAAAATACTGCCGTAACCTGATTTCGGTTTTTATAAAAGTGTCTTTGGAAGTTTGACTATTGCCGGAGGTAGAAATGGTCAGCAAAAAGATCAGACTGACAGCGAAAGCTGATCCGGATAAATGAACCGTGCCTTTCTCCTTATTTTTTTTCATTTTTCAGGTTACTAAAATCAGCTTGTCAGGCAGATACTTCTTCGAGTGTTTGCAACATCAATCGGCATCCGAAGGTGAGTTCTTCTTCGGAAATAGTCAGAGGCGGAGATATTCGGAAGGAGGAATCGTCAAACAGGAAAAAGTCTGTAATAAGCCCATTGTGCAGGGATCTCCTGACAAATTTGTCGAGAATTCCGCTGGTCCCGGTGTCAATGGCAAAAAGCAGGCCTGTCCCTCTGACTTCTTTTATCAGCGGATGATTACTGAAGATATCGCGAATGATTTTTGCTTTCTTTGCGATCTGAAAAACGGGGAGTTCCGTTGACAGAATCCGGAGACTGGCGAGACCCGCTGCACATGAGAGCGGATGTCCGCCAAAAGTGGTGATATGTCCCAGTTCGGGATTATAGGTAAGTGTTTCCATAATCGGGGAGGAGGAGATGAAGGCTCCCAGAGGTAACCCTCCACCCAGTGCTTTTGCCAGCACCAGAATGTCCGGTTGTACTTTGTATTTTTGAAAAGCGAACATTTCCCCTGTGCGTCCGAATCCTGTCTGCACTTCATCAAATATAAGCAAAGTGCCGGTTTCATCGCATCTCTGACGAACAGCTTCCAGGTATCCTTTTTCCGGTAGGATAATGCCTGCTTCTCCCTGGACAGGTTCCACAAGAACGGCTGCGGTTTTGTCTGTTATCGCGTTAAGTTGATCCGGATCATTAAAATCCAGAAAACGGGTTCCGGGAACCAGCGGACGGAAAGCACGTTTAAAATATTCACCACCCATAACACTGAGCGCTCCCATCGTGCTTCCATGATATGCTTTACGGAAAGCAATCCATTCATGTCTGCCGGTAAAACGCCTCGAAAGCTTAAGTGCACCTTCGATAGCTTCACTGCCGGAGTTAACAAAATAGATTTTTCTGAGTTTCCCGGGCAGATGACCGGCGAGCTCCCGGGCCAGGTCAACCTGGGTCTGACCGGTAAGATCACCGTAGACCATAACATGTAAAAACTTATCCAGTTGCTCCCGTACAGCAGAAACGATGGCCGGATGATTATGTCCGAGATTATTCACGGAAATACCTGCAATCATATCCAGATATCTCCGTCCTTTATTATCGTACAGGTAAACGCCCTTGGCACGATCCACATGCAGATGAACAGGGTTTTTGGTTGTACCGGCAAGAAATGTGAAATACTGTTGTGTTGATTCTTCTCCCATCCCGTGAAAACTAACGGTTCATCAGATTAATTTTGCTCAGCAGTTCATCGCGGAAAGATTTGCCAAGCGGAAGCGTATATTTCTGGTCGTTAACCGTCAATTCGACATTTTTATCATAGATGGCTGTAATCAGTCTCGTATTGGCAATATAAGAACGATGGATACGTATAAAATGGTGGTACGGTAAATTGTTAGCCATGGCCTTCATGGTAAAATGTATGGTATATTTTCCGCTACCTGTGTATAAAACCACATAATTCTCTAGAGCTTCAACCCAATGAATGTCATTAAAGCTAAGCTTAACAAGAGAAGACCCTTTCTTAATGAATATTTCATTATCCGTCTGGCTGAATTCGGAAAATTTAGAAATTTTATGTGCTTTTTCAACCGCTTTATAAAACCGAGGATATCTAATCGGCTTAAGGATATAATCAGTCACATCAAAATCGAAAGCGGTAAGTGCATATTTTTCTTTCGAAGAAGTAATAATCACCTGAGGATGTTGTTGTATGCTTTCTAAGAATTCTACACCTGTCATTTCCGGAAGTTCAATATCGAGAAAAACCAGGTCAACTTTAGTTTTATTGCTTAAATGATTAATTGCATCAATGGCATTACGGAACGTGGCTACCAACGTAAGGGAATCAGTCCGCTTTACATATTCTTCCAATACCTTTTTGGACAATTCATCATCTTCGATTATAATACAATTCATCATGAGAAGGTAAAGCTTAATAAAAGTGATTCAAACCAGGGTGGTTTGTTTCCGTATATCAAAAATAGTCATTCTGGTCTAAAAACTAAAGTAAATCATGATTTTTATCATATTTCCCCGGATATTTCTTATTCCATCGGGCAATAATCCCATCGGAAGACTTAATACTGTTCTGCAGCCATTGTACATATATCCCTTCCTGTTCTTCAGGGGTTAATTTCCATCGGATGTGATTGTTTCGTATTCCGGAAGTCAACGCATAGAGAATAATCCCTGCAGATACGGAGATATTAAAACTTTCTGTGAAACCGAACATGGGAATATACAGAAATTCATCGGCAGATTGGATTGCTTCCCTGGAAAGGCCGGTAAGTTCTGTCCCGAATGCAAGGGCAATTTTCCCTTTTGAAAGGTTGAATTGATCGACGGTAACTTCGGAGGGATCAGGAACGGTTGCCACGACCCGGTAGCCAAGTGCTTTTAATACGGAGAACGTTTTTTTTGTATTCATTTCCTGAGGGGGATATTTATGGATGGTGAGCCATTTTGATGCACCGAGTACGATATCCGGATGAACCTCGAAAGTGTTTTTTTTCTCAATAATATGAATATCCTGAATACCAAAACATTCACAGGATCTTAATACGGCACTGGCATTATGTGGCTGATAAAGATCTTCAAGAATAACGGTAATATATCGTGTCCTTTCAGCCAGGACTTTCAGGAATAGTTCCCTGCGCCTGTCCGTGATAAAGGACTCAAGATGTTTGATTAGTTCCGGATGCAAAATGTGTCAGATAAAAAAAGGGAGCACATGATGTACTCCCTTTTTGCCAGATAATACTTTTTACTGAACAGAACCTGCAAGGTCACTTCCGGCTTTGAATTTTACAACTTTTTTAGCCTTAATAGTGATAGGCTGGCCGGTCTGCGGGTTGCGACCTGTCCTGGCATTTCTGTTGCTAACAGAAAATGATCCGAATCCTACGAGTGCAACGCGATCTCCTTTTTTCAGAGCAGCGGCAGTAGTGTCAACGAAGGCATCCAAAGCCCTTTTTGCATCAGCTTTTGATAAATTAGCTTTGCTGGCAATTGATTCAATTAATTCAGCTTTGTTCATAACTAAATAAAATTAGGGTTAGTACTAAATGATTTCTTTTCTACAAATATAGGGCATTTCAGGACTTATGCAAATATTGTTGAATAAAAAAACATAGTGTACATGCAGGTTACAGGAGTTATTCACAATTTTAATATATATTTATAAAAACGTAACTGACAGATTATCAACACCAAGTCAATACCCGGTGAACAGACTAAAAAATTTTCAACAACCCCGGTTTTTCACCCCTGTAACCCACAGAATATAGGCATTTTGTGCAGAATAACGCATGAATCAAAAGGAGTCTTTCTTTACCGTACCGGAATAAAATACATGGTTATTCTGTTAACAAATAACGTTCTGCCGTATTTATCAGATAATGTCAAGTTCTTTTCCTATTATGGCAAAAATACCGTGATCAAACAACATCTTCCAGTTCTTCATGGATATCCAGTGTCCCATTCAGAAACCTGGAACCTGCACATCCTGTACCATATTTTCTTATAGCTTCTATCGAAGCTTCCATGACCCTGGGATGTCCGGTTAAGCCAAGGTAATTGTTGGACCCGATCATGATCATTTCTTTGCCATCTATGGTGACGGTGGTTCCCGGTCCGGATTCAATGGCATGAAAATAGGGATATAAACCCTGTTCCATCACCTCACGTGCCCGGGTAAACTTTTTTACTTTATCGAAAATAACCATGATATATGGCTAATAAGTTAAGGGACTTAAGAAACGAGAAATATAATTTAGCTGGTCACTCATGTCCGCTTTGTTGGCTGAGGCCAAATTTAATCGTTTTTTTCTAAACAATTCCGGGCTTCAGGCCGGTGAACCACAAGCCCCCAAAATGAGGGCTTTAACCCGCAACTTTGTAATAAAAAAAAACCAAACCAAAACCTGGCGGTTTTTCTATTTGATCCCCCGGCCTTTTGAAAGCAAGCTTTCAACGGCCCGGGTCTCAAATAAAAAAGCTCACTTGTGTGAGCTTTTGGTTTGGTTTTGCGGAGAAAGAGGGATTCGAACCCCCGGTCCGCCGATAAGCGGACAACGGTTTTCAAGACCGCCGCATTCGACCACTCTGCCATTTCTCCGGGGTGCAAAAATAATATAATTTCGTTTACAAAAGTAAGCTTTTCCAATACTCAGATCAAAGTATAATTGCGATATTCAAAAAGTCGTTTACCGGTTTCCTTTTCAACCCAGTATAGAAACCGGTCTTTTAATTTGAAATTCTTTCTTCCCGGATCAATATTTACTTTCCATTCTACCCTGGCGATCCTTTCCTTCATTACTTCAGGATGTGTACTTTCAAAACGTTTAACAGAATCGACTTCAGAAAAATCAAAAAGCTCCGGAGTGATATAATTTTTTTTCACCCAATCATCGGAGTGGTACATTTTCCGGAAATGGTTCATCTTTTCTGCCATGATCTTCGGATCTTTAACCCACCCATAATGATAAACCGAGGCTTCTAACATTTTTACATGTAATTTTTTCCCGTCTTTCCTGAAGCCCTGGGCATCACGAAAGGACCTGATCCTTTTGTCGTTGCGGATAATGCGGACTTCATACCTGTACCATGTCCGGGAATCACCGATATAATCGTAGGTGCCATAAAAATGATTGTAATGCAAAAGCAATCCCTCCACGGCAGGGTTTGTTAAATAAGCTTCCATGCCTTTTTGTATTTCAGGCAGATCATTCTCGTGAATGACTTCATCTGCCTGAAGATAAAAGAGCCACTCATAATCCGCAGGTATCTGGTCAATGACCTTATTCGTTTCATCAGCCAGTACTTTCCCCCCTTTTCTGAGAGAATCATCCCAAATACTGTGGAGTATTTTTATTTTATCGGAAGATATGGACTCAATAAGCTCCCGGGTGGCATCTTCAGAATTTCCTATACTCACATAAAACCGGTCAACCAGCGGAAGGATGGAACGAATAGATTCAATAACCGGATAATTGAATTTTACAGCATTCCGGACAATGGTGAAACCACAGGTTTTCATGTTTTATCGAAACAGGTTATTCCACAGATTGTAATTGCTGAAGACGGTGATAATATCCTTTCTTTTTCATGAGCGAGGTATGAGTGCCACGTTCAACGATCTCTCCTTCGTGCAGTACGCATATCTCATCGGAATTTTTTATGGTAGAAAGCCGGTGAGCAATAACCAGCGATGTTCTGTTTTTCATTAATTTAATAATAGCATCCTGCACCAGCTTTTCGGATTCGGTATCCAGGGAAGATGTTGCTTCATCAAGAATGAGAATCGGTGGGTTTTTAAGCAGGGCTCTGGCAATACTGATACGCTGTTTTTGCCCGCCTGAAAGTTTGTTTCCGCTCTCCCCAACATTGGTATCATAACCGTCCGGGGTGTTGATGATAAATTCATGGGCATTAGCCACTTTCGCAGCAGCGATCACATCTTCCCTGGAGACATTTTCAAGCCCGAAAGCAATATTATTAAAGAAACTGTCATTAAACAATATCGGTTGCTGACTAACGATCCCCATCAGATTCCTGAGATCTTCAATCTTATAATCCAGTATGGAATGGTCATCAATCAAAACGGTTCCTTCAGTAGGTTCAATAAACCGGGGCAGGAGGTCTGCCAGTGTGGATTTTCCTCCTCCGGACTGCCCGACAATGGCTACGGTCTTTCCTTTTTCGATGAGGAGATTTATGTGTTTTAACACAAATTCCTTTTCATAACTGAAAGAAACATCCCTGAATTCAATAGCTTGTTTAAATTCCCTGATCGGCAGGGCCCCGGGTTTGTCCCTGATCGGTTCGTCAGCCTCAAGGATTTTGTTTATCCGGTCTGAAGAAGCCAGCCCTTTCTGAATATTAAAATATGCCAGTGAAAACGATTTGGCAGGTGGAATCATTTGTGAAAATACAATAATATAGGTAATGAATGCCTGTGAGGACAGGTTCGTAGAGTGTTTCAACACCATAATTCCGCCATACCACATCAAAACCATCATGATTACGGTTCCCAGGAATTCGCTCAACGGATTCGCCAGATATCTTCTCCGGTGAACTTTTTTCATGGATGAAAAATAATGAGCATTTACCCGGTCAAACTTTGTAACAAATGAATCGTCAGCGTTAAATGCCTTGATAACCCTGAAACCGGATAGTGTTTCTTCAATAACGGAAGTGATCATTCCCAGGCGTTTCTGACCACTAAATGATATTGAACGCAGGTTTCGGCCAACCTTGCCGATAAGCCAGCCGCTGATGGGTAACAATACCAGTACAAAAAGTGTCAGCTGGTAACTCATGATAAAAAGGGAGATAAGGAAGATGATTACGGTAAAAGGATCCCTGAACAACATCTCCAGAGAGCTCATGATTGACGTTTCTATCTCCTTTACATCTGCAGATACTCTTGACAAAACATCTCCCTTACGTGCATCAGTGTAAAAACTTAGTGGCAATCTCAGGAGTTTTACATAGATTTTTTTTCTCAGATCTCTTTCCACACCTGCGCGGATCGGCGCCATCTGGTAATTGGCGAGAAATTTGAATCCGGTTTTAAAAAATGCTACAATAATTACCATTATGGCTACCACCAGCAATGCTCTTGCCTGACCGTATTCCAGGATAATCTTGCTGAAGAAATAATTTACATTATGTATAATTACCTTTGTTGATAGTTCAAAAGTGACCGGTTCTTTTACAATGGGTTGTGTACCGAAGAGAATGCCCAGAAAGGGAGCCGCCAGCGTAAATGAGAACAAGGCAAACAGGGAAGAAAGGATATTATAGCCAACATTTTGAACCGCACGTCTCCAAAACGGTTTGACAAGCGCCAGTATTTGCAGGAATTGTTTCATTGGCCTGAAAACGGTGATTTTCCTGTATAATTGTGAGGTGTGAAGCTTCTGAGTTCATCCTTTACCTTTTCAGGCAGATCAAGATCATCAATGAATCCCGTGATGGTATCCCGGGTAACAGGCATATTTGTTCGTGTAAGATTCTTTAGTACCTCGTAAGGTTTCGGGTAGCCTTCGCGGCGCAAAATGGTTTGTATAGCTTCGGCAACCACACTCCAGTTATTATCCAGGTCCTGTGTGATCTTTTCTTCATTCAAAATGATCTTATCCAAACCTTTGCTTAAAGACGTAAAAGCGATCAGGCTATATGCAAGAGGCATGCCAATATTGCGGATTACCGTACTGTCGGTAAGATCACGCTGCAGACGTGAAACGGGCAGTTTCCCGGACATGTGGTTGAGAAGCGTATTGGAAATCCCGAGGTTCCCTTCTGCATTTTCAAAATCAATGGGATTCACTTTATGTGGCATCGTCGAAGATCCTGTTTCTCCCGGCCGGATTCTCTGTTTAAAATACTCCATCGAAATATAGGTCCAGAAATCCCGGGACAGATCAATAAGAATCGTGTTGATCCGTATCTGTGCATGCATCCAGGCTGCCAGGTGATCATACGGTTCAATCTGCGTCGTCACCGGAGTGCGATGCAGTTTTAATCGGTTATTTACAAAATGGTTTGCAAAATCTATCCAGTCAATGTCCGGATAAGCGGCATAATGAGCATTAAAATTTCCAGTTGCACCACCAAACTTGGCAGCCCACGGAATCCCCTCAAAATATTTTTTTTGTGATTCAAGTCTTTCTTTAAAAACCAGTATCTCTTTACCCAGCAACGTGGGTGAGGCAGGTTGTCCGTGAGTGCGGGCGAGCATAGGAATGCCGTGCCATTCTTTGGCAAAAGTATGCAACCGGTTGATGAGTCCGGTAAGAGCGGGAAGGTAAATGTCGTTAAATGCATCCCTTGCCATCATGGGGAAGGCTGTGTTGTTGATGTCCTGTGAGGTGAGTCCGAAATGGATAAACTCACCAAACGAACCAAGACCGTTTTCTTCAAATTTCTCTTTCAGAAAATATTCGACAGCTTTAACGTCATGATTGGTTTGTCTTTCGATCTCCTTCATTCGGGAGGCATCCCCGGCAGAAAAATTTTCTACCCATGATCGCAGGAGGGTAACCTTATCTTTCGGAAATGCAGACAACTCTTTTAGCGGAATTTCAGTGAGGGCAATGAAATATTCCACTTCTACTGTCAGGCGGTACCGGATCAGGGCTGATTCGGAAAAATAAAGTATTAATGGCTTGGTTATATGATGATAACGTCCGTCAACCGGTGAAATAGCAAATAAAGGATTGTTTTCCATCAATATTTCATTTATACGGCAAAAATAGGAAAATAACCACCAATCCCGAAGGGATCGGCCTAATTAAACCATTTTGGAAGCAACCTTCATCTTATCTTTTTTGTATTCACACTGAAAAAGTTTATCCGGAAATGAAGTGTCATGAGAGCAGCTGCCGGAAAGAGAAAATTGTATCTTTGTATAATAAACATCAAAATATGAAGAACCTGAAAATAGTATTACCCATTCTTCTTTTTCTTTTACCTGTGGTGGGATTCTGTGACCTGACTCAGGATTCACTTCAAAAAAAGACCCTGGTATATGTTTTCGACATTAAAAAAGAGATTGCCGAACCTGTATGGCGAATCACAAAGAAAAGCTTTGCTGAAGCCGACTCCCTCAATGCTGATTATATTCTGATCCATATGAATACATACGGCGGACTGCTTAACTCAGCAGATAGTATCCGGACGAAAATACTCAACAGCCGTATCCCTACCATGGTTTTTATCGATAACAATGCGGCTTCGGCCGGGGCATTGATATCCATTGCCTGTGACAGTATTTACATGAGGGCGGGAGCAAGTATAGGCGCTGCTACCGTAGTTAACCAATCGGGCCAACAGGTTCCGGACAAATACCAGTCATTTATGCGGGCTACAATGCGTGCTACGGCAGAAGCCCATGGCAGGGATACGATCATAAAAGATGGTGATACCACACTGGTATGGCACAGGGATCCCCGTATCGCTGAGGCTATGGTTGACCCGAGGGTTTATATCCCCGGGATTAGCGATACCGGGAAAGTGCTTACCCTGACAACGGGTGAAGCTATAAAAGTCGGCTATTGTGAAGGTGAAGCAGAATCCATTGCCGGGGTATTGGATAAAGCCGGTATTAAAGATTATGAGATCAAAGAGTTTATCCTTTCTCCACTTGATAAAATTATAGGATTCCTGGTGAGTCCCGTTGTATCCGGATTGTTGCTTATGGTAATTATCGGAGGTATATATTTTGAGTTGCGGACCCCTGGTGTGGGTTTCCCGCTGGCTGCCTCCGTCCTGGCAGCTATTCTCTATTTTGCCCCTTTATATCTGGAAGGCCTGGCGCAACACTGGGAAATTATCCTTTTTATTGTCGGATTGATCCTGATTACCGTGGAGATTTTTGCCATACCCGGCTTTGGCGTAGCCGGGATATCAGGCATTATCCTTGCCGTAACCGGACTTTCCCTCAGTATGGTGGATAACGTCGTTTTTTCTTTTGATCCTTCCCTTGCTTTCTTGATGTTGCTAAAAGCCATCTTTATTGTATTGATCGCAGGCCTGATGGGACTGATCTTTGCATTTATCCTTACCAAAGAGCTTTTTACTTCCCGAAAACTTCGTTTCGCACTCAACACAACCCAGCAAAAAGATGCTGGTTTTATTGGGGTGAGTGCTGATATCTTTCAAAATCTGGTAGGTAAACACGGGGTAGCCAAAACCGTTCTGCGACCGGCCGGGAAAATTGAAATTAACGGGGAAACTTATGATGCCAGGGCCGAAGTGGGTTTTATTGACAGAGGAGAAAAAATTATGGTAGTAAGGCATCTTACCGGTCAGCTTTATGTAATCAAAGATGTCTGAATCAGCAGGTAAATATCCGTTTGATGGTTTTCTGGTCAGGGAGTACCGCGACGATGACTGGCCACAGGTGGAATGTTTATGGCTGGAAACCGGACTCGGAACTCCGGAGCGTTCCGATAATGACAAAACAATCAAAAAGACACTGCGCCTCGGTGGAAAACTCTTTATCCTGGAGGGAAAAGATACGGGAGCGATTGTGGGTACGGCATGGGTTACTTTTGATGGCAGACGACTGCGCCTGCATCACATGGGTGTATTACCTGAATTCCAGGGAAACGGACTGAGTCATGTGTTGATGAAAAAATGCCTGGAATTTGCCCGTGAGATGCAAACTCAAATTAAACTGGAAGTACATCAGACCAATAAAATTGCAAGAAACCTGTATAAGAAGTGGGGATTCAAATATCTGGGAGATTATGACGTTTTTATTATCCGGGATACTGCAGATTTGGATAACTCTTAAAAAATGTTAAACCTGTTTGGTATCTGAAAGTTTTTTCATTAATTTTAAAGGTTGCATATAAAACAAAGAGTCATGCCTAAAACAATCACATTTAATGAATTAAGGAGGATTAAGGATCGTCTTCCTGACGGAACAATGCAGAAGATAGCTGATACCCTGGATTTACACGTGGAAACCGTCAGGAATTATTTTGGTGGGACTGATTATACCAATGGTGAAAGTGTGGGAATTCATATGGAACCGGGACCCGATGGCGGAATTGTGACACTTGATGATACAACCATTTTAGAGATTGCCATGGAAATCGCCGGCGAGTAGATCGGGTCTTGCGCCCCTGTTTCTTCCAGGATTGTCCCAGACAACGTATTCCGGATTTTTATGTATTTCAGCAAACTTTTATTACAGGTGGAACAGAACCTGGTCCCATCTCTGATTGCGTATTGCCAGCATTGTTTCGCAGATACATACCTGCCATCACATGACACTTCACATCACCTGCGGACCTGGAAGTTTGCCCGCATGCTCGTATCCACCTTTTCGGCAACCCGGGAGTACACCCGTCAAAAGTTGGATAATTTTGCGTTTGCCTGCCTGTTGCATGATACAGGTATGTCTGTAACCATTGATCCGGAACATGGCCCTGCCGGCAGGAAGCTGGCAGAGCAGTTTATTTCAGCACACAATCTGTCTACCGAATATTTTAACGAAGCCCTTGATGCTATAGCTTTTCATGACGACAAAGATTACCGGGATGCCGGTAACAACGATTCACCGGATCCGCAATCGGTGATCCGGATATTATCCCTGGCTGACGATATGGATGCTCTCGGATATATAGGGGTGTTCAGGTATTATGAGATCTACGTACTCAGAGGGTTCACAACAGACAATCTTGCAAAAGCAGTGCTCGGAAACCTGGAAAAACGGTTTTCGAGGATGGAACGCCTGTTGGCAGACTTTCCGGAATGGCTTGATACCCTGCGTGAAAAATTTAATGTCATCCACGGGTTTTTTACCCGCCTTGCCGGAACTGGTTTGACAGAAATCAGTGAAGAATGCTCTTCCGGCCCCCGGCAGGTTTTATGTATCTTTGACCGGCAGATCCGGATTCCACATTATTCTCCGGAGGAGTATAGGGAAAAAATCGATTATTCCGGTATGGGAGATTATGCCATGGCATTCTTTAAAAACTTTTACCTGGAACTGGAATCCTAAAAATATCCAAAATGAAGCGAATTTTCTCTCTCTTTTTTATGGCAGGTGTCTTTCTCTCCCTCCAGGCACAGGTGCAGCTACGTTATGAGCAAAACCGGACCCTTACGTATGAAGAAATTATACAGGCTTATCACGAACTGGACAGTATCTGGCCTTCAGCCCGTCTGATCAGGACGGGAATAACAGATATCGGGAAACCACTTCACCTGTTTCTGATCAGTAGGCAACAGGTTTTTGATCCGGAGGCGATCGGAAAATCAGGAATACCGGTAATCCTGATAAACAATGGGATTCATCCCGGTGAACCTCCGGGTATTGATGCCAGTATACAACTGGCACGGGATATCTTTGCCGGCCGGAATGGCATGGGAAACTTCCCCGATCATGTAATTATTGCCATTATTCCTGTTTACAATGTCGGGGGGTGCCTGGATCGAAGCCCTTATCACCGTGCCAACCAGGATACACCGCCTGAGAGCGGATTCAGGGGTAACGGCCGAAATCTTGACCTGAACCGCGATTTTATTAAAGCAGATTCGAGAAATGCACACTCCCTGGAACATATTTTTCAACAACTGCATCCGCTCGTTTTCCTCGATACTCATGTTACCAACGGTTCAGATCATCAGTATACCATAACCCTCATCCCTACGGTGTATCAGAAGATGGTTCCCGGAATGGGAACTTATTTTCATGAAAAAATGATTCCGGCCCTTTTCGATTATATGAAAAATTCTCCGTATGAGATGATTCCGTATGTCCGGTCCGTTCATGTGACACCCGACGGCGGAATATCCGCATACAATGACCTTCCCCGGATTTCTACCGGATATGCCTCGCTGTTCAATACCTTTGCTTTTATGACAGAAAACCATGTTTACAAACCTTTTCGCGACCAGGTGAAATCGGTGTATACCTTCATGCACGGTATGATTGCCTTTACAGTGGATCATGCAGCTGAGATGATGAAGATCCGTAATGAAGCTGACCGGTACAGGGAAACACAGGAAAAGTTTGTTCTTAATTGGAAACTGGATACTACCGATTATTCTTTAATCACCTTTAAAGGATATGAAGTCTCCAATGTAAAGGGCGTGGCGACGGGAATGGAATATCGCTGGTATGATGTTTCCCGGCCTTATACCCGGAAAATCAGGTTTTATGAAACCTTTGATCCTGTAACTACGGTAAAAAAACCGGAAGGTTATCTGATCCCCCAGGCATGGCATGAGGCACTTGACAGACTAAAACTGAATAACGTAAAGATGTACCGGTTATCCCGGGATACAACCCTGACAGTATCAGCAAAGATCATCATGGCTCTCGATTATAGCCGCAAACCATATAACGGACATTTCCAGTACAGAAATATCCGGTATCGTACTGAAAAAGAGAAAATCCGGTTTTATAAAGGAGATTATTTTATACCATTGAACCAGCCTGTAAACAAATACATCGTTGAAACGCTGGAACCGGATGCGCCGGATTCTTATTTCAGCTGGAATTTTTTTGATGAGATACTGGATCAGCGTGAGTATTTCTCCCCATCAACATTCGAGAAAAAAGCGGCAGAAGTCCTGGCTGAGGATTCTGCCCTTAAGTCGCAATTCGAACAGCGGCGAAAAACGGATACGGTATTTGCCGCAAACCGTTATGCACAGTTACGGTTTATTTATGAGAACTCGCACTACATGGAAAAAAGTTACCGGCGCTATCCTGTTTACAGCCTTTACATGGCGGTTCCCTTACCTGTTGAACAAGATCATTAAAACAACCCGGCGTTTACCGGGCTGCTTTAATAAAGCGGAGTTAAGAGGTTTTCCTTACTTGAAATTTTACGGGAATAACGATACTTGCTTTGACTTTTTTTCCGTTTTGCCGTGCCGGTTGCCACAATCCGGAGGTTTGTTTCAATACACGCCTGGCTTCCCTGTCAGCTGCAGGATTAAGTGAACGCACAATCACGATTTTTTCAACTTTACCTTCACTGTCAATGAATACCCTGGCAAAAACCACCCCGTGAACGCCTTGTATTTTCAGATCTTCAGGAATAATCACGTTGCTTTTCAGAAAGTTTTTCAGTGCATCCGGTCCTCCTTTAAATGTTACCGGTTTAAATGCGTGAATGGTTTTCCCTTCCATCTCCGGTAATAAATTATCTGTTAATTCTGTTTCATAAACAGTGAATTCAGACGATCCTGACCGGTTTGGGGCAGGAGAACTACCATAAAACCGAAGAGATTTCTTTCCTATGGCCGAACCCACAGCATAGTTGCTTACACCCTGGGGCAGGGGCAGAGGCTGAACTACGGTTGAAAATTCTCCTGAAGTGTTCCTGATTTCTGAGTCAAGCGCAATAAAAGAAGTAAAGCGGGTAAGAAGATTGTATTTTAATCCCAGTGCAGTGATTTCTTCCTTTTGTTCTTTTTCATCTGTACGGTAATCTCCGAAATCATCCAGTATACGTATTTTTTCACGTGCCCACAGGTACGCCAGGACGGCATTTCCCTTTGCCGGTTTTCTCCCGGAAACCTTCAGTGTTGTGCTGAATTTCGATCCGTTTCCTGTGATCCTGATCTCTCCGGCAGGATCCCCGTTCCATTTTCCAAAAAAGATCAATGGTCTTGCTCCGAGCAGATCAGGTATATCCCCGGGAATCTGATCATTTACTGTAAACCCTTTATAACTAACCCTGATACCGGTGAGTACAGGTGTGGAAACATAAGCCTTGAACTGTTTGGCAGCTTTTGCAGCTTCGGTCGGCTTTATGACTACGAAATCTTTTCCCATCCCGGCATGGGCAATCCCTTCGATCAGATAACGGTTTACCGAGGATCCAATACCAAAGGCAAAAAAGTTGGCATCGTTCAAATGGTTGCGGATATAGGCAAAGGTCTCCTTTTCTACAGTGACATAACCGTCGGTGAGGATCACAAAACTTCGCGCAAATCCTTCACCGGCAGGGATGCTCATGGCTTTCCTGATCGCAGGCAGCAATTCTGTGCCGCCACTTCCCTGCAGGCTGTTTATAAAGGCCAGGGCTTTTGCCTTGTTTTCCCCGGTTGCCAGTACCGGTGAAGAGGCAAACGTCGCAGATCCGCCGGCAAAGGTGACGATATTAAAACGTTCGGCCGGCCCAAGTTCCCCGGTCAGTTCCTTCATCAGCTTTTTGGAAATATCCAGTGGAAAACCGTGCATCGAACCGGAAATATCAACGATAAAAATGTATTCACGCGGAGGGATCATCTCCGGCCTGATACTTACCGGAGGCTGTACCATCGCCAGAAAAAAGTTTTCTTCCTTACCCCGGTAC
This sequence comes from Chlorobiota bacterium, assembly GCA_013152085.1. Taxonomy (GTDB): domain Bacteria; phylum Bacteroidota; class Bacteroidia; order Bacteroidales; family VadinHA17; genus JAADHC01. The sequence continues at coordinate 131,334 of JAADHC010000054.1, forward strand.
AACAATAATCCCGTCTCGATCCTGTTTCCTGCCAGGCGGTATTCCAGGATAAAATCGCGGTCTCCCTGGAATGCTTCTTTGTTTTTCAGCCATACTGACGCTGCAGAACGGCCTTTGAATGCCGTAATGATCTCATGTGAAGGACTGTGTAATGCTTTGATCGGCATCCCGGCGGTGATCTGAACCTTAACCTCCCAGGAATATTCAGGAGTTACTCCCTCTTCCAGGTAAGGATTGGCGGCCCAGGGATCTGTGTTTCTCCCCTGCCCGTCTTTCCCGGTATATCGCGGCCCGACGACAGCAGGCAAAACAAATGAATAAATATTGTTTTCCGGGATCAGCAGTTCGGTATAATGCATTTCCACATTAACCTCATCCCCGGGAAGGATATTGGCAACATTCATGGTGAAAATATTCGGACGTTCCTGCTCAAGGAGTGAGACGGTCTGTCCGTTTCGTTTTGCAGCTTCATAGTTCTGCCGGGCGAGATCCCTGGGCTGGACAACAGCTGTAATCTCCCGTTCACCGATATGCATAACCATATGGTATACCGCTGCCCGTGACGATGCCGGAAAGATATAGATCGCTTCGATGGTCTTTTTCCCTTCGTTGCGATAGGTTTGAAAAAGATGAACATCAGCAATGACACCCGAAATGGATACTTCGGCCGATGTTGCCTTCAGGGGAAAACATTCCGTATCCGGATCACCGTTCCGGATAAAAAAGTAAGGAGATGACGTTTTATCCGTTGTTTCTTCATACTGTGCTTTTAAGGGTAACCCGGTGAGGATTAACCCTGCCATAAACATCAGAAAATGTTTGATTCGTCTCATTTCTTTTTTTGTTTTCATCGTATTTGTATTTTGGTTGAACATTGGTTCCGGATTATCCCGGATTATTTTACGGCATCATTGCCGTGTCTTCATTATCATGATGCAATGTCCGGTGAAATTCCATAAACCGTATCGGAAAAAATTGGCCTGATGTTTGTAACTCATTGAGAGATAGATTAAATTGCAAACAAAAAACACCGTCATTGCTTTTTGCTTTTCTCTATAGAAAAACGGAACGGAAAGGGGCAACCTTCCCGGATAGTAAACTGATGAACAGGTACCGTCAAACCGGCGATCCCGAACTGATCGGTCTGCTTTTCGACCGCTATGTGCATCTTGTTTACGGGGTTTGCCTGAAATATCTGAAGAATGAAGCATCGGCAGAGGATGCGGTTATGGAAATCTTTGAATCCCTGTTTGATCTTTTGTTACGACATAGAATCGATAATTTTCCCGCATGGTTGCACCGGGTGTCCTCAAATCACTGCCTGATGAAATTGAGACGGTTTGGCCCGGGGGGAAAAAACCGCGAAGTTACTTTTGCTGAAATCCCGGCGTCGTTTATGGAAAATCCGGAAGATTTGCATCATCATGATGGGAAGGAGAAAAACCGGATCGCAATGGAAAATGCACTGAACGGATTGAAGGAGGAGCAACAGAAATGCCTGAGATTGTTTTATTTTGAAGATAAATCTTACAGGGAAGTTGCGAATATTACGGGAATGTCATTGAATAGTATAAAGAGTCATATTCAAAATGGTAAACGAAACCTGAAAATGATGTTGCAACAAAATGATGAAAAGGCCTGAAGAACATATCTTTCTACCCTCGGGATGCATCCGTGAGGAAGCACTTTACGAATATGCCCGTGGCGGTTTTTCCGGGGAAGTTCGTGAGCATATTACTGCCCATATCAAGGCGTGTCCGCTGTGCCGGGATGCCCTGGAAGGGATCCGAATCCATGATGATACAGTGCTGCTGCAGGAACATGTTTCCCGGTTGAAGGAAAGGGTAAAGGGGAATGTCCGTATGCGTAAATCCCTGGGAAGAAGGAAAATACAAAGGATTTATCCTTTCATGGCAGCAGCCGCTTCCATTATGATCCTGGCCGGCATTCTTTCTGTGATCAGTCTGTACAGGAACAGGCCGGTCCAAAGCCTGGCAGATCAGGAAAAGCTTCTTCCGGATACGGCATCTCCTGCGCCTGAAATGCTCCGGAAAAACGTTACGGAGACTTCCGGAACAGAACCTCCGGAAAAGAAGGAACCGGAGCAATTGAAGACCGTAAAAAAGACTCCGCAGGTAACGGGGGAAAAGCCGGTGCCTGAACCGTCAGTTACCATCCGGAGAGCAGAGGCGGTTAGAGAAGTGGAAGCAGTTCCCGGTGAAACAGAAGTGCTTTCTGATGCTTTTAAGGGCAGGGATATCCGTCAGCCTGAAAAGGTGACAGGCATTGTATTCAGGGGTGAAGCTACCGGTACGCAGGAGACACTCGGTTATCAAATCGGTACCGTATCAAAGACAATTCCGGTAACCGCGAAATCAGCGAAACGGGTAAAGGTAGAAAGTGTCGGTAATATACCTGAAAAAAACGTTGCAATATTTGTGTCTGAGAAATACAGGGATTTCGGCGATTATATCACTAAGAATTTGCACGTTCCCGATTCCATCAAGAAGGGCGAAGAATCCTATACCGTGATGGTTGGTTTTACGGTGGATACGTCCGGTAATATCATCAATCCTGAAATAATGGAAAGTGCCGATACCGTGCTTAACAAAGAGGCAATCCGGGTCATCAACGCGTCGCCCCGCTGGGTGCCGGCAACCCTTGCCGGCAGGCCGGTGCCGGAAAAACACCTTTTCCCGGTCACTTTTAAACCTGCAGGCGGTCACGATCCCCGGAACAGGTGACGGAGACAAACAGGTGCCGGTATCCTAATCCGGCAGTTATAATAATTATCTACGTAGATAAAATATTTTATCTACGTAGATAATTTTAATTAATTACGTAGTTATTGAAATCGGAAAATTATGCGGGAGGAATCACTGACAAGCGTGAATTACACCGGCAGCGTATATCCCCGCTGTAATCGTGCGATTAAGGTTAATACGGAGATTTATTGTTTTCCGGGAGCGGGAACCGGGAATCCTGAACTACTTCACCACAAAATCCAGCAATAACCGGTCACCGATATATCCCTGCAGGCGGTCGTTCCGTTTTACCGGTCCGACACCGGCCGGGGTTCCGGTAAAAATCAGGTCGCCGGTGCGCAGGGTGATAAAACGGGAAATGTAGGCGATAACCCGGTCAAAAGAAAAGATAAGGTCGGCGGTCGTTCCCTGCTGCACCGTTTTCCCGTTAATATCCAGGCGGAACGTAATGGGGTCGGGGAGTGTATCTGCGGGCAGGAACCCGCCCAGCGGGGCTGATCCGTCAAAAGCCTTGGCTTTTTCCCAGGGTAATCCTTTTTCCTTGGCAACCCGTTGCAGGTCACGTGCGGTGAAATCCACACCGATACCCACCTCATGAAAATAGCGGTGTGCGAATTTTTCCTCAATGGCTTTTCCCAGCCGGTCGATTTTCAGTACCAGCTCAATTTCGTGATGCACCTCATTGGAAAAATCAGGCAGGAAAAACGGTTTATTGTTGCGGATCAATGCCGAATCGGGTTTCATAAAAAATACCGGCTCTTTCGGAACCGGGTTATTGAGCTCTTTTGCATGCTCGATATAATTACGGCCGATGCAGATGATTTTCATGAAGGTTGATTTTGTGTGGTTTTGATTTTAATTTCGGTAAGAATCTTTTTGGTGTATAACGGAAAATCACCATTCATTATCCATGAATAGTACGAAGGGTCTTTTTTTAATATATCGGTAACTTTCTGTCCTTTATATTTTCCAAAATTAAAAACCTCCTCTTTTTTGTCATTATAAATAATCCGCCCGGCAAAATCAACAAAACGCGAATAAGCGGTAAATCCTGAAAGGAAGTCAATATCGTTTTTCAGGTTATACCGGTCAATTTGTGCTTCAAGCACTTCGAAAGTTGCCTGGGTATCCGCTTCGGCAGTGTGTGCATTTTCAAGGTTTTGGTCGCAATAAAACTTATAGGCGGCAGCCAGTGTACGCTGTTCCATTTTATGAAAAAGTACCTGCACATCAATAACTTTTCTTTTTTTCAGGTCGATATCGATATTGGCCCGCAGGAATTCTTCCGCAAGCATGGGGATGTCAAACCGGTTACAGTTATATCCTGCCAGATCACACCCTTCGATAAAATGTGCAAGGTTTCTGGCTATTTGCGGAAATGTCGGAGCATCTTCCACGTCTTCATCCTTAATCCCATGAATAGCCGAAGCCTTCGGGTCGATAGGAATGGTGGGGTTAATTAACATCCTTAAACTGTCTTTTTTCCCACCCGGATCGATTTTCAGAACGGCGATTTCCACAATACGGTCTTTGCTGATGTCGAGCCCTGTGGTTTCCAGGTCAAAGAAAGCCAGCGGGTTTTTTAAAAAAAGCTTCATAATAAAAAAGGTTATCGCCCCACACGGGGTTAACAGGGGGATTATTTCAATGGTTCAGGATGTTTCAATATAATGTACGGGATATCAGGCACCGATCATCATCGGCATCAAAAGCATCAGGATGTCGTCATCTTCCGATTCAGGTTCTGCAGGCAGGATAATCCCGGCTCTTGTTGGATCGGAAAGTTCAAAGATCACCTCTTCTCCCGGCAGATTATTCAGGATCTCAAGCAGGAATACCGATTTGAAACCGATCTCCATATCTGTCCCTTCATACTGGCAGCTGAGCCATTCGCGGGCGGATACTGAAAAATCGATATCCTGTGCCGATAATGTGAGCTGATTGCCGGCGATTTCGAATTTAACCAGGTTGCTGGCCTGGTTGGAAAAAACCGAAACCCTTTTCAACGTGTTGATCAGCTCTGTCCGTCCTACACGTAGTTTATTGGGATTTTCCTGCGGAATTACGGAATTGTAGCTGGGATAATTTCCTTCGACAAGCCTGCAGACAAGATTATAATCACTGAGCGTAAAAGCGGCATTTTTATCATCAAATTCGACAATTACCTTGTTTTCTTCCTTTGGAAGGATATTTCTCAGCAGGGATGCCGGTTTTTTCGGCAGGATAAATGACGCTTCTTTATCGGCTCCCAGCCCTTTACGTGTATAGCGTACCAGTTTGTGTGCATCACTGGCAACCATGGTCGTATTGCCGGTATCCATCTCAAAGAAAATACCATTCATGATCGGGCGCAGGTCATCATTTGCGGTGGCAAAGATGGTCCGTGTGATGCCATGAAACAATACTTCGGCATCCACTTCAAGGGTTGTTTTTATCTGTGTCTTGATCGTGGGGGCCTGCGGAAAATCAGTGGCACGTGAGCCTACAATGTTGTATTTTCCTTTCTCAGACAGGATGACCACCCCCAGTGTTTCGAGGTTTACCTCAAAGGTCAGGGGTTCTTCACCAAATTCCTTCAGGGTTTCATTAAGGATCCTGGCAGGCAAAGCAATACTTCCTTCGTCTGAGGTGTTTTCAAGCTTCATCTGGGTAACCAGCGTGGTTTCCAGGTCCGAAGCAGTGATCCGCAGGATATTATCCTCAAGCCGGAACAGGAAATTATCCAGGATGGGAAGGGTGTTCTTGGTGCTGATGACCCGGCTAACAGCCTGTAAATGATGAAGAAGATCTAAACTGGAAACAACAAATTTCATAAGTCTGAATTTTATTTTTATTCGTTAATTGACCTTGTAAACAGGGTATCAATAATACAAAAAAAAGTTCAGTATCACAATTGTCATTTGTACTATTTTTCATCAGGGGTTGGTTGGAAAAAATGATTAATGCGGAAAAATGTAAATTGAGGTATTGAGAATGAAAAATGTTGAAATCCGGTTCTACTTTCTCCGGGTGTAAAAATATTCCGGTTCCTTTATAAACGTATCTATCCTGTAGTACTTCAGGATCACGAGGTCGTGCAACGGTTCAATAAACGCCCAGGTAATATCAGGATCAAAGGAGGGTGTGCCGGTTCCTTCAGGGGCAGTGTCCGGTTTCCTGGGTATCGTCCTGATCCGGATGGTATCACCACTGTCTGAAATGATTTCAAGGAGGTACAAAGCCGGTTGTTGCATGATCTTAACTCTCTTTGCGGCAGGAATCCGCCAGGCAAAATCATCAAAGGACAACGCCTGGAAATAGCTGAGATAACGCTGAATCCGCGAAGTGTCTATGGATACATCCGGGGGAATATCTCCCTGAAAAAGCCTGAAAAACCAGTGTCCGGAAGTATCAGTGCCGGCTTCAAAACTTTTCTCCGGATGCTGCAGGTAAAGAAGTCTGACTTCCTGTACTTCTCCGGGCAGGAAGTGAAAAACTTCATGGCTGCGCCAATAGTACAGGTTGGTGGTAAAAGGATAGCCCGTTAGCGTTTCATCCCCAGGAACATAGCCGGTAAAATAATGTTTTGACCCGGGTTTTGACATTACATTTCCCCATGGATTGCGCGTGGTCAGGATAAACCGGAAAGATCTTACCGGCAGGAGATGACGGTAACACCTGACCTGCACAGTCTGTGCTGCCGTATCATCCAGTACCTCTTGCAGTGCCTTCCCTGATACTGCCGATTTGATCTCAATCTTTTCAAGTGTGTGGAGCATGTATTTTACGGCTTCTTTCCTGACCGGAAACTGCCGGTTTACCAGCCAGCGGCCATCTTTTTTCTCCAGCAACAGCCGGGAAGTGTCTGTCCGGAGTTCAATACGTGTCAGCTTGCCGGTATCCTGCAATGAAAATGAGGTTTCCCGGGATTTACGAAAATGAAGGGAAACCGCGGTGATCAGTCCTGCTGCAACAATGACCATAAAAATATTTCGTACCGTACGCTTCATCATGAACTACCCGGCATATTTTTTCCTTCTTCCGATCCGGATCAGGAATCCTAACAATAGAATGATAACCAATGGCCCGAGACTGTTAATGATTTGCCAGCGTGTACGTTGTTGTAATATCTTTGTCCGGTCCAGCAGGCGAAGTTTAAATTCACGGCTGCGGAGATCGAGCAACCCCTGATCATCAACAAGATAGTTGACGGCATTAACGATAAAATCCTTGTTGCCGTATGTTTGCTGCGTGATCCGGTCCTGGCCCAGTGGCAGGGCAACCACCTTATCTCCGGACATCCGCACGTCATTGCGGATAATGTCCCCGTCGGCTACAACGATCATCCGTGTCGGCACACTCTCTTTTTTGATTTTCCCCTGGTATCCGGGGACTACTGCTTCAGGCATCCTGTTCTTAAAAGCCGACTCGAATGTTCCTTCCACCAAAGCTGCCACAGGGATATGGGGAGCATTGAACGCTTCCTGTTTCGGGGGGGTCCTGATCTCTTCGAGATTGACCATCAGGGGTGCTCCGAGAATTCTCGAGTAATCCGAGGTTGTCAGGAGGATCTCTTTTCTTATCGATCCGTTGCCCGACACCGTGTCGAGCGGATTGACGAACCTGCCCTGAACAAGATTTAGGTTTCGCGATACCGGATGATTCTGTGGTTCCAGTAAGGGATAGTAAAGCCACGGCGCCGGGACATAATGTGGTGCATTCCCCCGGATGGCTGTATTTACCGGGATCATGGAGCAGCGGACATCCTGGATCAGCGATGGATTAATCCGCACACCGTACTTAAACAAAAGGTCGTCCAGATTCAGGTCCTGCGGGAGGCCGAAGGTAAAACTGGCATACATCAGACTGTCGGCATCGATAGCAACGCGGTCGAGTAACCAGAGGATCTTTCCGCCGTGCATCAGGTACTGGTCGAGTACGAATTTATCTGCCTCGGAAAAAGGCTTGGAGGGTTTGGCTATGATCACTGCGGCATAGTTGTCGAGTATCCCCGGCTTACCGCCTATTACTCCGCGGTCGATAGTGTAAAACCGGGCAAGCTCTTTCTGGATATCCTCCACCTCCGGTTCGGGAAGTTCTCCATGGCCTTCGGTAAAGGCAACTTTAAAAATGGTATCCGTGGTGAGGTTATGCACCGGCAGGATGAGGTTGTATTCAATGCCTTCGATGCTGTGGTTCAGGTTGACGCTCGCCGGCAGGGTAGGGTTGTTGTTGAGGAAATTCACGGCCATTTCCTGGTCGTTGACATTGACCAGCGCTCCGGGAAAGAGTATTTTTGAGGAGGTGCCCCCTTCTTTGTCTTTGGCCTGTACATCGGTGGGACGCAGACCTTTGCGGTAAAGTTCATTGTAGATCTTTTGCCGTGCTGCCGGATTATCATCCGAAGGGTTGGTAAATTTATAGGTCAGGTGCCTGCCGGCATACGCCTGAAATTCGGTGAGCATGTCCCGGACAGCATTTTGCATACGTTTGAATCCTACCGGCATCTCTCCGTCGAGGAATACCTGGATATATACATCAATGTCCAGGTTTTTCAGGATATGCTTTGTTTTGTCATGCAGTGTGTATCGCTTGTCGGTAGTGAGGTCGATACGGAAAAACCATTGAGAGGATATCCATCCGACGATCGCAATAACCGCCACAGTAACAACCAGGCTGGCCAGATTCTTTCGCAGCAGCACGCTTCCCGTATGCGGTACCGCTGTTCCGGTGTTCATATGTTTCTTCGGCTTCATTACCATTTCCGGCTCTCCATTTTAAATTTGGTAAACAGCAGGAACAGTGCGATCACACTGAGAAAATAAATAATGTCACGGCTGTCAAGTACACCGCGGCTCATGGATACATAATGTTCGTTGATGCCGGCACGGGCCACCAGCAGGTTGACCGTTTGCAGTGAAGTGGCAGAACTGAGAAAATCAAATCCCATAAACATGATAAAGCTGAGGAAGACAGCCAGTAGAAAAGCAACGATGGGATTGTCGGTGAGAGATGATGAAAAGATACCGATGGCTGTATAGATCAGGGTGAGAAAGAGCAGCCCGGTATATGAACCCCAGATGCCACCCATATCCAGGTTGCCTTTGGGGTTTCCCAGAAAATAAAGGGAAATGACATAAATCAGGGTGGGAAGGAAGGATAGCAGTACCAGGATAACACCGGCAGTATATTTGGCAAAGATGATCTGAAAGTCGGTAACCGGACGCGTAGAGAGCAACTCCATGGTACCGGAGCGTTTTTCTTCGGCAAAGGTGCGCATGGTGATGGCCGGTACCAGGAAAAGAAAGATCCAGGGCGCCAGCATAAAAAACGAATCCATCGAAGCATATCCGCCGTCAAGGATGTTCATGTTGCCGGGGAAGATCCACAGCAGCAGGCTGGTCATCAGTAAAAAAACCACAACAACGATATATCCTGTCAGCGTACTGAAAAATCCCGAAATCTCCTTTGCCAGCAATGCCCGCATGTGTGAAAAAATTTGTTCGAAATTACAAAAATATAACGTGCCGGAGAACCACTTATTCCGTTTGCTGTATAAAAGAAAATATTTCCTTTTGGGTTTTCATTCTTTGTCAAAAGTTCGAAATTCATTTTAAAAGCCATATATTGATACTACCGGCCGAGATAGGTTCTAAATCTTATTTATAGGTTCCAAAATACCTCAGGCTTATTATGATCTTTTACCAGGATTAACCCAACCCTTGTCCACCGTAATCCCGGCAGACCGGGATGAAGGTGGATAAGCTTATGGGTTCAGCTCATTCTGAGCCTCCTGATGTGCAATCCGGGATAAATTTATAATGATTTTAAATAAAGTTAATATGTATTAATATACAGATACTTAGACTCCTCTCTCTCTCTTTCTTTGCTCGCGAAAAAAACCGGCAAATAATTTGGAAATCTGGGGAAAAATACATAGAATTGAATTTGATTGATGGGGCCCGGTTCCGGGCACGAGACAAACTGGACGAAAATAATGATTGGCCTGTGTAGCCGGGTACTGTTCCCGGGTAGCAGTGTTGTGTAATCTATACAGGAATTATGCGCCTGGTTTTGTAAATACATAAACTTTAACAGATGAAAACTTTTTCAGTTTATTCCATCCTTTTTTCATTATTGTTCATAACGGCATGCAATCATGATCAGGTTACCGTTGATCATCTTGACGGTTATGTTCAGAAAGGCCCTTTCCTGAACGGGACGGAGATCACCCTGTCTGAGATGTCTGAAGACCTTAACCCGACGGGCAGAGTTTTTACTACGCAGATCCTTGACAACACAAGGATCCTTTGCGTTTGAGAATATTTCTCTGTCGTCCTCCGTTGTGGAGCTGAAAGCCGACGGTTTTTATTTCAATGAGGTGAAAAATGAGAATTCCGCAGCCCGTCTGCCCCTCTATGCGCTGGCCGACCTTTCCGGAAAAACATCATTGAATGTCAATATACTTACCACGCTTGAGAAAAGCAGGGTTGAATACCTGATGGACAACGGCTCCTCTTTTTCCGGGGCAAAACAACAGGCAGAGTCGGAGATCTTAAAAATTTTCGGAATTGAAATGCCTGATATTGCCTCGCCGGAAAACCTGGATATTACCCTTGCCGGTGACGGCAATGCCGTTTTGCTGGCGATATCCCTGATCCTGCAGGGAAACCTTCCGGTGGCCGGACTTTCGGAATTGCTGGCCGATGTGGGCCGCGATATCAGGGAGGACGGAAGCCTGGACAGCCTGGCGCTGGGAAATACCCTTGTAAATAATGCTACATACCTGGATCCCGTTACGGTCAGGCAAAACCTGGAGGAACGGTATGCTGGGCTGGACGCTGATGTGACCATCCCTGATTTTGAAAAATATGTACAATT